>JASHUG010000488.1 GCA_030040155.1 Streptosporangiaceae bacterium | reverse complement strand
GACGTCGGCACGCGGCAGGCTGCGGCGGCCGCCGCGAGGCTGGCCGCACGGGGCGGCATCGACGTCGTCGTGTCCTCGCCCCTGGTACGGGCCTTGAATACCGCCGAGGCAGTGGCCGAAGCGACTGGAGCTGCGCTGCTCGTGGATGACGATCTGGCCGAGACGGACTTTGGCGAGTGGGAGGGCCTGACCTTCGCCGAGGTCACGGCCCGGTGGCCGGAGGAGATGGCGGCCTGGATGGCGAACGTGGATGCGGCGCCGCCTGGCGGTGAGAGCCTGGCCAGCGCGGCGCGGCGGGCATCGGCAGCGCTTGACCGCCTGCTGTCCGAACACAGCCGCAAGACCATCACCGTGGTGAGCCATGTGACGCCGATCAAGACCATCGTGTGCCGTGCGCTGCTGGCGCCGCCGGCCGCGCTCTTCCGCATCAACCTCGATGTGGCGTCGCTATCGGAAGTCGACTGGTACGCCGATGGCCCGGCGCTGGTGCGCTCGCTCAACGACACCGCCCACCTGCACTCGGGCGTATCGCCACCTGCGCGCAGAGGTCGCCGGCGCGGGCGTTGAGCGTCGGCGGCGTCACCCTTTTCAGGCGGCTTGCGGTCAATGTTCTGACGTAACGGCCCGGTAGGTGTGTAAAGCCAGGCCGTCGGTGGAATAGCACTCCCGTAATTGATCAAGACGGGGGGAAATCAGTGCCTGTTCAGACCACAAACCGTGCGGCGACGCGCCGTAATTCGGCGAGTACCGCCCGCAGCAGGTCGGTGAGCCGCAGTGCGTCTGGCACTGCGAGCCGGCCGAAAACCACCAGGGCCAGCACCGTGAGTCGCGCCAGGTCAACTGCGACGCGAAGCACGGCGGCCACGCCGGCCGGGACGGCTTCACCGACTTCCCGGACGCCCGCATCGCGGTCTTCCCGCAGCTCGTCTGCACGGTCGACCCGTAGCTCCTCCACACGGCGTACTGCCTCGGGCTCGACGCGCAGCAGCGCTTCGCGCTCGACTAGCAGATCGTCGTCGAGGGGCACGGCGACGCCGGCGTCGGCAGCGAGGACCGTGTCGTCGGCCGCGACCAAGGTGACGTCGGCAGCGACGAAGATGACTGCCGCCGCTACCAAGGCAACGTCGTCGGCCAAGACCATGTCGTCTGCGATGCAGGCAATGAACACCGCGACCAAGTCCATGATGACGGCGGCGAAAGCGCTGACGGCCGCAGCCAAGACCATGTCCTCGGCAAAGCCGGAGGTCACCACCACGGCACGCCGCAGCAGCTCGACACGCCGCCCGGCGGCGCGACGGTCATCGACCGCGCGCACGTCAACCGCCAGGCCAAGGTCGACCAGGTCTTCGGCCAGCAGGTCGCGGAGCACATCTCGGACGAGCACGTCAAGGACCGCACCCCGGCCACGGGCCGCGTCGAGTTCCATAGCCTCGACGAACTCTAAGCCGAGCGGTTCGGCCAGGCGGCGAACCTCGGCGAGGACGACCTCGACTTCGGCGAAGCCGAGGTCGACAACGGCCAAGCCCAGGTCCACGGCTTCGAGGCCGCGGACGGCGACGCCGAAGTCGGCTCGCCCGTCCGTTCGCCGGTCAACCAGCCGCCCGGCAAACCGGCCGTCTGCGGCCCGGCGGGAGATGCCGGCCCTTTCGCTGGCAACTCCGCCGAAGCAGAGCAACGGCGAGAATTACGGCAGTCTGCTGGGCAGCCTGATCCGCTAACCACGGACTGCGCTGTTGCACAAAAGGGGCGGGCGGCCCTGGCGCACGATGCCGGGGCCGCCCGCCTTGTCGCCGTCTAAAGTCCAGGTCAAGGCTGATCATTCGCCAGGCAGGTGTCCGCCACCATAGGCTTGAGGCAGCGGCGGGCGAGTCGGCCGGGCGGCCGCGACGCGCCAGGCGACCCCTGGCGCGGCGAGGAAGGTCCGGGCTCCAAGGGCAGGGTGGTCGGTAACGCCGACCCGGGGCGACCCGCGGGACAGTGCCACAGAAAACAGACCGCCTCCCGGCCATGCCGGGAGGTAAGGGTGAAACGGTGGTGTAAGAGACCACCAGCGCTCGGGGCGACTCGAGCGGCTCGGTAAACCCCACCTGGAGCAAGGTCAAAAGGGGGCCGCGCGAGGAGCGCGGTTCCTGCGCGAGCGCCAGAGGGCGGCCCGCCCGATGCTCGCGGGTAGACCGCATGAGGCTGTCGGCAACGGCAGTCCTAGATGGATGGCCGCCGGCCCGCTAACGCGGGTGCACAGAACCCGGCCTACAGGCCAGCTCGCCCGCCGCCCGCCCTCTGAGCTGGGCCTTCTTACTCACTGGAGGCCCCCGGTAGGGCTCCGTAGCGGGCCTCGGTGGCCTGCTGGCCGTAACCCGCCACCGCGCTAGCCTGCGGTTCGCGCATCGGCCACACCAAGCCCGGGAGCCAGAGACAAGTGTCGGAGAGTGAACTTGTAGTCGACGCCGACAAGCTCGCCGTCGTCCTGGCGGAGCGGCTCGCGGCGATCGTCCCGGACGGCATTGACGTGCGGGTCATGATGTGCGTGTCCTCGGTCATCATGCGGTGGCGCCTTGCAGGGCTGGCCGAGACGTCGATGCGGCAAGGATAATGATCAGCGTCATGGATAGTCACGCAACTGATCGGACGACGTGGTAACGCTCTACGATGTCGCGCGCCTGGCCGGGGTCTCCACCGCCACGGTGTCCAGGGTGGTGCACGGCCAGGAGCGGGTCAGCGATGCCACCCGGACCCGGGTACGGCGGGCCATCGAGGATCTCGGCTATGTGCCCGACGGCGCGGCCCAGAGCTTGTCCCGCGGCCGCAAGGAGGTCATCGGCCTGGCGTGCAAGGAGCGTGACACCGTCTACGACGCCCTGGAGGAAGTCGGGCTCTTGTACTGGGACCAAGTGTTGCGCGGGGCTGAAGAGCGCATCCGCGACACGGGGTGGTCAATGCTGGTCAGTTTCTTGCACGCAAATGACACGGGCCGGGCGCAGCGCGACGAGCTTGATGCACTCTCCGGCAAGGTCGACGGGCTTCTCATCGGCGAAGGATTCGGCAGCGCTGAGCACATCGAGCGCCTCGCCGCGCGTGTCCCGGTCGTGGTGATAGCCGGAGCCATGACCGAACAGGCAGCCGATGTGGTGGCAGCCAACAGCTTCTCCGGCTCGACCGCGATCATCACGCACCTGATCTCCGAACACCACAAGCGGCGCCTGTTCCACCTCGACGGGCCGTCAGACGCGCCGGACGCCAGCGAGCGGCGGCTCGCCCTGCACCGCGTGCTGGGCAGCAATCCGCAATGCCAGCTCATCGGCTCCGCCCGGGGCACCTTCAGCGTCCGCAGCGGCGAGCATGCCGGGCAAGACCTGCTCGCCCGGTACTCCGGGGACTTGCCTGACGCCGTGGTATGCGCCAACGACCAGATGGCGATCGGGATGCTTAAGGCCCTGGCAGTGGCCGGCATACATGTTCCCGGTGAGATAAGCGTGGTCGGCTTCGACGACATCTACCCTGCCGGCGTGTCCGATCCCCCGCTCACGACCGTCCGGCAGCCTGTGCGGATGCTAGGGCGCCGAGCCTGCAGCCGCCTTCTTGATCGGATCGCCAACCCGCAGCGGCCAGCCACACTGGATCTGCTGCCTACCCAGCTTGTGGTGCGCGCTAGCTGCGGATGCCCGCCAGGCGCGGCAACAACCCGGCCCGCGGCACCCATGTCGCCTGCGAAGGAACTCCGCCAGCCCAACGTGTGATCAAGGGTCCACGGCGCGCGCGGCCTAGAGGGTGGCGGTTCGTCGCCGTATAGCTCAGCGGCTGCAGTCTCAAACGTTCGGAGACGGCCACACCTGGCGAAGCAGGACGTCTACGGTGGCCTGCCCGCCGAGCTCGGCAGCTACCAGGACGGCGTGCTCGAGGCCGGCGAGGCGGATTCCCTTCCAGGTCGGGAGCGGGACGACCGCGGCGAGCTTGCCGTCAACGTCCTCGGCCGCCAGCTGCTCGTCGCTGTGCTCGGGCTCGGCTGCCGGGCCGAGCATCAGCCCACGCAGACCGCGGGACCACCGCACGGCGGCCAAGCCGCGGGTCACCCGTGGTGTATTGGTGCCAGAGGTCGCGGTCGCGGGTGTCGCCGGTCTGGTAGTAGTCGGCGAGGATCTGGAACGGTGTGCGGCTGCCGGTGTGGCTGGTCTTGAGGTCGCCGCGGGTCATTTCCTCGGCGGGTGTCCAGTCGCCGCCTTTGGCGACGTAGGCGCCCGCGGCGGTGGCGGAGACGTTGGGGTCGATGCGGACCGCGTGCAGCTGGTCGGGCTCGCGTAGGCCGTGATCGCGACAGGCAGCAGCTAGCCGCGAGTGCACGTGGGCGTGCAGCTGCGCGATGGCGGCGGCGTTCAGGTCCTGGTCGTGGATCAGGAGCACGTGGTAGTGGGGGTGCCAGCCGTTCTGGTCGCCCCAGGTGAACTCCAGCGCGATGATGTGCCCGGCGATGCCCACCTTGCGCTTGAGCCGCTGCCAGGCCGCCCCCTGAGTGACGCGCTTCCACGCGTCCCGCTCGGCGTCCAGGAGCTTGGCGAGCCGGTCGGCCAGGTTGTGCGGGACAGTGACCGTAACCAGGCTCGCGCTGTGCCCCTGGGCTTCCCAGGTGTCGAGGGCTTCGCGGAGTTCGGCGGCGCGGCGGTGATGGATCTTGGCGGAGCACACGGGGCACAGCCACACGTTGCCGCAGGTTTCCAGCCCGCAGTAGTACGCCGTTCCGTCTTTGATCCGGATCTCCACCCGGTCACCGACCGGGACGACGCCGCAGTTGCGCTGCCGCTCGGGAGTGTCCGGATCTGCCGATGCGAGGGCTCGCAGGTTCATCCGTGCGCCGCGGCGCCATCCGGCCGCATCGTCGCAGGCCACCAGGAGGTGGTTCGAAACTTTGCGTCTATACCGAGATAGAGAGTGCGCGGGAGCGCTAGTTGGTGGAGCTGGATGGAACGGAGATGATCGGCGGCCTACTGCGCTTCGCGCCCGGCCGCCTCGGGGCGCGCCAAGACCGCGCGCCCGCGGGCTGAGAGTTCCGGTGGTTGGGAGCGTTGCGGTTGTCATGCGTACCTCGCCGGCGAGCTGGACACCAAGGCCCGCACAAACGGCGGGTCTCGTCTGGTCGTCTCGAGCCGGGATGGCAACCGGCAGCGCTACGCGCGCGATACATCAGCCCTGACTGGCTGAAAGCTTGAGAACGTTAGGGACGATGGCTAATGCGGAGGCCGGGCTGCGCGGCGGAGCGTATGGCCGTGCCCCTCGCCCTCAAGGATCTTTGACCGCTGCGCGGCGACTACGGCGTCCTTGACCGTGAGCCTCTGGCACGGCATCGGCAGGAAGAGGGGCAGGCCAGGGGCCTGCCTCAGCAGACGCCGCGCAGCCCTCAAGAGCGCACGTCCTTGTTCCGCCTCTGTTCCGCCGGAGGTTCGGCACAAGCGGGCGAAGCCGGGAACTAGGGAGATGTGAATCGGCAGCTCAGGGCACGGTGCGGGGGATCGCGGCAGGTCGGGAGACTGGCTCTGGCAGAACCCGGCCTACAGGCCGACTCGCCCGCCGCCTTTGGTCTGACCTGCATGTCCATCGTCATGAGGCGTCCTGGTCCCGTATCGGTTCCGTCAATATCGCGCCAAGAGCCTGGTCGACGGCGGTCCGGCCGAGGTCTTCGGCATCGAGGGACTCTCTGATGCTGGCGGCATACGGCGCCGCGGCTGTGATCTGAAAAACGATCGGCTCATCCGTTTGACTTCTCCTAATTAGCGTCGATCGGCGGCGAAGTCGCGAAGGCTACCAATGATGGTGATATTCTGACCGTATTTCTGCTAATCCGGAAGAATGGCTCGACCGATTTTGGGGCATGGCCTGCTGGCCCGGCCAGCATTCCAAAACATCCGCGAAGTGCCCGGTGAGCCAGACTGCCACAAATAGAGCGGCCTTTCACCTCCCATCCCTCCGGCGGCAACTACCGCAGTTCGACACGTTACGCGGGCTTGTCCCTTGGCCATAGCAGCTGAGGGCGCTCGCCCACAGGGTGGCAGCGACTTACTGAGGCTGCGTCGTCGTCGTGCATCACCAACGAAGCCGCGGCCAACGAGCAGGACGATCTCCGAGGGACGACCCGCGCTAGCACGGTCCGGATACGTGCGGCTGGCTAAGAGAAAAGGGTTACGCTCTCCCAGGAACCAGTTACAGACACCGACACTTGGAATAAAGTACCGACCGACACACCGAGGGTGGCGCAGCTCGGACCCACGTGACGAGAACTAGGCCGCGGCATTGCGAAGGCTTGCACCCGCATAGCCGGTCGCCGGCTTCCCGGCCTAACTCTCGGCGACGGGAGCCATGGGTTAGGTCAATGGGCTCACGCACATGCCTATGACAGCGCGAGTTTTCGTTCAGAGCGTCCTGTACATGATGTGCAGGCCAACGTATCCGTGTGTCGGGTGACGAAACGCCTGGGGAATCGTCGCAAGGACCTGGAAGCCGAACGAGCGCCACAACCGGATCGCGGACGTGTTGGTCTCAACAACGGCATTGAACTGCATCGCCCGATAGCCGTCCGCCCGCGCCTGGTCCAGGACATGGCGGCACAAAGCACGGCCGACGCCCTCACCACGGCGTGCCGGATGGACTACAAAGCCGGCGTTGGCAACATGCGCCCCAGGGCCTGGGTGCACGGGATGAGTGTCCGCACTGCCGATGACATTTCCACCGTCATCGACGGCGACAAAGGTCCGCCCGGGAGGCTCTCGCATCCACCCAGCGCGGGCCCGCGCTTCAGTTCTCGCCGGATCCCACGTCAGCGTCTCCCCGGCATTGCCCTCCTCTTTCAAGATCAGCCAAATAGCCGGCCAGTCCTCTGCCTTTGCCTCACGTATCACCATGACGCCAGGATCGCGCAGCCCGCACGCATCTAACGGGTTTTGCCGGGCGTGTTTGGCAGGCTCGGTTCCGGCAACGGCTGGCGGGTCAGCACTCCTCGCATCTGATCCTTTGGAGGTCTTGCGGCAGACCCTGCGCCCGCTGGTCGTGAGGAGACGTGAACGCTGATGGGATGACGTGCCCTGACGTTGCCCGGTGAGCACTTGGCTGCCTCAAAACCAGCACCGCCCACAACGAGGACATCGCCTGGAGCCACTACCAGCAATCAGCTGCTTGACAATCTCAGAACATGGGATGTCTGCCGCTCCCAGCGCGGCACCCAGCAGGGAGCCATGGTCGAACTTGATGGGCTCGACTGTCTACGTTGGCGTCGAGTCTGGTGCCTAGGCCGTCCGAGATCACGCACAAGTCCCTTGGCCTGCGCTTCCAGCATGTCGTGTCACTGCTGCCGACCGACGGACTGGGCACCACGACGTGGCAGTGGTGCAAGAGCCGGTCCCGCAGACTGACGGCGGTGGTGTGCTCGGGCAGGAACCCGCCCCAGGA
>JASHUG010000487.1 GCA_030040155.1 Streptosporangiaceae bacterium | reverse complement strand
CGGCGGGGCCGGCCAGCCAGCTCGCCGCCGCTGCAGGCCAGGGGTCGCCGACCGGGCAGTCGCTCACCGGCGCTGCGGCCTCCGCACGGGTACGGACCAGCGCCCAGTCGCTGATGCCAGCCGGGATGACGGCAAAGGGGCAGCCGGCGCACGGCGGCCCGAGGACATCGTGCCGATCCGTGGTACACATCGGCGACTCGACGTCCGACGGCCTGATCTCGCCTGACTACTTGCCCGACCCGCGGCAGAGGATCACCGCGCAGTACGCCATGGTGGGCGTGACCAGGACGATCATGGAGGTGTCCGGCGGCCGCTCGATTGTCGAGACGCTGCTCGGCCAGCCGAACGCGTATACCGTCGCTCAGCAGCTCGTCCGGGCCGGATACCGGGGCTGCTGGGTCCTGGCCCTCGGCACGAACGACACAGCCGACGTAGACGTCGGCTCCAACGTCGGCCTCGCGGCCCGGATTCAGCGGATGATGTCCCTCATCGGCGACGAGCCGGTCATGTGGGTGAACGTGATTTCGCTGCTGCCCAGCGGGCCGTACTCCGAGCACGACATGCAGCTGTGGAACCGGGCGCTGCTGCAGGCGTGTCCTCGTTACCCGAACATGAAGGTATTCAACTGGGCGGCCTACGCCCGCCCCCAGTGGTTCATCTCCGACGGCATCCACTACACCTCGGCCGGCTACGCGGCCCGGTCGAAGCTCATCGCGACCGCCCTGGCCAACGCCTTCCCGCAGGCCAGGCCGGCGGTTCGTCCTCTGGCCGGGGCGGCGAGCAACTCTGGCTGCCTGGTCGACTGACCGGAGCTCGCCCTGCTCGCCGGCCGGCCAGGGCATACCACGCGCGGATGGACCGCTTATAACCGTCGGGCATTCGCAGCGCCTCGACGTCGTCCTCGCCGAAGAGGCCTGCCTGCTTGTGCTCGTGACTGAGCTGCGGCGGGTCGCTGGTAGCGACTTCGGCGCCGTAGGTCACGATGAGCACGTCGACGCCATCACTGATGTGATATTGCCAGGAGTCCAAGATCGGCCCTACTGAAGCAGCCCATCCGCATTCCTCGCTGATTTCCTGCCGTAGCCGCGCGGGCGGATCCTCGCCGCGTTCCAGCTTGCCTCCGGGCAGCTCCCATTCGTCTCGCTCGTTCCGCAGGAGCAGCACCTTGCCGTGCTGCAGGACTACTCCCTTGATCGACACCGGGAACAAGGCCGGGCGGTAGGTCATCGGTGTGCCGTCCTCCAGCGGTTTGCAGACCCCGTGTGATTAACGCGGGCTAGCGCGGCAGGATCTCGGACAAGTCGAAGTTCACCGGCTCTTCTAGCTGGTCGAAGCCGCACGACCGCGGATCCCGATCGTCTCGCCACCGGATCCACTGAGCCGTGTGGCGGAACCTGGTGCCCTCCATGTGCTCGTACCTGACTTCGGCCACGCGCTCAGGCCGCAGCGGCACGAACGACAAGTCCTTGCCCGCGTTCCACCTGCTGCCCTCGGCCTCACGCGGGTGGCGGACGGTAAGGTCCTGGCCGCCCCAGTTCCAGGGATGCCCCTCGAACGTTGTGACTAGCGGCTGGACCTCCTTGAACAACTCGCGGCGCATCGCCATCGGGAATGCGCCGACCACGCCCACGCTGGCCAGGTTGCCGTTTTCGTCGTAGAGGCCGAGCAGCAGCGATCCGATCGCGTCAGGGCCGCTCTTGTGCAACCGGTACCCGGCCACGACGCAGTCTGCCGTGCGCTCGTGCTTGATCTTGAACATGACTCGCTTGTCCGGCTGGTAGTCGCCGCTGAGCGGCTTCGCCACGATGCCGTCAAGCCCGGCCCCCTCAAACTCGCTGAACCACTCGAGGGCAGTGCCGCGGTCTCGTGTCGTCGGCGTCAGGTAGATCGGCGGCTGCGCCGCGGCCATCGCGTCCTCGAGGATGCCGCGGCGCCGCTCGAACGGCAGTTCCATGCAGTCCTCGTCACCCAGCGCGAGCAGGTCGAAGGCAACGAACGAGGCCGGCGTCTGGCTGGCCAGCAGTCGCACCCTGCTGTCGGCCGGGTGAATCCGTTGCAGCAGCGCTTCGAAATCCAGCCTGCGGTTCTCGGCATCCGGGATCACGATCTCGCCGTCGATGACGGACCGCTCCGGCATGCTGGCCAGCACGGCCGCGACCAGTTCGGGGAAATAGCGTGTCAGCGGCCGCTCGTTCCGGCTGCCGATCTCCACCTCGTCGCCGTCGCGGAAGATGATCGAGCGGAACCCGTCCCACTTGGGCTCGTAGCTCAGCTCGCCAGCGGGAATGTCCTTGACCGACTTGGCGAGCATGGGTGCGACCGGCGGCATGACAGGAAGATCCATTGCACCATCATGGCCGACCAGGCCCCGGCGGCTCTACCTGGCTGGGTTCACGGCCCTGGCCGGCAGCCGCGAGCGGTGCGCCCGCAGTGAGCCCTGCCTACCTGCCTTCGAACCGCGACAGGTACACCCAGGTCGGGCGATAGCCACGCCGCCGGTAAAGCCGGATCGCGTCCTCGTTGCCAGCCAGCACGCCGAGGATCAGATCGTGGACCCCGATGCTCGCCAGCTCGCGCTCGAGCGCGTCGAGCAGCCTGCTGCCGATTCCCTGGCCTCGGTGCGAGGGCAGCACGGCCAGGGACTCGATCTCACCGATCCGGCCGCCGGTGCGCCACGTGTCGGCGATCCAGGTGTCGACAGCCGCCAGCACGTGGGCCAGGCCGTAGCCAACCGGGGACGCTCCTTCGATGGCCAGCACCAGGATCGTGTCCGGCTTCGCGAGCAACTCGGCGTACAGAGCGCTGCGCACAGCCCACGTCTGGTGGTCGTCTATGTATGGCGCCAGCTCGGGCATCGACTCAACGTGCCGGTGATGGACGCTGACCCACAGGGATTCGAGCAACGGCAGGTCGGCCGCGGCGCCGCGGCGCAGCTCGACTGTCTCGGCCATTCGGGGATCGTGTCATATCGGGTGTGAGCGACGTCACGACGGGTGGAAATATGCGGTTCGCCCGGCCAGGATGGGCCCATGGGTTCACTGCGCGAGGACGCTAACGGGCTGGCAGACGAGATAACCGCGCTACGGCACGCCATTCACCGCGAGCCCGAGATAGGCCTGGATCTACCGAAGACGCAACAGAAGGTGCTGGCGGCGCTGGACGGCCTTCCGCTCGAGGTGTCGACGGGCCAGGCGCTCTCCTCGGTCACGGCCGTCCTGCGCGGCGCAAGGCCGGGGAAGACGGTCCTGCTGCGAGGCGACATGGATGCGCTGCCGGTCAGCGAGCGCAGCGGAGTCTCGTACACGTCAGCGGTCCCCGGCGTCATGCATGCGTGCGGGCATGACACTCACGTTGCGATGCTGGCCGGCGCCGCGAGGCTGCTGTCCGCGCGCAAGTCGGAGCTGGCCGGCAACGTGATCTTCATGTTCCAGCCAGGTGAGGAGGGCTGCGGCGGAGCCCGGCTGATGATCGAGGAGGGCGTGCTGGACGCGGCCGGGGAACGTCCGGCGGCCGCCTTCGCCCTGCACGTCGCGTCCGAGGAGTTGCCTGGCGGGATGTTCTCCAGCCGGGCCGGGCCGGTGCTGGCCGCCTCCGATGCGCTGGAGGTCACCGTGCGCGGCCGGGGCGGGCACGGGTCGCAGCCGTTCAGGGCGGCCGACCCCATTCCCGCTGCCTGCGAGATCGTGACCGCGCTGCAGACGCTCGTGACCCGGCGATTTGACGTGTTCGACCCCGTCGTCATCACCGTCGGCAGCCTGCACGCCGGGACGGCAAGGAACGTGATCCCCGATGACGCGAACTTCTCGGGGACCATCCGGACGCTGTCCGCCGGGAACCGGGCCATTGTCAGGGAGGCCGCCGTCAATCTGGTCCACAAGATCGCCGAAGCGCACGGGTTGTCGGCCACGGCTGAGTTCGTGGAGGGCTACCCGGTGACCGTCAATGATCCCGCGCAGGTCGCCGTCGCCGAACAAGTCATCGCGGCCGCGCTCGGCGCGGAGCGGTACGTTGCCCAGCGCAACCCCGACCCCGGTTCGGAGGACTTCTCCTACGTACTCGAGCGGGTGCCAGGGGCGTTCATCAGCCTGGGCGCGTGCCCGGAGGGGGTAGACCCGGATGGCGCCCCGGCCAATCACAGCGCGGAGGCGGTGTTCGACGACGCCGTGCTGCCCGACGGCGCCGCCGTCTACGCCGCGCTCGCCCTGCATGCGCTGGCTTGACGTGGTCCGAGCGAGCCCTGGCGGGGCGGCGGCGCCTGGACTGAGGAGCGTAGTTTGCGACGAGGGAAGGCGGCGCATTAGCGCGCCGCCAGGGCTGAGCGGGAAAATCAGCTGTCGGCCGGAGCGGTACCGCGCGTGGCGGAGCTCCTGGCCAGGAAGGAGCCGGCCATGAAGGTTCCGCTCACGATCGGGGACTATCTTCGCCGCGGGGCAGCGGTGTATGGCAACCGCACGGCAGTCTTCGATGAGCCGGGGACCGCGGGATCACTTGGCAGCCTCAGCTACGCCGAGCTGGAAAGCCGCGCCCGCGGGATGGCGCTGGCCCTGGACGATATGGGTGTGCCCCACGGCGAACGGGTGGCGATCGTCAGCCCGAACGCGGCGCGGTTCCTGATTTCCTTCTTCGGGGTCAGCGGCTACGGCCGGATCCTGGTGCCGATCAACTACCGGCTGAACGCCGACGAGATCGGCTACATCGTGGGTCACTCGGCGACGTCGGTGCTTCTCATCGACCCGGAGTCAGAAGACAGCCTGCGCGGCATCTCGGCTAAGCACAAGATCATGCTGGACGGGGCCGCCGACGCGGCACTGTTCGCGCAAGCGGAACCCGGTGCCGAGCCCGCGAGCTGGACCGCCGACGAGGACGCGACCGCGAGCATCAACTACACCAGCGGCACCACGGCCAGGCCGAAGGGCGTGCAGCTGACGCACCGGAACTGCTGGCTGAACGCGGCCACCTTCGGTTGGCACACCGCCGTGACCGACCGCGACGTGTTCCTGCACACGCTGCCGATGTTCCACTGCAACGGCTGGGGCATGCCATACGCGGTCACGGGCATGGGGGTCCCGCAGGTTGTGGTGCGCAAGATCGACGGCGAGGAGATCCTGAACCGGATTGAGGCTCACGGGGTGACGCTGATGTGCGGAGCCCCGGCCGTGGTGGCGGCGATCCTCACCGCCGCCGCCGACCGGCGCGCGGCCGGCCGTGAGGTGCCGGGCGCCGGCATGGTGCGGATCGTGGTCGCGGGCGCTCCGCCGCCATCCAAGACGATCGAGCGGGTCGAGGCGGAGCTGGGCTGGGAGTTCATCCAGATCTACGGCCTGACGGAGACCGCCCCGCTGCTGACCATCAACCGGGCGCCGGCCGAGTGGGACGATCTGCCGCCAGCCGAGCGCGCTCGCCTGCAGTCGCGAGCCGGCGTGCCCGCTATCGGAGTCGAGATCGAGACCGACGAGGAGGGCGAGGTCCTGGCCCGGTCTAACCACGTTTTCGACGGCTACTGGGAGCAGCCAGAGGAGTCGGCGCGGGCGCTGGCCGGCGGCTGGTTCCACACCGGCGACAAGGGCCACATCGAGGCGGGCGACTACCTGGTCATCTCCGACCGGAAGAAGGACGTCATCATCTCCGGCGGCGAGAACGTCAGCTCGCTTGAGGTCGAGGACTGCTTGTATCAGCACCCCGCGGTGGCAGAAGCAGCGGTCATCGGCGTGCCCGACGCACGCTGGGGCGAGACGGTCAAGGCGCTGGTGGTACTGCGCGCGGGCAGTGCAGCGGGCGAGGCTGACCTGATCGAGCACTGCCGCGCGCGGCTTGCGCATTTTAAGTGCCCGACCTCGGTTGAACTCAGGGACGCCCTGCCCCGGACGGCTACCGGCAAGCTGCAGAAGTTCAAGCTGCGGGAGCCGTTCTGGGCGGGATTCGAGCGCAAGGTCAATTAAGAGGGGAACGAGGTGTGTCCCGGCCGACTCCCGTCTGGCGGCGCGCCGAGTGGTCACGACAGGCCCCGCACGGCTCGCGGTGCCGCCGGGACATCGGGGGCGCAGGCGGGTATAAGGCCCAGAGAAAGGAGCATCGCCTGGGCTAGCTGACGGGCTGTGGGTAGCTGAGGGACTCGGCCAGCATCGGGGGGAATGGGTGGGTCGGTTGTCGCTGGCCAGGTCCGGTGAGCGGCGGGCCGCTGCCAACTGGCGGCGCGCCGAACTGCTGGTCCCTTGCTGCTACCTGGTGGTGGCGGTGGTGCTCACCGCCCAGATATGGGCCAATCCCGCGGTGCGCGTGCCCGCCGCCGGCAGCCGTGTCGAGTCCGACATATACCTCAACATCTGGTTCATGCGGTACGCCGCCGAGGCCGTGGCTCACGGTCACCTGCCCGCATTGATCACGACTGCGGTGAATTCGCCGAGCGGGATCAACATGATGTGGAACACCTCTCTGCTGCTGCCCGGCGTCCTGCTCACCCCCGTGACCCTGCTGGCGGGCCCGACGGTCAGCCTGGCCGTCCTGCAGACGGCGGGCTTCGCCGGCTCGGCTGCCGCCCTGTACCTCGTGCTGCGGCGCTGGGGTGCGAGCATCGCCGCGGCCTTGCTCGGCGGCGCGATCTACGGGTTCTCCCCGGCGCTGATGATCGCGGCCGAGGACCACTATCATCTCCAGTTCGCCGTGCTGCCGCCGCTGATAGTGGACGCGGTGCTGCGGCTGGCCACCGGCCGGGCCAGGCCGCTGCTCACCGGCGCCTGGCTCGGCCTGCTCGTCGCGGCGCAGCTCTTCATAGCCGAGGAACTGCTGGTCGATACGGCCATCGTCAGCGGCCTGGCGCTGATCGTGCTGGTCGCCAGCAGGCCGTCGGCCGCCGCTGGCAAGCTCGCATCGGCCGCGGCTGGAGCCGGCGTCGCGTTCGTCGTCGCGGTGGTGATCTGCGGTCACGCGCTCTGGGTGCAGTTCCACGGGCCGCTCGCCGAGTCGGGGAGCCCTTGGCCGGTCACCCGCTACGGAACCCATCCGGCCGACTTCGTGACCGCGCCCAGCGCGGTCCTGTTCCACGGGCGGTACGGGCAGTTCCTGAGAATGACCAGGCAGCAGCCGACGGAGACGTTTGCCTATCTGGGCTGGCCCCTGCTTGCCACGGTAGCTGCGGCCATCCTCACGTGCTGGCGCGACCTCCGCGTCCGCGTAGCCGGGGTGATCTTCGTTGTGCTCGAGTGGGTGGGGCTGGGCAGCAACGGCGTAACGATTTCAGGCTGGCGTGTGCCCGATCTGCTGCTGCCCGGGCACTGGTTTGAGCATGTCCACGCCCTTAGTCAGGTATTGCCCAACCGCTTCCCTATCGTGGCCGACGGTGCGGCCGCCGCCGTGCTGGGGTTCGCCCTGGACCGGCTGCTCTCGGTCGGCATGCCCCAGATGGCCTGGCGCCGGCCCATTATCGCCCTGGCCGGGGCCTTGGTGCTCCTGCCGATCATCCCGCGGCCCGTTCCAGCGGGCGACGTGGTGCCGCCGCCAGCCGGCTGGAAGGCCTCGCTGACCGCGCTTCGCCTGCGGCCAGGCGCATCGGTCCTGGTGCTGCCGATCTCGCCCCTGCTGGCCGACCGGGCGCTGGCAATGGAGTGGCAGGCGATGAGCAACGTTCCCGTGTCGCTGGTCGGCGGTTACTGCATCGTGCGGGCGCCGAACGGCCATGCCGTCGTGTGCGACGGGCGCCAGGTGCTCGATCCTGCCGAGCACACGACGCTGACCAGGATCGACTGGCTGGCGACGGGCCGCCTCAGCCAGGCAGGTCCCTCGCGCACCGCGATGGCCGGGGCGATCGCGGCGTGGCGGCCCGCGGCCGTGGTCGCCGCCGCGACCAGCGACTCGCACCTTGGCCGCTACCTCATCGGGTTCTTCGGCCCGCCCGCGGTGCGCCGCGGCGCAATGCTCGGCTGGCGGGTTCCGGCCGGCCTGCTGCACGTCCCGCCGCAGGTTCGCATCCAGGCCGAGGACGGCCGGCGGCCCGTCAACCCTCGCGGCTAGCTGAACGTGGCCGAGTACGCCAAGGAAGGATCTTTCCAGGCCGTCGGCCTTCGTAGTAGTCTCCGTTCGCGCCGTATGCGTCGCGTATGAGCGTGCCGCTGTCGGTTGCGACTTCCGCGGACTAGCGGCCACCTGATGCCGGCGCAGGCCCGTCGTGGCTGCGCACAGGAGCTTTGACCGCACGGCAGAGAGGCCTGCAAGTGGCGACTAACGATCCGACGGAAGTTCTCAGCGATAGCAATCCTTCGGTGACCGCCGTCGAGCGGCGCGGCATCGAGCACATCCCGCATGGCGACCGGTGGGGCAAGCCGAGCGGCCTGTTCTGGATGTGGGCGGGTGGCGTCTGGAACGTCGAGTTCGTGGTCTACGGCGCGCTCGGTGTCCTGATCTTCGGACTCGACTTTGCGCAGGCGGTCGTAGTCGTCATCGTCGGCAACCTGTTCTACGTGCTCACCGGCCTCGCCAGCTTGCAGGGTCCCGAGGCGGGCACGACGGTCTTTGCGATCAGCCGGGCACCGTTCGGACCGCGCGGCAATAAGCTGCCGTCGTTTTTCAACTGGGTGACCCAGGTCGGTTTCGAGATCGAGGGCATAGCCCTCGTCGTCTTTGCCGCGATCGTGCTGCTCGACAAGGCGGGCTTCCACGCTGGCGATCCCTCGAAGATCATCTTCATCATCCTGGCCGTAGCGGTCCAGGCCGTGCTGCCCTGGCTCGGGCATGCGGCCGTGCTGAAGGTGCTCCGCTGGCTTGCGTTGCCGTTCGTGGTGCTCTTCGCGGTCATGGCCGGCCTTACGGTCTCGAAGGTGAACCTGCACGTGCCGGCGCACGGAGCGAGCTGGGGAGCGCTCACCATCTTCCTGGCCCTGGTGATCTCGGCTGGCGGGCTCGGATGGACGGAAAACGGCAACGACTACTCGCGTTACCTGCCGCGCACCGCCGACAAGAAGAACATCGTCCTTGCGGTCGCGCTCGGCGGCGCGATCCCCTCAGCGCTGCTCGAGATCCTCGGCGCGGCCGTGGCCACGGGAGTGCCGACCGCCACGACCGTGCCTGGCCTGCTCACCGGGTACGCGGGCTGGTTCGTGTGGCCGTTCGCGATCTTCGCGATCTTCCAGCTGTTCGCGATCAATACGCTCGACCTCTACTCGTCCGGGGTCACGCTGCAGAGCCTGGTTCCGCAGCTGAAGCGGCTGCAATGCGTCGCGATCGACACGGTGGTCGCCGGGGCCATTGCGGCCTACGCCGTGTTCTCGTCGCACTTCTATACGCTGCTATCGGACTTCCTGCTGTTCATCATCCTGTGGCTCGGCCCGTGGTGCGCGATCTTCCTGGTCGACAGCTTCCTGCGCCGTAACCGCTATGACCACGACGCGCTGCTGGACGAGACCAGCCGCAGCCGGTACTTCCGCCACGGCGGCGTGTACTGGCCGGCGATCATCGCGCAGATCGTGGGCATGGGCTGCGCGGCCCTGTGGCTGAACGCCTATTCCCCGTACGTCGGGTTCTTTGCGGCCCGCCACGGCGGTCCGGATGGTTCGGACTTCAGCGTCTTCATCGGGCTGATCGTCGGCGGGGTCATCTACTACGCGCTGGCCCGCCGCAGGGTCCGCGCCGAGGGCGAGGCAACCCCCGAGCCGACCGGCGAGGCCGTGGCAGCGTAGCCGCAGGTGCGCAGGCGCCGGACCTCGCCCTACGACCCGCCCGGCTCAGCCGGGGGCAACGCCGGTTAGCTCGAACCGGTCGACATCTACGAGACCGCGGTCGGTGATGCGCAGTTCCGGGATCACCGACAGGCCGAGGAAGCTCAGGTGCATGAAGGGCGCGCCGATGGTCACGCCCAGTTCGGCCGCCGCGACGTGCTCCAGGTGCTCCACCGCGGCCGCCACGGCAGCGGCCGGCCGGTCGCTTATCAGCCCGCCGATCGGCAGCGGCACCTCTGCGATCACCCTGCCGTTCAGCACGGCCACCTGGCCACCGCCGAGCTCGGCCAGCCGCGCGACCGCCACCGCCATCTCGGCCGGCCCGGCCGGTCCCTGCTCGCCCACGACCATGCAGTTGTGGGCGTCGTGGGCAACCGTCGATGCGATCGCGCCGCGGCTCAGGCCGAAGCCGCGCACGTAGCCAAGCCCGATCCGGCCGGTACGCAGGTGCCGTTCGGCTACGGCGATCCTCGCGACCGCCGCCGCCGGGTCGGTCACGTCCAGCACGAGGTGCCTGGTGGTCAGCGTGTCGGGGTCAATGCCGATGACCCTGGCCCGGCCGCCGGCTGGCGGCTCAAGGCTGAAGGCGTCCGCGCCGGGCAGCTCCGCCAGGTGCACGGAGTCGCGCATCCAGTCGGGGGCCGGCGTGTCGGGGACGGTACCCGGCACGACCTGGCCGTCCACCGCGACCAGCCGGCCCGCCTGGTACACCCTGGCCGGCTCAACCCGGTCGAGCGAGTCGAAGCACAGCACGTCGGCCTGGTAGCCGGGCGCGAGCCAGCCGAGGTGGTCGAAGTTGTGGTATTGCGCCGGGTTCGACGTGGCAAGCACCAGCGCGTCCTCGGCTGGCACTCCGCAGGCGATCGCGAGCCGGACGCAGTCGTTGACGTGGCCGTCGGACAGGATTGTGTCCGGCTCGCGGTCGTCGCTGCACAGGGCTATTCGCTCGGTGCCGTGCCGCAGCACGGTGGGGATCAGGTCGGCGAGGTTCTTGCTCGCCGAGCCCTGCCGCACGAAGATCCACATGCCCTTGCGCCGCTTCTCCTCGGCTTCGGAGGCCGTCGTGCACTCATGGTCGGATTCGACCCCGGCGGCCAGGTAGGCGTCCAGAGCCCGGCCACTCAGGCCCGGCGCGTGGCCGTCGACCCGCAGGTCCCCCGCGGCGGCGATCTTGGCCAACAGCTCCGCGTCGCCGGCCACCACGCCAGGGAAGTTCATCACCTCGGCGACGCCGATCGCGCCGTGCTCGGTCAGCAGCTCGCGGACCTCGGCGGCGTGCACCTGCGCTCCCGGACTCTCGAACGGCGAGGCAGGCACGCAGCTCGATGCGCACACGCCGAAGGTGAACGGCAGCCCGGCCGCGGCCCGCACCAGTGCGCCGACCCCGCGGACGCCGAACACGTTGGCCAGTTCGTGCGGGTCCGCAGCCACGGCGGTCGTGCCGCGCGGCAGTACCGCCCGGACGAACTCGTCTACCCACAGCTTTGTCGACTCCAGGTGCATGTGAGCGTCGATGAAGCCGGGCGTCAGGGCCGCGCCCGAGACGTCGACGACCTCGCGTGCCTCGCGTGGGCCCCAGCCCGCGATGACGCCGTCGGCGATGGCAAGATCCTCGCGCAGCCACTCGCGGGTGCCGGGAGAGAAGATCCGGCCGCCAGCAAGCAGCAGGTCAGCGGGCTCGTCGCCACGCGCGACGGCGAGAATGCGGGGCGTTCCCCGGCGTGGGGGCATACAGCACCTCCGGACGCGTGTGCCTGACTTCTGGTAGCGGGTTGCGGGGGATCGGCAGTTTTCCAGAGTTTACGGCGGCTGTGCCTGGCCGTCATGGGCGCGTTGCTTGCCGCTCGGCTGCCGGCACGAAAGTCTGACGGCATGAGTGAGACGGCGGGGCGCGGTGACGCCTGGACTGAGGAGCCTGGCATGAGCGAGCCGATGGGCCGCCTTGAGGCGGCCTGGGCGGCGAGCGGGAAACACGGAACGAGCGACGAGGGAAGGCGCCGCCTTGAGGCGTCCCGACGGCTTGCAGTGACATGAGCGCCGACGAGCTAGCCCGGTTCAACAACTTGCCGGCCGCAGCGGCCCGGCAAGCACTCCTTGACTGTTGCAGCTCGCCTGCCTGGGCCGAGCGGATGCTCTCCGGCCGGCCTTATTCGTCAGCCAAGGACGCGGTGCGCCAGTCGAGCGCGATCGTGGCCCGCCTGACGCAGGCCGATCTCGAGGCCGCGCTCGGCGGTCATCCGCGGATCGGCGAGCGGCTGGGCGGCGCGGACTCGGGTTCGGGCAGGTCGGAAGCCTGGTCGCGGGCCGAGCAATCGGGCGTCTCCGACTCCGACGAACAGACCGCCCGCGAGCTCGCCACGTCCAACGAGGAGTACGAGCGACGGTTCGGCCACATTTACCTGGTCAGCGCGGCCGGCCGGACTGGCCCGCAGCTGCTGGCCCTGCTGCGGGCCAGGTTGCGCAACTCCCCGGCGACGGAATGGCAGGTGGTGCGGACCGAGCTGCAGAAGATCATCGAGATCAGATTGCGCGCCCTGCTCGCCGGAACGTCATGAGCATCATCACGACGCACGTGCTGGACGTCGCACTTGGCCGGCCAGCCACCGGGGTGCCGGTCGTGCTGCTGCGCGTGCACGCGCCGGGCGTTATCGAGACAGGCGCGACCGAGATCGGCCGGGCCAGCACCGACGACGACGGCCGGATCCACCGCCTGGGGCCGGCCGACATCGAGCCGGGCACCTACCGGCTCGTCTTCGCGACCGCCGCCTATTTCCTCGCCTACCATGCCGGCGACCGGCCGTTCTTTCCCGAGATAACAGTTACCTTTACGGTGCATGACCAGGCGCGGAACTACCACGTTCCGTTGTTGTTAAGTCCTTACGGATACAGCACGTACCGCGGGAGCTGACGATGGGGATCGTGCTCGGGCCGACTCAGTATGGCAAGGCGGAGACGCGAGTCGTCCGGATCTACCGGGAGGAGCCCGAGCACCAGATCCGTGACCTGAATGTATCGACGGCGCTGCGCGGCGAGTTCGCCGACGCGCACCTCACCGGCGACCAGGCGCGGGTGCTGCCGACCGACACGCAGAAGAACACCATCTACGCCTTCGCCGGGGAACGGGGCGTCGGCGAGATCGAGGACTTTGCGCTGGCGCTGGCGCTGCATTTCGTCGAGGATGTCGAGCCGGTCGCGGCGGCACGGGTCGACGTGGACGAATACCTATGGGAACGGGCCATGGTCGGCGGCCAGCCTCATCCGCACGCGTTCGTCCGCTCCGGGCAGGAGATCAGGACGGCGTCGGCCATCGTTGAGGGCAGCGGCGGTTCGATGGTCGTCTGGGTCCTCGCGGGCTTGCGCGACCTGGTCGTGCTGAAGTCGACCGGATCGGAGTTCGCTGGCTTCCTGAAGGACCGCTTCACGACGCTGGCGGAGACTCACGATCGGGTCCTCGCCACGTCGCTGACCGCGCGCTGGCGGTACGTCCGGCCCGACGACGTGGACTTTGACGGGACCTACGCGGACGTGCGCCGGCTGCTAGTGGAGCAGTTCGCGGCGGTGCACAGCCTGGCGCTGCAGCAGACCCTCTGGGAGATGGGCCGGGCGGTACTCGAGGCGCATGAGGAGATCGCCGAGATCCGGCTCTCGGCGCCGAACAAGCACCACTTCCTCGTCGACCTGGCGCCGTTCGGGCTAGAGAACCCCGGCGAGGTGTTCCACGCCGACGACCGTCCCTACGGCCTGATCCAGTGCGCTGTGGAACGCGACGACGCCCCGCCGGCCGGCCCGTCCTTCGAACCGCCGGCTAGTTTCGCCTGAGCTGTGCTGTCGGCCCTCGTGACCGATGAGGAGAGTGACGCGCATGTCGGGCCGAACCGCGATCGTCACGGGCGCCAACCACGGGATCGGCGCGGCCACCGCCGTCGCGCTCGCCCGCCAGGGCTGCTCCGTCCTGTGCACGTACCTGCGAGTCCACGATGAGGTCGATCCGGGCATGCCGCAGGCCTATCGCGACAACCGGGCTGGGTCGGCCGATGCCGTCATCGCCGAGATCGAGGCGACCGGCGGCCGGGCAGTCGCGATCGAGGCCGACCTGTCCGACCCGGCGACTCCGGCGGTGCTGTTCGACGCGGCCGAGGAACAACTGGGCCCGGTCGACATCCTCATCAATAACGCCACCGGTTGGGTCGCCGACACATTCCGCCCGGCCACGATCGACCGGAACGGCCGGTCCCTGCGGCCGGTCAACGCGGCAACCTGGAGCCAGCAGTTCGCGATCGACGCCATGGCCGCGGCCCTGATGATCGCCGAGTTCGCCCGACGGCACATCGCCCGCGGCGCGACCTGGGGCCGGATCGTCGGCCTGACATCGGGCGGCGATCTTGGCTTCCCGGAGGAGGTGTCCTACGGCGCCGCGAAGGCCGCGCAGCTCAACTACACGATGTCGGCGGCACTTGAACTAGGCGAATACGGGGTTACCGCCAACATGGTGTACCCGCCCGTTACCGACACCGGCTGGGTCACCAGCCCGGTCCGCGAGTTCGTCAAGTCGAGTGTCACCCATTTCCACGTCGCAGACCCGGCGCAGGTCGCCGACGTGATCGCCTATCTGGCATCTGACGCGGCGGAGCTGATCACGGCTAACGTGATAACCCTGCGCTGAGACAGCCAGGCCCGGCCGGCGCCGAGCCGCCAGGCACTTCCAGGTCGCGAGCGGCGCAGGGGACGGGTGCAGCGTGGACTTCATCCAGCCGACGAGCTGGGCCGACGCACTGGCGGTGAAGGCGGAGCGGCCCGCGGCCGTGCCGGTCGCCGGCGGGACCGACCTGATGGTCGAGCTGAACTTCGACGCGCGCCGTCCGGACGCGCTGCTCGACCTCACCAAGATCGGCGAGCTCGCGCAGTGGGACATCTCGGACGGACGGGTGCGCCTGGGAGCCGGGGTCAGCTATACGCGGATCATCACGGAGCTGGGCGGCACGCTGCCGGGTCTGGCCATGGCCGCGAGAACCGTCGGATCGCCGCAGATCCGCAACCGCGGCACCGTAGGCGGCAACCTCGGCACCGCATCGCCCGCCGGGGACGCCCATCCGCCACTGCTCGCAGCCAGATCCGACATCGAGGTCGCCTCCGTGCGCGGTACCCGCCTGATCGGCGTCGAGGAGTTCTTCACCGGCGTGAAGCGCAATGCCATGGAGCCGGATGAGCTGATCGCGGCCGTCCACATCCCGCTGCCGTCGGGCCCCGAGCAGTTCAGCAAGATCGGCACCAGGAACGCGATGGTCATCGCGGTCGCCGCGTTCAGCCTGGCTCTGCATCCCGAGCAGCGGGCGGTCGGCACCGGCATCGGATCGGCCGCGCCGACGCCAAGACCCGCGCCGGCGGCCGAGCAGTTCCTGGCGGCCGCGCTGACCGACGCCGGCCTGTGGGAGTCCAGGGCCGAGCTGCCGCCCGCGATCGCGGCGCAGTTCGGCGAGATGGTGCGCGCCGCTGCCGCCCCGATCGACGACGTACGCGGCAGCGCGGCCTACCGCCTGCACGCCCTGGCCGTCATGGCCAGGCGGACGCTGGCGTGGGCGTGGCAGCAGTACCGCGGCAGCGCGGCACATGGTGACGGAGGCTGACTGGCGATGCGCGTGACCGCGACCATCAACGGCGAGCTCATGCACGCGGACGACGTGTGGGAGGGCGAGAGCCTGCTCTACATACTGCGTGAGCGACTGGGCCTGCCAGGCTCGAAGAACGCGTGCGAGCAGGGCGAGTGCGGTTCCTGCACGGTGTACCTGGACGGCGTTGCGGTCTGCGCGTGCCTGGTCGCGGCGGGCCAGGCCCAGGGTCGCGAGGTCGTGACGGTAGAAGGCCTGGCCAGTGGCGGCGAGCTGCACCCGGTCCAGGAGGCGTTTATGCGGGCCGGCGCCGTGCAGTGCGGATTCTGCACGCCGGGTCTCATCGTCGCGACGCACGACCTGCTGCGCCGGGTGCCGCATCCAACTGACCTGGAGATCCGGGAGGCGCTGGCGGGCAACCTGTGCCGGTGCACCGGCTACGAGAAGATCATCGCCGCCGTCCGGCTCGCCGCCAGCGGGCGGACAGGAAATGCCGAATGAGCACGCTGGTGCTGGATGGCTGCGCGATCGCCACTATGGACGGACAACGGGCCGAGCACGCCAGCGGGCACATCATCGTGACCGGGAACCGGATCTCGGGTGTGGGCGCCGGCACGGTGCCCGCTGACACCATGCGGGCCCTGGCGCCCGCCGAAGGCGAGGTCAGGCGGATCGACGCCAGCGGCTGCCTGGCCACTCCTGGCCTCGTCAACACCCACCACCATCTCTACCAGTGGGTCACGCAGGGACTCGCTGCCGACTCGACGCTGTTCGAGTGGCTGACCGCGCTGTACCCGGTGTGGGCGGCCATCGACGCCGGCATCGTCGGCGCTGCCGCGACCGCCGGGCTCGCCTGGCTGGCCAGGACGGGCTGCAGCACGACCGCAGACCACCACTACGTTTTCCCTCGGCACGGCGGTGACGTGCTCGGCGCGACGGTCCAGGCGGCCAGCGACGTGGGCCTTCGCTTCCATCCGACGAGGGGATCGATGGACCTCGGCCAGCGCTCGGGCGGGCTGCCGCCCGACAACGTGGTCGAGAGCCTGGACGAGATCCTGGCCGGGAGCCAGGCCGCCATCGAGAAGTACCACGATCCCTCGGCCGGGTCGATGCTGCGCGTCGGTGTGGCGCCGTGCTCGCCGTTCTCGGTGACGGGCGAGCTGCTGACCCAGACGGCTCAGCTTTCCCGCGCGGCCGGCGTCCGGATGCACACGCACCTGGCCGAGACCGCCGACGAGGCGGCCTACTGCGCGGAGCGGTTCGGCTGCACGCCGGTGGAATACGCCGAGACGCTCGGCTGGCTGGGTGAAGACGTGTGGCTGGCCCACGCAGTGCACCTGGACGACAACGCCATCGCGCTCCTCGCCGCCTCCGGAACGGGCGTGGCCCACTGTCCGTCGTCCAATGGCCGGCTTGGCGCGGGCGTCTGCCGGACGCGGGCGCTGCTCGACGCGGGAGTTCACGTCGGGCTCGGCGTCGACGGAGCCGCGTCGAGCGAGGCCACGTCGCTGCTCGCCGAGGTCAGGCAGGCCCTTCTGACGGCGCGGGCGGCCGGCGGGCCGCGGGCGATGCCGGTCAGGCAGGCGCTTGAGCTGGCCACGATCGGCGGCGCGCGGCTGCTCGGCCGCGTCGATGAAATCGGCTCGCTAGAGCCGGGCAAGCTCGCTGACATCGCGCTGTGGCGGCTCGACACGCTGCCGCACGCGAGCATCGCCGACCCGGTCGCTGCGCTCGTGCTCGGCGCACCCGCGCCGCTTGAACTGCTGCTGGTCAACGGGCAGCCGGTCGTCGAGCGCGACAAGCTGGTGACAGTCGATGAACAGCAGGTGACCAGCGCCGCGCGTCGTGCCAGCCAGGACCTGGCCGCGAGAACCTGACGACGCTGCTCCTCTCGCTAGCACCGCCTGCCCGGCATCGCGCCGGCGTCGGCTAGGTTCTGAACGTGACTTCACCGCGCGTTGCTATCGGCCCTATCAGCAGCGAGTCCGTCAGCCAGGCCGTGCGCGAAGGCGGCGGCACGGTGGTGGGACTTGACGACCAGGCCGACGCGCTGGTCTGGCTTGTTCCGAGCGACACCGACGGGCTGCGGCGCAAGCTCGCCGCCGACGGCGCAGTCCGCTGGATCCAGCTGCCGTTCGCCGGCGTGGAGGGCCTGGCCGCCGCCGGAGTCTTCGATCCGGCGTGGACGTGGACATGCGCAAAGGGAGCGTACGCCGAGCCCGTGGCTGAGCACGCGCTCATGCTCGCGCTGGCCGGGCTGCGCGGCCTGCCCGAGCGGATCACGGCCCGTTCCTGGGGTAAGCCAGCCGGCATCAGCCTGTACGACGAACCGGTGACGATTCTCGGCGGTGGCGGCATCGCGACCAAGCTGCTGGAGCTGACGGCGCCGTTGCGGGTTCGGGCGACGGTGGTACGGCGCAGTCCCGCGCCAGTCGCCGGGGCCGAGCGCACGTTGCCGACAAGCGGGCTGCACGAGGCACTCTCGGACGCCAGGGTCGTGTTCGTCGCGCTCGCGCTGACGCCCGAGACGACCGGGATCATCGGGCCTGACGAGTTCGCCGCGATGCGGCCAGACAGCTGGCTCGTCAATGTCGCCCGCGGGCGGCACGTGGACACCGACGCGCTGGTGGCGGCCCTGGACAGCGGCGCCATCGCCGGCGCCGGCCTGGACGTCACCGAGCCCGAGCCGCTCCCTGATGCTCATCCGCTCTGGGGCCGGCCCAACTGCATCATCACCCCGCACACCGCCGACACGCAGGAGATGATCCAGGCCATGCTGGCCGCGCGGATCCGCGACAACGTGGCGAGGTTCGCCGTCGGCGAGCCGCTGGAAGGCTGCATCGACCCGGCGGCCGGGTACTAGCGGACGCGGGGCTCACTGACAGGCGGGTGCGGTGAGGGCGTACTTGCCCGTGCTCGGCCCGTACACGGCCCAGGTCGGGTTCAGGTTGACAACCTCCGTCCGGGTGACCCAGCCGACGCGCACCTGCAGCACCAGCTGGCTGACGATCGTGCCGCCGCCGCGTTCATCGCACATGATCGACACCCACATCAGCCGGATCGCCCGGCTCTGATGCGGCGGGATCACTCCGGGCAATCCGTACGTGGCAGCTCGCAGTGCCGCGGCGCTCCCATGTACAGGCTGCGTTGACACCGCCACCTGGCCGTATGGACTGCCTGGGCTGAATTCGCTCGCCGGTCCCGTCACCGTCTGGGTCCAGCTGCTCGGGTTGTAGACGTCGACCACGAGACCCTGCCGCTCCGAGGACCGGATCGGCACCGTGAGCTGGACGATCCCGTCGGCCTCGGTCCTGACCTGCCGGGCCGAGTCCTGCGGGTACCACCAGGCCGAGGCGCCCCTGACCTGGAGTGACCCGACGTCGTGCATGACCGCCACGTAGCTGGGCCACGCCGCGGCGACGAGGGCGACGATCCCGAGTACGACCCAGGTGGTGCGGGTCCTTCTCCGCCGGGCGCGCCGCGCGGCCAGGTCTGCCGCGGTCGGACTGGCCGGCGCGCCTGCAAGCTCGCCCGGCGGGCCCAGCCGCGCCAGCACGTCGGCTACCGTCGCGTCGTCGGCATCGGGATGAAGCTCCTCTTCCAGGTGCGCCGAGATCTGCTCCCGCAGCTCCGCTGCCTGGGCCGGCGGCAGCGCCGCGAGGGCGGCCTCGAGCTCAGCCAGGTAATCGCGGATCAGTGGGTGGTCGAGGCTGCTGCTCATGGCCGGCTCCGGCAGGTTCCCTGGCTGGGCCCGGAGAGGTAGAAGCCAGCAAAGAGCCGGATCGTGTCGGTCTTGACCAGCCAGCCGACCCGCACGCGCAGCTGGATCTGCTGGATGCCTACCTGTGCTCCCTTGGCCAGGCAGAGGCTGGAGCGCCAGAGTACCTCCACCATCCGGAACTGGCCTGGCGGCACGTTCTCCGGGAGCGCGTACCGCGCATTCGCCACCGCTCCGCCAAAATCGATCTCAGGATTCGGCTCGGAGACGCGAACGACGGCGTTCCCGAACGGGATGCTGCCCGGCGCGAGTCCAAGCACTGTCTCGGTGAAGTCGCTCGGGTTGCTGACGTTGAGATAGAGGCCCTGAAGCTGACCGGAGCGGATCGGGACCGTCGTCTGCTGGGCTTCATCCGCCTGCGTGTCCACCTCGCGGTTATAGTCCCTGGCGTAAACCCAGCCGTCGGTGTCACCCTGCTGGAGCAGCGGTGCGGTCGCGAACTGAATCACTCGGCCCGCCCCGGCGGCCAGCACCAGAGCGACGATCGCCGCCAGCACCCAGGACTGCCAGCGCGCCCGGCGAAGGCGCGCGCCGAGCCTGCGCACTGCGACCGCCGTTCGGGCCTGCGGAGCAGCGCCGGCGGCGGCATCGGCGGCTAGCTCGCCGGGCGGGCCGAGTCGGCCGAGTATGGTCGCCACCTCATCAGCCGACGCTCGCGGCGGCACCGCGTCCTGCAGGTGCGCGGTGATCTGCTGTCGCAGCTCGACGGCCTTCTCCGACGGCAGCTCGGCGAGA
Source organism: Streptosporangiaceae bacterium (assembly GCA_030040155.1). Classification (GTDB taxonomy): domain Bacteria; phylum Actinomycetota; class Actinomycetes; order Streptosporangiales; family Streptosporangiaceae; genus JAJYUU01. The sequence goes on along the minus strand of JASHUG010000487.1, from coordinate 2,138 downwards.
GCCAGGTCCAGCTCGCGCAAGTAGCCGCGGATAAGGGGATGGCGCTGCTGCGTTCTCGTGCCCATCATCGCCCTCCGTCTGGTGCGATGTGCGCGTCGCCCTGAAGGTGGTTAAGTACGCCGCCGACCGTGGCCGCGAACTGGGTCCAGTCGGCGCGGAACGCCGCCAGGGCCTCCTGGCCCGCCGCCGTGATCGAGTAATACCGCCGGGCGCGCTCGCCTTCCTCGTCCCGCCATTCGCTCGTCACCAGGCCGGCGTCCCGCAGCCGGTTCAGCAGCGGATAGACCGTCCCGTCGCTGGTTAGCAGGCCATCGGAGGCGGCAAGATCACGCACAAGCTCGAGGCCGAATCGCGGTCGGAGCTCGAGCAGCGCGAGCACGCATGGTCCGAGCACGCCCCGGCGGAGCTCGGTCATGTCGCCCCCTGTGGCCATGCCTCACATGATGTCTTGTCACGCACGATAAGTAAAGCGAACTTCCAAAGAGCCCGCTCGCGCGTCCTTGATCCCGTCCGTAGGCTCTGAGGATGAGCACGCGGACTTCGGCCGGCACCGCGCTGGCGGGCGGCACGACAACCGCGGCCCCCGGCCGGGTCGGTGAGAGCGCCGCGCGCCCGGACGGAACGCTGAAGGTGACCGGGCAGTTCGCCTACGGCAGCGACCTGTGGGCCGATGACATGATCTGGGGCGCGACGCTGCGCAGCCCGCATCCCTACGCGCGGATCAAGGCGATCAGCATCGGCGAGGCGCTCGCCACAGCCGGGGTCTACGCGGTACTCACCCACGAGGATGTCCCCGGCACCAACCAGTACGGACTCGAGCACGCGGATCAGCCAGTGCTGGCCGCGGACGTGGTGCGCTACCAGGGGGAGCCGGTCGCGCTGGTCGCCGCAGACCATCCCGAGATCGCGCGCCAGGCGGCCAAGAAGATCCGGGTGGACTACGAGCCCATGCAGCCGGTGACCGACGCGGTCGCCGCGCTCGAGCCGGAGGCGCCGAACCTGCATCCCGGCGGGAACCTGGTCCGACACCTGAAGCTCCGCAAGGGGAATCGGCAGCTGGCAGCCGAGGTCGTCGTACGAGGCACGTATCGGGTCGGGATGCAGGATCAGGCATTCCTCGGCCCGGAGGCCGGGCTGGCGGTGCCCGACGGAGACGGCGGCGTGGATCTGTATGTGGCGACCCAGTGGCTGCATGTGGACCAGCGCCAGGTCTGCGCCGCGCTCGGGCTGCCGCCGGAGAAAGTCAGGCTAACGCTGGCCGGCGTGGGCGGCGCGTTCGGCGGGCGGGAGGACCTGTCCATGCAGGTGCACGCCTGCCTGCTGGCGCTGCATACGGGCAAGCCCGTGAAGATGGTCTACAACCGCGAGGAGTCGTTCTTCGGCCACGTGCACCGCCACCCGGCGACCATGCACTACGAGCACGGGGCGACCCGCGACGGCGTGCTGACGTACGTGCGGGCCGAGATCTGGCTGGACGGAGGCGCGTACGCGTCAAGCACCCCGGCCGTGGTCGGCAACGCGGGCACGATGGGCATCGGCCCGTACGTGGTGGAGAACGTGCACGTTGACGCCTATGGTGTCTACACCAACAACCCGCCGTGCGGGGCGATGCGCGGGTTCGGCTCGGTGCAGGCCGCGTTCGGGTACGAGGCGCAGATGGACAAGCTCGCCGCCGCGCTGGGCATGGATCCGGTCGCGCTGCGATGCCGCAACGCGATGACCCTGGGCAGCGAAGCGCCGACCGGCCAGATCGTCGACAGCGCCGCCCCAGTCGCCGAATTGCTTGAGCGAGTGCGGGCCATGCCGCTGCCCGGACCGGACGGGGCCCGGCCAGATCTGCGTGAGCTGCCGGGCGGCGTGGCCAACACCACGCACGGGGAGGGCGTACGCCGCGGCATCGGCTACGCCGTGGCCTACAAGAACGTGGGGTTCTCCGAGGGCTACGACGACTACTCCACCGCCCGCGTCCGGCTCGAGGTCCTCGGCGGCGAGCCGACGGTCACCGTGCAGACCGCGGCCGCCGAGGTCGGGCAGGGGCTGGTCACGATCGAGCAGCAGATCTGCCGGACCGAGCTCGGGATCGACAACGTGGTCAGTTACCCGAAAGACACCTCGGTTGGCTCGGGCGGATCCACCTC
>JASHUG010000064.1 GCA_030040155.1 Streptosporangiaceae bacterium | reverse complement strand
TTGCGCTGCTCCCACTCCTGCGGGCTGAGTTTCTCGCCACCTGGGCTGGCCTCGATGCCGGAGAACGCTCCGACCTTGCGGTTGAACGCGACGTGCGGCAGCGCGAGCCGCTGCGGCAGGCCGGCATCAGCCAGGATCTTGTTCCACCGGTTCACGCCGCTCTGGCAGTCGGCGATGTACTCCCGCCGCAGGTCGGTGTTGAGCCCGATGAGCGCGGCGACCTCAGCCTGCCCGATCTCCCCCTCCTCGGTGAGCGCGTCCACCATGATCGCGTCGCTGGTGAGCTTGTGGTCATCGCGGCGCCGGTCCTCCAGCCAGCGGCCTTTCAGCCCGGCGGTGTAGTAGTTCGCGACGTTCGTTGAGGTGTCGCCGCCGAACAGGTCAAGCGAGACGCTGTAGTGGAAGTTCAGGTACTTCTGGATCACCGGAAGCGAGACCACGCCGAGGCCGGCCACGTCGTCGGTGTCCTGCTCCACCATCACCTGCGCCGTGCGCTCGACAATCCGGTCGATGCCGGTCGTGCCCACCATCATGTGGTGCGCCTCTTCCTTCAGCATGAACTCGCAGGTCCGGCTCAAAGGGTCGAACGCCGACTCCTTCAGCGTGCCGAGCTGGTACTTGCCGTCGCGGTCGGTGAAGTAGGTGAACATGTAGAACGACAGCCAGTCCGGCGTCTCCTCGTTGAACGCGCCCAGGATCCGCGGGGACTCCAGGCTCCCGGAGGACCGGCGGAGCAGTTCGTCCGCCTCCTCCCGGCCGTCGCGCCCGAAATAGGCCTGCAGCAGGTACACCATCGCCCACAGGTGCCTGCCCTCCTCGACGTTCACCTGGAACAGGTTGCGCAGGTCATACAGGCTCGGGGCGGTGGCGCCGAGGTTCCGCTGCTGCTCCACCGAGGCGGGCTCGGTGTCGCCCTGCACGACGAGCAGCCGCCGCAGGTCGGCCCGGTACTCCCCCGGCACCTTGTCCCATGCCGGGTCGCCCTTGTGCTCGCCGAAGCCGATCATCCGGCCGGGGTCGCGCTCGGCCAGGAAGATCCCCCACCGGTAGTCCCGCATCGGAACGTGCGCGAACTGGGCCCAGCCCTCCCGGCCGACGTTCACCGCGGTGCGCAGGTACACGTCCCTGGTCGGCAGCGCCGGTCCCATCGAGTCCCACCAGGTGAGGAAGTTCGGCTGCCACGACTCCAGCGCGCGCTGCAGCCGCCGGTCCTCATGCAGGCTGACGTTGTTCGGGATCTTCTCGCTGTAGTCAGCCGGTGTTGTCATGTCAGGGTCCTGCCTTCCCGCTCACACCCGGTCCCGGTCGAAACTCGCCCGCTGGCCGGTGCCATATCTCCGCAGCGCTCCCTCCGGGCCGGCCGCGTTCGGCCGGTTGAAGATCCAGTTCTGCCATGCGGTGAGCCTGCCGAAGATCTTCGTCTCCATGGTCTCCGGACCGGCGAACCGGTAGTTCGCCTCCATCCCCGTCAGCGCGTCCGGGCTGAAGCTAGCCCGCTCCTCGACTGCGATCCGGACCTCCTCGGCCCAGTCGATGTCATCGGGCGCGAAGGTGACCAGGCCGAGTTCCGCCGCTTCGGCGGCGAGCAACGGCGCTCCGGTGCGCTCTGTCACCTTCGCCACGGACTCCTCGTCGCCGGCGAACCGGATGTGCAACCGCGACACCTCGTTCCCCATCGGAAGCGGCCCAAAGTTCATCCCGCCCAGCGCAACGGTGGCCGGGTCCGCCTCCGGGTCTTCATCCTCGAAGACCCCGTCCAGCTGGTAGGAGCGGTCGGCCGCGAGGGCGAGCTCAAAAAGCGAGCCGGCGAAGCAGCTGCCCGGCTCGATCAGGGCGATCAGGCTGCGCGAGGTGACGTCCAGCCGCTTGAGCGTCCGCTTCAGGTACTGGATGATCTCGTTCACCAGCCAGTCGTCGCGGTGGTCGAGTAGCAGCCGGTCGTAGGCCAGCACGCGGCTGGGATCACCGTGGGTGCGCAGGATCCACGTGCCGAGCTCGGGCTCGTTCGTGCGCAGGTCCAGGATCAGGTCATCCAGCTCGCGCGTGATCGCCAGCGGCCAGAACCCGGCGCCCTGCGCCTGAATGCCGGCCGCGTCCGCCGGCGGGTCCTGACCGGGGCCCTCGATCGTGATCTCCGCGACTCCCGCGGCGGCGTCGAGGCGTGCCTCCAGGTGCGGATAGGTCACCGCATTGTCGGTCCGCTTCTTGTCGAGCGGCGTGAGCTCGATCCCCGCCGCGTCCGCCGGCCGGGACGACCGGGCCGCGAACTCCGCCGCGCGGGCGGCTATGAGCTGGTCCCATGTGCTGCGGGGCGCGGCCTCGTCGACCAGCCGCCAGGACACCGCCTTCGCGCCGCCTAGCCCTTCCGGCCTAGTCGCGAAGTAGTCGGCCAGGTCACGACGCACGTGCCGCTTGTCGGTGATGCGGGTCAGGCCGCCGGTGCCGGGCAGGACGCCCAGCAACGGCAGTTCCGGCAGCGAGACGGCTGCGGACCGGTCGTCGATCAGCATGATGTACTCGCATGCCAGCGCCAGCTCGTAGCCGCCGCCGGACGCCGTGCCGTTGACCGCAGCGATGTACGTCTGGCCCGAGCGCGCGCTCGCGTCCTCGATGCCGTTGCGGGTCTCGTTCGTGAACTTGCAGAAGTTGACCTTCCACCCGTGCTCAGAAGCCGCCAGCATGCGGATGTTCGCGCCGGCGCTGAAAACCTTGTCCTTGCCGCTGGTGATGACGACCGTCCGCACCTCAGGATGCTCGAACCGCAGCCGCTGAACCGCGTCGTACAGCTCGATGTCGACCCCGAGGTCGTAGGAGTTCATCTTGAGCTCATAGCCGTCGCGCAGGCCGCCGTCCTCGGCGACATCCATGATCAGCGTGGCCACGGGCCCGTCGAACGCCAGCCGCCAGTGCCGGTAGCGGCTCGGGTCGGCCTGGAAACTGACGCGCTCGGTGCCGATGTCGGCCATGTGCGTCCCTCCCGCGCTGCCGGTCCACGGTCCGCACGCTCTACATAACATGAGCGTCTTGCTACAATCTTGTAGCATATTCTACGTCGCCGGCCCGGCCCTCGGTCAAGGCGGGGCCGTAAAAGGAGAAGGCAGTGGTGGCTAGTTCAGCGCTCCTCGCAGGCGAATCCGCCCCCACCCTGTCGCGTCGGCATGCCGCGGGCGCCGTCAGTGCACGTGGCCTCCTGCTCACCGTCCTGGGTGAGTTCGTGCTGCCGACCGGCGGCTCGGCGTGGACCTCGGCGTTCATTGAGATCTTCGGCCGCCTCGGCGTCGAGGAGAAGGCCATCCGGCAGGCCCTGGCCAGGACCGCGGCCGATGGCTGGATAAGGCCGGAGCGGCACGGCCGCCGGACCCGCTGGCGGCTGACGTCCGACGGCGACCGGTTGCTCACGGAAGGGACCGAGCGGATTTATGCCTTCGCCGGCTCGCAGAAAGCGTGGGATGGGTCGTGGCTGCTCGTGCTGGCCAGGGTGCCGGAGAACGACCGGCCCGCCCGGCACGTGCTCCGTACCCGCTTGAGCTGGGCGGGCCTGGGCAGCCCGGCGTCCGGCGTGTGGATCACCACTCACACCGAGCGTGCGGACGAGGTCGAGCAGGTACTCCGCCACGCGGGTGTGACCGATGGTCAGATCTTTAGCGCTTCGCACCGGGGTGGGAGTGAGCTCTCGGTGCTAGTCGGCCAAGCCTGGGATCTCCCGGCGATCGAAAAGCGGTATGAGGCGTTCCTGGCCGAGTTCGCGTCGGCCCCCGCCGACGATCCGCTGCCCCGGCTGATCGAGCTGGTCCACGCGTGGCGACGGTTCCCGTCGATCGACCCTGGCCTGCCTGCTCAGTTGCTGCCGCGCGGCTGGAGCGGCGCGCGGGCGGCCAAGCTGTTCGCCTCCCGCCACGCGAACTGGTCGGCCGACTCGGTCGCGGAGTGGATCCGGCTCAACAGGGCCGCCGGCTGAGCACGGCCCGGGCACGGGCCGAGCACCGCCCGAGCACGCCCGGGAACGGCCCGATCGGGGCGGGGGTGGCAGCCGGCGGGCCGCCACCCCCTTTGCCTTCTCCGGGCCGTCAGTGCGCCCGGCGGTCGTGGATCAGTACTTGGACAGGACCTGGATGAACCTCGAACCCACCGACCCGATGCCGGTGAGGCTGTCAAAGCCCTTCACGGCCGTGAGGGTGTAAGGGCGCGACGCGCAGTTACCGGTGCCGTCGCAATAGGTTTCGACGCCGGCGTAGTTGATCGCGCGCAAGCTCACGACGTAACCGGCCGAGGAGTCAACGTCGTTGGCATAGTCGACCCGGATGACTGCCGTTGCGTCGGGGTTAGTCGGCGCAACGATGTCGTCAAACGCCGACGGCGCGGCCGTGTCGGCCTTGTACAGGATCGGGTTGAGGAAGCCGAGCGGTATGCCGGCCTTCTGGTCGACATCCGCGATCACCCCGGCCAGCAGCGGCGAGGCGAGGCTGGTGCCGCCCTCCTTGAACTGGTCATAGTACGTCCCGTCGGGGAACGTCTGCGTGAGACCGATGAGGAACCCGCTCTGGGCGTCGGCGTCCATCGAGATGTCCGGCACGACCCTGGCGGGCGCACCGGTGTAGTTGACGTTGCGGAGTGCCAGGTCCGCCGGCACCACCGCGGTCTGGTAGTACGGCTCGGCATAGTAGAAACTTGTGCCGCCGCCACCGCCGGCCTGGAACGCGAGCGAACCAACCGGGCTGGTGGCCGTACCGCAGTTGGTCGACGTCGCCGGGGTGCACAGCACCTGCTTCGCCGTGACCCAGCCGTACTCGGCATTGCGGCGACCGGTCTTGCCGATCTCGAGCGTGGTGCCGCCGACAGCGGTGATGAACGGGCTGGAGGCCGGGTAGTTCGGGGCGTCCAGGCCGAAGTCGGCGAAGTTGTCACCGGTGTCGCCACTGGAGAACAGCACGCTCACCCCGGTGGAGTCGGCGAGCATGAACGTGGCGTCATAGGCGGCCTTGGTGGAGGCATCGGTGAACAGGTCGCCGAGATCATCGCCCCACGAGTCGCTGACTACTGATGCCCCGCTGGTGACCGCGGTTTGCAACGCGACGAGCAGGCTTGAGTCGAGGCAGTCGGTGGCACCCACGAACATGATGGTGGCGCCAGGTGCCATCGTGTGCGAAGCTTCGACGTCCAGTGCCTGCTCGGGGTACCAACTGCCGCATATCGCGTAGTCGTCAGTGGTCGAGGGCTGCACGTTGATGAACTGCGACGACTTGAGCGGGTGCGCCGGGTCGTTCAGCCTGAAGTAGGTCTGAGCGTCCGACAGCAGCGTCGGCGAGTCGTAGGCGTCCACGATCGCCAGGGTCACGCCCGAGCCGTCAATCCCGTGCGCGACCGAACCCGCTATTCCGTAGGCGCTGCGCATCTGGCCCGGCTTGTAACCGCAGATGTCGTAAGGCAGCGGCCCGGTGTACGGCGCGTACAAGGAGGTCGAGTCGGCGGTGTCAATCTTCTGGCCCCAGTATGCGGAGCACGGCTGCGGGTTACGGAAGCCAGCCGGCGGAGGTGGCTCCTGGTCCGGCTTTGCCTTCGCCGCGGTCGTCTGCACGCTGGTCTGCGACAGCTCGGTGGTGGCCACGTACTGGTTGATGCCGACCGTGCCCGCGACCGCGCCGGCCACGGAAACCGGGACGGACAGCGCACCACTGGCCAGGCGCACGCGGTGCCCAAGCACGTCGTAATAGCTGAGCGTGACGCCGAACGCCTTCTCCACCTTCGCCGCGGAGCCGCTGGCAGAGACCAGCAGGCGCTCCCGGCCGACCTTGATGCCGGTAAAGCCCTCGCGACGCAGCCAGGACACAGCCGCGGATGCCGCGGCCTTGCTGGGCCCGTACCGGGCCGCCCACTGATCGTCGGTGAGGTAGTGATGGAACAGCTTCGAGCCCGGGCTGGACACCGCCCGCACGAACTGCGTTGCACCGGCGGCGTTACGCAGCTTCAGGGACAAGTAGAAGCTGACGGTGCTGCGCGCCGATACTGACCCCGTTCGATCGGATAGCTCCTTCGCGGGAGCGGCCGAACCCTGCAGGGTTACTCGCGCTCCAGGACGGGAGCTCACGGATGCGGAAGCGGTGGCGGTAGCGGTACCCGCCAGGAACGACAGGGCTAGCCCTGCGGCGGCCAAGAGTGTGATCCACCGGCCACGTTTCATGATCCCTCCAGGTGCGTAATGGATACGCGGGGACCCCGCCACTTTGCGGGGCATGCCCCGGACACTAACTAGTCGCCTAAGGCAGATCAATAAGCTGAATGGAGCGATCAACAGCTAGATAGACGATCTTGATGCCTATTAGGGTCAGGAAGTGGAATGGCGATCGGCGAGGAAGTTCGCACGCCGGGCTGGAGCCGTATATACTTTTCTTTATACAATTTTATAAGGCTAAAGATATGAATTGCGTATATCGGTATATTGGACTCAGCGGGCCAGTGACTATGGGCCAGCCGATCTGAACCAATGGCTCGTTATGTGATCGGTGCCCTGGTTACGGTGGATCCGCGCCTGGCGGCCACAGCTCCGGGACGACGTGACGGTCGCCGCCATCGACGACCTAATCGCGCTGCGATAACTTGCCTGTCAGTTGCCGTCCGCCTGCTGGACAGCGTCATCGTCCTGCTGCTGCTGCTGCCTCACCGCAGAATTACTCTGCGCGATGTCTCCCGCCGATCGCCCCGTTTCCTTGAGGTATGCCACCGTGTCATCGTCACCTCGCTGATGCCGGACGCGCACCAGCTGCGGGATACCTATGCATGCTGCGGCAATCAAAACGCCGAGGACGGCAGCAATTATCGCGATAGTCATGTCAGCCTTCTCCACGCGCAGGGACGTGGGCCGCGCCACCATCCCGTTCGTTCTCGGAAGCGGCCGGAAGCAGCGCGAGCAGGCTGATCCGGTCGCCTGCGGCGAGTTTGAGACTGGGGTCGGGATCTCTCAGGCGGTGGTCTCGCAGTACCGACACCGGAATGGCGCCGGCTGGCCAGCTGACCTGGCCAAGCCTGGATCCGGTGGCGGGCGAGGACTCTTCGACCGCCAGCCGGATGAGCCGGTAACCGGTCAAGGACCTCGGCGGCGCGGGCTCACGGTCGGGCGCGACGGCAGCGGCCGTCGTAGCCGCACTAGCGGCACTAGCGGCAGTAGCGGCAGTAGCGGCAGTAGCGGCAGTAGCGGCGGGGACGGCGGGGGCAGGCCAGCTTAGCGGCAGCCGCACGGCGCCCATCCGCCTCGCGACTGTCTTCAGGACGCTCGCGTTGGTGATCCAGCCTTCGACCCGGCGGCCGTCGGGCGACACCACCGGCAGCCCGTCCCGCCCGTCAGCATCGAGCTGGCAGAGCGCCTGCGCAAGGGACTCGCTCGCAGAGACAGCTTGTGGGTCGGCCTGGTAGATCACAGTGCCTGGCAGTTCGGACATGAGCTCGGCGCCGCCATCCGTGCCCTCGCGGTTGTCGTGCCCCGCCGTCACCGGTACGGGTAGCGGCGCGGCGAACGGGCGCATCGCATCGGCGACCTTCAAGTCGCCGAACGCGCGCCAGGGCGCGGCACGGTCGACGTCCTCGCCGCGGCGCAGCAGCTTGGTGGTGTAAATGGTGCCGTAGCTGAGCGCGCGCGAGGTTGCGGTGGCGATGGCGACCGCGAGCATGACTGGCAGCGTAAGGGCGTAGTCGCCGGTCATCTCGACGACGCTAGCCACCGAGGTCAGCGGCGCGCGGGCGGCCGAGGCGAACACCGCGCCCATGGCCACGGCCGCATACAGCGCTGGCTGCCCGGCGCCGGGCCCGAGCAGGTGCTGCGCGGTCAGGCCGAAGGCCATCCCCGAGGTGGCGCCGACGAACAGCGAGGGCGCGAATACCCCGCCCGACCCGCCGATGCCCAGGGTCAGGCTGCAGGCCACGATCTTCCCGGCCGCGAGGACGAGCAGGAACCACAGCACGTAGTCGCCGGCCACGGCCTTGTACATCACCGGGTAACCGACTCCGTACATCTGCGGAAGCGCGAGCAGCAGCAGACCGAGCGCGACGCCGCCCACCGCTGGCCTGGCCCACTCCGGCCTGCCCTTCCACCAGAGGTCCCACAAGTCTTCTACCTTGTAGAGGACCGCTTTGAACGCCAGCCCGACCAGGCCGGCCATCACGGCCAGAACCGCGACGAGCAGGTAGTCCCGCGGGTGCACCAAAACGATGCCGTCCGGGAAGCCGCTCAGAAATGGATGGTCGCCGAGGAAGGAAACCGCGACCACGTCGGCGATCACCACCGAGAGCATCACCGTGAACATCGCGTCAACGGAGAACTCCCGCAGGATGATCTCAACACCGAAGAACAGTCCCGTGATCGGCGCGTTGAACGTGGCCGCGATACCGCCGGCCGCGCCGCAGGCGATCAGGATCCGCATCCGGTCCTGCGGCATCTTGGTCCACTGCCCGAAGGCGGAGGCAAGCGCGGATCCGATCTGCACGATGGGGCCCTCCCGCCCCACGGACCCTCCGGTTCCGATGCATACCGCGGACGCCAGCGCTTTCACGACGCTGACCTGCGGCCGGATCCGGCCGCCATTGTCCGCCACTGCTGCCATTACCTCGGGCACCCCGTGGCCGCGTGCTTCGCGCGCGTACCGGTAGATCAGGGGCCCGTAGACGAGGCCGCCGAGCACCGGGATCACGACGAAAAATCCCAGGCCCAGCCACGGCACGTGCGAGCTGCCCGCATATCCCGCCTGGCCGAACTGGCTATGCCCCGTGGCCAGCCAGGTGAAGAAGTAGATGAGATACCGGAAGGCCACGGCTCCGAGACCCGACCCGGCGCCGACGACTACGGCGACCATGAACAATCCGCCCCGCGTGCTGCGCAGCAAGCCAGCCACGGACGCGAATGCTGCATGCGCGCGGGCGCCAGGACTGCTTACCTGGGCGGTCATGGCAGCTCCGCCGAGCTGTGAGGAGCCCCGTGACTATCTGCCGACGATGTCCGCGCTCCTGTTCGGGTGGCGGCCGACGACGTGGCACCGCCTTCCGCTCCGGCCACCGGCGCCGGCCAGTCACTGTCCGGCACCTCGTCCGCAGCCAGCGCAAATGACCGGAACGCCGCAGCCACGCTCGCCTGCCGCCGCTCAGGCAGCCGACCCAGGATCTCGGCCAGCAGCTCCCGGCGTCGCGCCGTCGCCTCATCGACGACATCGCGCCCCGCGGCAGTGATCGTCACCTGGACCTCGCGGCGGTCGGCCCGCGCTCGGTGCCGCCGGACAAGGCCCTTGCGGACCAGCCGGTCGCACATCCGTCCGGCCGTCGGTGGCGTCACCTGCAGCGCCCTGGCCAGATCCACCATTCGCTGCGGGCCTCGGGACGCCAGCACGACCAGAGCCCGGTATTGGGCGAGCGTCGTCTCTTCTGCCGCGGCGCCGAGGGACTGCTCGGCCACGGCGACGAGCGTGCGGCTCGCCGTCAGCACGGCGTCAACGACCGCGTCGTCCGGCGGCTTCCCGTGCATCCGTGCTCCCGGCTTTGATTGCCTATAGCAATGATTTCATGGACACTCTATCACCTCCGCTTGCTGGCGAATCTGCGCCCGAGTGTGCCTGGTGATCAAGGTCACATTTCGAGACTGGGGATAAAACCGGAATATCCCGCTATCATCCCAGGGTGATCAAGAGCAAGGCCGCGCTACTCGTGCTAGCGGCAGCAATGCTTGCTGCATTCACTCCCGCTACGGCGTCTGCCGCATCGCTGCGTACTCCCAGGCCTGTCAGAGGTGTTCCGACTGCGCATGTCGGAGTACTGAAGGTCAATGACAACGCCAGGGATCTGTATGACTGGGGGCCGTCTGTTTACGGCGCTAACTGCGCCACTGATCCCGCTGGCCAGGTAGGCATCTACCACGCCCGCAACGGAACAGAGGATCTATCTCTCACCACGACTGGGGCGTACAACAACTGCGCCAAGGTGCAGAGCCCGCGCCAGCTTGGCTACGGTATCTACCAGGCTCGTATACGTGTTCAGGGCGGCCCTAACGGCACTATCTCGCAATGGCCCGCATTTTATGGCTCAGGACCTGACTGGCCGCAGGGCGGCGAGATCGACGCATTCGAGGCCATGGGCGGCACTGACTACGCCAGCTTCGACCCTGGCCTGCCTGCTGGTCACCTGTACGGCGGAGCGATTACTTCGAAGCCCAGGTGGCATACGGTCGATGTGGTCTGGGGACCAGGGTCGCTGAGGATCTACACCGACGGCAAGCTTTCGCGCAAGTGGACGTCCAGCTACCTCGTCATCAAGAGTGGCAGCACGCAGGCAATGTGGTGGACGTTTGACAATGCCGCATGGCAGGGAAGCTCGGGTGACTACGGGTATAACAGCGGCCACCGGTCAACGATGCTCGTGCAGTACTTCCGTTACTGGGCCTGGAAGTTCTAGCGGCTCGCAGGCACCTTTACAGTCGGCTAAGCCCTCCGTCCTCCCCGCGCTGCCACTGAATGCCCCGATTGTCAACGAAGGTTAGAGACGTACGAAGACTTCCTCCCGCGTTTGGCGGAAGCCGGCATCGCGTCTCGTTAACCAACCTGTCACCCGGCCCGAGCACGGCGACCGAGTGCGGCGCCAACGGAAGTTCGCCACCGCTCATGTCCGCAACCTTCACCTCGACGTCATAAACCGCCTGGCTAGTCGGATTGAGCAGCGTCGTTCGCACCGTGACCTGGCGGTCCTCCACTGCGGAAAACGAAACCCAAGCTGCGATCTGCGATGCTTGACTCTCGACTTGAGCTTCTTTTCGTTCCGCCTCGACCGCCCGCGACTGCTTCAGTATCCGCGATGTAAGAATCACGTACCACAATGTGATCAATGCCAGCACCACGGAGGCGCCGAGTGAGAGCCACGGAATTAAACTCGAATTCTCTATGATGATCTGGGGAGTAGCTTTCATTTAGGTGGCGCCACTAGCCTAATGTAGTCAGCCAATTCTCTCTCGGCCGCTTCCCGCCGTCCCTCGGCGTTGACAATCCAGTGCAAGGCGCAGGCCTGGCTGGGAGGACCAGCCGTCGAATAAACCGATCGCATATTTAGCCAGGCTGCGTAGTACGTAGCCGTTGCCTCCACGACGTTCTGACGGACGGAGAGTTCCTCGACCCGATGCTCAAGCTCGATCGGACTCAGTTCCCCGCTATGCCTGCGCGCCAATTCATTCACAGGCACGTGGACAATGATTATGGCGATCATCGAGATCATTGTCCATACCTCTGGAGGCACGCTCCGTTCCCACCCGCGCGGTGTCGGAACAATCAGATGACCGTCGATCACCAGTAAGCGATCCGGGCGGTAGGCCACCAGGCGTTCGGCAGCTGCTCGCTGAACACGCTCGCGTTCGAGTGGCCATAGCTGCGCTAGCGACGCTCCGGGATGGCTCTCCCTGAGGACTTCGTCCATCAAGTCGGAGAACGTGATCGGAGCAGCGATATCACTAGGAAAGTGCGGGCTGTTGACAATCGTTGTCTTGCCGCTTCCCGGAGGACCCGTTACAAGGAGGGCGTCTCGGCCGACAGCCTGCCGCGGCGTATCGACGCGAGGTGCCTGCTCCCGTCTGTTGCGTTGAGCCATCAGCGCCAGACGACGAACTTGGTGCCATCAACGAGCTGGATCGCCTGGTCGACTTCCAGTGAGGACGCAACATGACCCGATACGCGACCAAAGCAGATCCGGTTGATTGGCCTGACTGCCGCGGCCGCGCTTCGCCCCGCTAGCTCGATCTTGTTGGGCGAGTCATCGCAACCGGTTCGCAGCAGGACAGATCCGCCTCTCTTGGTCGCAAAACCCGACAGATTATAAGAATTTTCCGATTGAGTGATGATCGCCGGCTCATCCGACAGTGCTCGATGAGCCAGGATCTCTTCGTCATCTCTGTACAGGCCGGGTACTGCTCCCGCGATCTCCCAGCCGGCGCGTTCGGCAACCTCGCCCATCCGCCGGTTCGATCGCGGATATGTCCCATACAGGTATGGCGCACCTTCATCCCGATAGAAGGCAGCGAGTTCCTCAAGAGCGTTCTGCATATGGCCCTCGGCGCGGTGACCGGGCTGCACGACAACGGGCCCCAGCTTCACCGAGCGATCCCAGCGCCGGGTTGCGACGACGAACCCGACTGACTCCTCATTAGCCCGAATTGCCCAGACCAGGCGCGGCGAACGCGCGCCGAGCCTGATGCCCGCAAGGTGCTGGTCGAAGAGATTCAGTCCGTACGTTGCTTCTGTCCCAGGGTAAAAACAGCTCACGGACTCGCGCACCAGGAACGCGAACTGGGTGCGGTCATAGGAAGGGCTGGCGATCAGAGCACGTCGCTGTACTATTTTCACGCGGATCCGTCTCCTTTAGGCAGTACGTCCGGTGATGCGATGAATATAGGAGGATGCGGGCAAACACGGGCCCCACAGGCCTCTTCTGTCCCACTCAAGTCGAGTCATCGCTACCCAAGCCGCACCCGGGTCATTCGGGACTATCCCGGCTCCTCCGGTAAAGCTTGATCAACGATTCGGAATCGTAGCGCCTCTCGCGGCCAGGACGCATCGAAGGCAACTCTTTCCGCCAGCGCGCCCCGGCTAGCACTACAAGGCCCTCAGCGCGCGGCTCGGCTCCACACGGCTCAGGACCGCCCAGGCGGGCCCGCGAATACCGCTCGCCGGCGGGTCCGGTGGTTGGCCACATTCACCTGGTTGGCACACCGGACACTGCAGAAATGACGGCGCCCGTTCCTGGAGATGTCCAGGAACACGATGCCGCACAAAGGCCGGCTGCAGGCCCGCAGGCGCGACCCGGCGCCGTCGTCGATCACGTGCGCCAGGCCGGCCGCGGTCAGGGCCTTCACCCGGGCGACGATTCCCGTGCGGACCGGGGCGTAGTGAAAGTGGAACGGCAAGTCTGGCCCGTGGCTGACTAGCCGCGGACGGCAGTCGCTGGCAACCAGCAGCTCGTCGGCGCGCCGCGCCTTCTCGGCAATGGTCTCGGCCTCGAAGACGACACGCAGCCGTTGCGCCCATGGGCGGAGCGTTCCGACCTCGGCCGGCGTTGCCGTCGGCTCATGCACGTCGTACTCCCGCAAGGTCGCCGCGAGGGCGGCGGCGTCCGGCGCGGGATGGTTGACGATCCAGACCGCGATGTGCGCACCGGCATAGGTGTAAGTGTTGAACTGCATAAGACCATTACATCATGCTGGCCGCAGGACCTGCGCACAGAAAGGGACTGGCATGACCGCACAGGATCTCGCCCCCGAGGACGTCGCCGATGCCCTCGACCGCTTCTACTGCCATAACCATGTTGCTGCACTGTGGGCCGACGCGGTAGCTAATCGCCTGGAGGGCCTTGCGATCTACCTGCTGACCGACGAACTCGCCGAGGTCGCCGACCACGCGCGCGGAGCAGCCCGCCGCCTCGCCGACCGGATCGGCGACCTCGGCGGCGCAGTGACCGCAGACCCGCGCCTGCTAATCGACCGCGCGCCGGGCGAGAACGAGTTCACCATCCCCGACTGCTCCGATCCGCGAGCCATAGTTACCTACGCGCTGCAGCGCCTCGATGTCATCATCGCCGGGTACCAGGAATTCCTTGACACGGTCCGTGCCCGCGACGATGTGAGCTTCGCGCTGGTCGTCAACCTGCTGGCCGCCGAGACTCACCGTCGGGCCGACGCTCTGGCCGCCCTGGCCGGACAGGCGGCGCCGCAATGAGTCAGCAATCGTGGCCCTGGCCAGATGCGCTGGACGCCGTGGTCGCCACGCCAACATCACACCGCGTCCTGCTGGAGAACGACCGGGTGCGAGTGCTGGAGGTGACGATCGAGCCGGGAACGCGCGAAACCGAGCACACGCACCGGGCTGTTAGCGTCATGATCGTCGACGAGCCGGCCCGCATCAGGTATTACGCGCCCGGCGCCCAGCCGTCCGAGGTCAGCCAGGAGTCGGGAACTGCTCCCGGGCCGCGCGTGCAGTGGATGGAACGGGAGGGGCCGCACTCGGTCGAGAACATCGACCAGCACCGCTACCACGCCATCCGAATCGAACTCAAATGACGCACTGGCCCGCGGCGCGAACCGACCGCCCCGCGCTGGCGGCAGGATTAGCCCGTGCGCGATATTGCCGTGAGCGTTCAAGCCGAGCCTGCCGACCTGATGTCCTGGCTGGCTCTGGCGCGGCGGCTGGAGGCCTCGGGATTCCGCGGGCTCTTCGCTGGCGATCATCCTGGGTCGGGCGCCGCGCCGATGCCTGCGCTCGGCGCGGCCGCCGCGGTGACCCGGACTCTCAAGCTCGGCACGTACGTGATGCAGGCCGGTGTCCGGGAGCCCCTGCACGTGGCCGCCGACGCAGCGACGCTAGACATCCTTGCGCCCGGCCGGGTGGTGCTCGGTATCGGCGCCGGTCACACTCCGCAGGAGTGGTCGGACGTAGGCAGGGAACGGCCCGCTCCGGGCGAGCGGGCGGAGCGGCTGGCCGAGTTCGTCGAAACGGTCAGCAGGCTGCTTCGCGGAGAGGCGGTTACCCTCGATGGCCGGCATCTGGCCTTGCGCAACTCGCTGCTTGACGGCCTGCCGACCGGGGGTCAGGTCAGGCTCGCGGTCGGCGGCGGGCACCCGCAGATTCTGCGAGTGGCAGCGCGTCTTGCCGATGTGGTCGGCCTCAGCGGACTCGGCCGGACTTTGCCTGACGGCCATCACCACGAGGCGCGATGGACGCAGGCTGACCTGCGAGGACAGTTGCTGCTTATTGAGGATGAGGCCCGGCTGGCAGGCAGGGCGCCGGTAGTTGAGGCGCTCGTCCAGTCGGTCCGGGTCACCGCAGACAGGACCGCGGTCATCGACGAGCTCCGCGCCAGAATTCCTGGCGCATCGGCCGAGGACATCGCCCGCACGCCGTTCTTGCTGATCGGCAGCCACGAGGAGATGGCCCGTCAGCTTCTTGCCCAGGCCGCGGACTTCGGGATCACCAGCTATGTCGTCCGCGAGGCCGCGGTACCCGACATCGAGCCGGTACTCGCCCTGATCAACTCAACCGCACGGTAACGGCGGGGACCAAGCGTGACCGGCGGGACACGAGAGAGAGGTGAACTCGTTCCAACAGTTTGATGCCTTCCCTCGTCTATGAGGGCATGGAACGCACACGCAGGACCAACGGCCGGCTTGCATTGCTGGCCACGCCACTACTAGCAGCTTCTCTGGCTCTGGCGCTGTCGGCTTGCGGCAGTTCAGAACTAGCGAGCAGCTCGCCATCGGCTGCCAGGGCCGGCGCGAACGCAGGCGCCAACACCGACGCGCAGCTCCAGCCGGATCCCACGGCCAGCACAACGGCCCAGCCCGCCCCGGCCGGAGACCCCGTAACGGTCACCATCAAGCCGACGGCCGCCTGCCCGGGAAAGCCCATCACGATCACGGCGACCGTAGGCGGCTCCTTCAAGCCTGCGTCGCCAAAATCGGGGACCACGTGGGACATCAAGATTTATGACGAAGAGGGTGGTCTAACGGGCCTTCCCACGCTGCTCCACACCAACGGCAAGACCCTGACGTTCAACTGGAGCTCGCGTGTGCCGGGCGTCTACGTGATGTTCGTCGACGTCTCGGGCGCGCCAGGCTCATCGGGTTCGACCATGACGTGGTTTGTCGTCCTGCCCGAGTTCGCGTGCACGGGCAAGGCTCCGCCAGACCCGGGAGCGACGCCGACGCCAAAGCCGAGCTCAACGCCGAAGCCCACGTCAACGCCGAAGCCGACGGCAACACCGACGCCGAGCGCAACGAAGATGACGGCAACACCGAAGCCGACTTCAACTACCACTAAGCCATAGCCAGGTGAGCGCTGGCCGCGCCGGGGCTGACGGGCGCGGTCAGCGCTCCGACCTCGTCTAGTGACGAGCCGCTTCTAACCGTGATCCGGCAAGCCACGGCTCTGGGGGAGCCGTGGGCTTACCGGATCATCGCGAAGGGCCGAGCCCCGCGGCGGACACGAGGATCGCCGCGGTCGATGGGTCTGCGGGCAGGAACGCCTCCAGTTTCAGTTCCGAGATCGTCACGTCCACGGCCGTGGCGAAGCTCGTGATCGTGGTCATCAGGTGCAGCTCGCCGCGCTCAGAGCGCAGTTCCAGCGGAACGGCGAAGCCCAGGTGCCCGGGTTTCGGGCGGGCAGCGGGGACGTAGCATCTGAGCTCGTTGTACAGCGCCGCGAGGTCCTCGTCCGGACTGCGGTCGAACTCCGCCCGAACGCCCTCAAGGACGTGCCTGGCCCACTCGCCGAAGTTGACGATCCGCGGCGCCATGCCGTTCGGGTGCAGCGCGATGCGAAAGGCGTTGGCAGGCGGGGCGAGCAGTGGGGTCGCACAGCCTTCGAACAAGATGTCCACGGCGGGGTTCATCGAGATCAGGTCGCCGTGCCGGTCGATGACGATCGCCGGGTAAGGCATGTGCGCCGCCAGGATGTGATCGAGTGCATCCTTGACCGGCGCGAGGGCGCTGTCCTCTAGCGGCGTCTCCGCGTACGCGGGGGCGTACCCGGCCTTCAGCAGCAACTCATTCCGCTCCCTGAGCGGCAGGCCGAGCGACTCGGAGAGCCGGATCACCATGTCGCGGCCCGGTGCCGACCGGCCGCTCTCGATGAAGCTGAGATGGCGCTGCGTCGTTCCGGCGCGCAGGGCGAGTTCGAGCTGGCTCAGCCGGCGGCTGGCCCGCCGCTCGCGCAGCACTTCGGCGAATTCCACGGCATCCGTTCTACCGGCCGTCGCGGCCCGGCGCGATTCCCTGCAGGGAATTGCGGCTGGTCATCGCCGTTCGCACGATGGCGGGCATGGATAACAACATTCGACTCGGTGTCCTGGTGCCCATCGGTCAGGCACAGTGGGGCGAAGGAACGGACCCGCGCCAGCTCGTCGACTTCGCGGTCAGGACCGAGGAACTCGGCTACGACTCGCTGTGGGCGAACGACTTCCTGCTGACCCCGCGCATCGAAGCGCTGACGATGCTGGCCGCCGCCGCACCGGTAACCACGACCATCACGCTCGGAACGGCCGCGCTGCTCCCCGTACTCAGGCGGCCGGTGCAGGCCGCGCAGACGCTGGCCTCGATCGACCTGCTGTCCGGCGGCCGCCTGGTGCTCGCCGTCGGGGCCGCGTACGGCGGCCGGTTCGGACTCCCCCAGCACGAGCTGTCCGGCGTCCCGTGGGAGCGCAGGTTCACCCGCCTCGACGAGACCGTCGCACTGTGGCGCCAGCTGTGGACCAGGCCCGACGACAAGTCCTTTCACGGGGAACTGCTGCACTTCGATGACCTGCCGCCGATGACGACTCCTTACCAGGCCGGCGGCCCGCCGATCTGGCTCGGCGGTGGCTCGCCGTCCGCGCTGCGCCGCGTGGGCCGCAAGTACGATGGCTGGCTGCCCTACCCGCCAGAACCCGCCACGTACGAGGAAGGGCTCGCGGCGATGCACGCGGCGGCGCAGGCCGCGGGGCGGTCGGCGGCCGAGATCACCGCGGCGCTGTTCGTGAGCGTCGTGATCACCGACTCGGTCCGCAGCGGCCGCGCCGCGCTCGAGGAGTTCAGCCAGGCCAGCTACGGCCTGCCACTCGACCAGCTCGAGACGATCCAGGCCCTGACGGCCGGCCCGGCCGAGCATGTCGCCTCCCGGCTGCGCGAGTACGTGGCGGCCGGAGCACGCCACATCGTCTGCCGGATCGCCACGACCAGCCTCGCCACTCAGCGCGCACAACTGGAGCAGATCATCGAGCTCCGGGCGGCGCTGGCCGACGACGTGCCCGGCCACGTTGCCGGCCAGCGACCGACAGCCAACCCAGCAACCCTCGTCTAGCGAACGGAATAGGGCACATGACTGAACCGTCTAGCCTCGGCGAGCTCGCCGAGCGGTACATAGCAGTGTGGAACGAGTCCGACACGCAAGCGAGGCGCTCGGCCGTCGAACAGATCTGGAGCAAGGACGCCCTGTGCTGCACCGCGGCCGCTGATTACGTCGGGCGCGAGGCCATCGAGGGCCGGGTCGCGGCGGCCCATGAGAAGTGGGTGCAGCAACAGGGGTTCATCTTCCGTGCCCGCGGGGCGGTCGACGAGCACCACGGCGGCATGCGGGTGCGCTGGGACATGACGCCCCGCGCAGGCGGCGAGGCGGTTTCGTCGGGCGAGCAATTCCTGCTGGTCGACGACGATGGCCACGTTCGCTACGACTACCAGTTCATGGACACCTGAGTCACGAAGCCGGCCAGAAGGCGGCGCTGCCTCCCCCGGCGGCGCCGCCTTCCGTTCGGGCGCTAGCCTGACGCATGCCCGAGCTACCTGAGGTTGAGACGGCGCGCGAAGTCATCCAGCGGGCAGGGCTGGACCACGTGATCGTCGACGTCGACGACAGTGACACCTATGAGTGCCGCCCGCATAAGCCAGGCGAGATCCGCGCGGCGCTGCTCGGGCGGCGACTCACCGCGGTCCACCGCCGCGGCAAGAGCATGTGGTGCGACACCTCGGGCATCGGCGAGTCTGAGCCGGCCGGCCCGGCGCTCGGCATTCACCTGGGCATGTCGGGCAAGATCGTGATCACCGACCGACAGGGCAACGAGATCGAAGGCGGCGATTATTGGGAACGAGGTCGGGACCTTGGTGACCACCGCTATACCCGCTTCTCGCTGACCTTCGCTGACGGAGGGTCGTTGCTGCTGATCGACCCACGCCGGCTCGGCCGGGTCCGGCTCGATCCGCCAGTCGACGTGCTTGGTCCGGACGCGCTCAAGATCACGCCCAGGCAGTTCAGGGCCACGTTCAGCAAAGGCACAGCGCCGGTGAAAGCGCGATTGCTCGATCAGCACGCAATCGCGGGCATCGGCAACCTGCTGGCCGATCAGGTCATGTGGCAAGCAAAGATCAACCCGGCGCGGCCGGTCGGCGAGCTCACCAGCGCCGAGGTCAGCCGCTTGCTCAAGGCCGTGAAGAGCTCAGTCCAGAGCGCGGTGAGCGGCGGCGGCGTGCATGTCTTGCCGATGGTCGCGTTTCGCGTGCGCGGTGCCCGGTGCCCGCGGTGCGGAGCCCCGATGGCGCACGGCACGGTCGGCGGCCGGACCACGTGGTGGTGTTCCCGCGAGCAGGCCTGACCACCGTGAGGCCGCGGGCCTGCCGGTCAGGGGCCCTGCGACTCCGGCAGCGGCGGGTTCCTGCGATCCACGGGCGTGGACACGACTATGGACGTCGTCGTGTTGCCGTAGGCGAGAAAGCGGTCGAGGATCTCCTCGATTTCGTCGATCGCGTGGGCATGCAGCTTGACCAGGAAGCAGTCCTCGCCGGTGATCCGGTAACACTCGGTCACCCAGGGAATCTCGGCAGCTAGCTCGGCAATCTTGGGAAGGCTGCCTGGCATCGGGCGGATCCGAGCGAACGCGGTCACCGGCAAGCCAAGCGCGGCCGGATCGGTCTCCATCCGGTATGCCTTGATGACCCCGGCCCGCTCCAGCCGCTGCACCCGCTCGGTGACGGCCGGGGCGGACATCGCGACCCTGCGGGCTAGCTCGGCCATCGACAGTCTGGGGTCCCCCTGCAGCTCGCTGAGAAGCTGCAGGTTCACCTCGTCGAACAGCCTGGCTGCCGGATCATAAGAGTCCAGCCGAGGAGGACGTCGATTCTTAGGCAAGTTCCGCTCCTGGCCTGCGTTATCTAGCTCGTCTGGCCAAGTTACTTGTCGAGACTCCCCGCTGACAACCGCTTGACGATGCCCTTGGGGCAAGATGAACGATCGGACCGTGATGCTAAACGGCGGCCGGCAGCGACTCACCATCGGCGAGTTCGCCCGGCAGACCCAGCTTTCGGCCAAGGCGCTGCGGATCTACGACGAAACCGGCCTGCTCCGGCCGGCTGACATCGACCCGTCGAGCGGGCGACGCCGCTACGCGGCCGCTCAGCTGCGCCGAGCCCGCCTCATCGGCATGCTGCGCGGCTGCGACATGAGCCTGGCCGAGATTGGCCAGCTACTGGCCGACCTTGACGTGCGCCGCGAGCTTGCCGCCGACCGGCTCGACCGGCACCTGAGCGAACTCGAGACCCGTCAAACGAGCCGCAGGCTCCTGATCCGCCATGTCCACGCAATCCTCAGAGGAGAAGAACCTTCAATGTTCGAAATACAGACTCGACACGTGCCGGCCCAGCGCGTGATGTCGGTCCAGCGCCGACTTCGAGTGCAGCAGATCGCGCCATTCGTCCGCGAGGTGAAGACGGCGTTCGCGGACCATCTCGCCGGCCGCAAGCCGACGGGCCCGTTCACGTTGATCTTCCACAACACCATCGACAATGAGAGCGACGGACCGTTGGAGGCTGTCCTCGGCTGTCCCGACGATGTGCAGGTGACCGATCTGATCGGCATCAGAACCGAGCCGGCGCATGATGAGGCGTTCACCACGATCACCAAGGCGCAGTGGGACTTTCCCGCGATCCTGGCCGCTTACGATGCGGTCGCGTGCTCGGCCGAGGTGACGAACCGCCCGAGAAGCGCGCTGTCGTGCCGTGAGGTGTACCTCTCAGAGCCAGATGCGATCGGTCACGACGAACTCATCTGCGATATCGCGTTCCCGCTCGGGTAAGCGCGGCCAGCTCAAAACCTGGTCCAGACCAGCAGCATCGTGGACGCGACCAGCAGGGACGCCATCACGCCGTTGAGAACGCGCCGGGCGCGCGGCGTTCGGAGGTGGTGCTGCAGTGCGGCACCGAACGCCAGCCACGGCAGGCAACTGGGCAGGGCGACCAAGGCGAACAGGATCGAGAAGACGGCAGCCTGGGCCGGGAGGCCGCCGGCATTCTTGTCCAGGAAGATCGCGATGGCGGCAACACTGACCAGCCATCCTTTGGGATTGACCCACTGGAACCCGGCCATGCCGAGGAACCCAGCCGGAGCCTTGGCTGCGTCTTCGGTCGGCCCGGCAGTCGCGATCCGCCAGGCCATCCAGCACAGCATCGCGGCCCCGCACCACTTCAGGATCTGCAAGGCGAGCGGGTGGGCAAGGATCACCCTGCCCACCCCCAGGGCAACGACGAACAGCATGGCGCCCATCCCGATCACCTGGCCAAGCAGGCTCACGAGACCGCTCCGGACGCCGACCCTTGCCCCGATCGCGGTCAGCAGTGCGTTGCTGGGGCCAGGGGTCCCCGCGACAACCGCTGCGAACGTCACGAACGCGATCAGCTGGCCGGGGTTATGCATGAGTTCCATTTGCTGTTCCGTAGGTTGGGTCTATGGCCTCCAGCGTCAGGGGTGGGGCCGGTCCCGGTCTTGAACGTCCGTGCGGGCCAGCCGAGTGGGTAGAGGCCGCGCGGCCTGCGGACGGAGTTGAGCTGTTCCGGGCCCGCCTGCGTGGCCGGCCGTTCAGCCGCCACCGGCACGACGTCTACGCCATCGGCGTCACCGAGGAAGGCGTCCAGGCGTTCGACTACCGGGGCACGGTCGAGCACAGCCTGCCGGGTCAGGTCTTCGTGCTACACCCCGACGAACTGCACGACGGGCGGGCAGAGGGTCCGGCTCCGTTCGCCTACCGGCAGATCTACGTCCACCCGGACCGGATCGCCTCCGCCGTGCAAGCGCTGACCGGACGACCGACGCCGCTGCCCTTCGCTCCCCCGGTGACCGACGACAGACTCCTCGCGCGCGTGGTCCGCAACGGGTTCGCGATTGCGCACGAGCCCCTAGGGCTGGACGCTCTCGTGCTTGAGCTGGCGGAGGGTTTGCTGCGGAACGCCGGCGCTAACGGCGCCACCACCCTACGCCGCCGAGTCGACCTGCCCGCCTTGGAGCGCGGCCGCGATTACCTGCGGAGCCGCCTTACGGTGGTGCAGTCGAGCGAGGTGGAGACGGTCACGGGTCTTGACCGCTACCAGTTCGCGCGCCAGTTCCGTGCGGTCTACGGGACGAGCCCGCACCGATACTCGGTGATGCGACGCCTCGACGTGGCCCGAGGCTGGCTGCAAGATGCCCGGCCGGTGGCGGAAACCGCCCTCGAGGCCGGCTTCGCCGACCAGGCTCATTTCACCCGGACGTTCAAAGCCGCATTCGGCATGACGCCCGGCCGGTACACGACGCTATGCGCGGCTCACCGCGCGAACTAGCCGTCGCCAGCGGCCGCGCCGACATGCGGAAGTGGTGGCGTGGCCAGCGGGAGCGCGGCCAGTTGCAGCAAGAGCAGCACGTTGTCGTCACCGGCTGTCCGGTTCATCCGGAGCCGCCCGCAGCGGGTACAGCGATGAATCAGCATCCATCGGCGTTCACCTCGGACGGTAACGGCAATCGGCTCCATGCCGCCAGGGCACTCGGCCTTCCGGTCGCCTGGAACGTTGCGGTCAAGGTGCCTGGACCACAGGCAATTGGGACAGTGATTGCGGTGCGACGTGCCGGGTGCGTCCAGTGAGACATCTACGCCGCAGTGTCCGCACCGGAAAGAACGAGGAAACGACAAGTCTGGTGACCTTTCGTAGCTGGAACTCGAAGCTGGGCAGACATTTCGCCTCCTCTCGTCTTCACTCGGCCTGCTCGGGCCGACGGCAACCATCGTTAGGTCGCGGCAGGCAGTCCGTCAACCACATTTCAGCGTCCAGCGGGATCCGTCTCTGAGTCTCTCAGGCAGGCGTCAGGAGGATCTTCCCGTGACTGGCGCCGCTCTCCAGCAGTTCGTGTGCCTTAGCCGCGTCGGCCAGCGGCAGGACCTCCGTGACGTTGGCCCGGATACGGCCTGCGGCGAGCATGCGGAGAGCTTGCGACAGATACTCGCCGATCCGCTCGGGACGCCGGCGAGCGAGGTCGCCGATGTTGAATCCAGCGATGGTGCGGTTGCCCTTCCACAAGTCCCAGACCGACGCCGCCCACTCGCCATGCAGGCCAAGTCGAGGACGAGGTCAACGCCACGGCCAGCGGTTGCCTCGACCACGTGCTCGGCGAAACCGTCCCGGACGAACACTGCGTCGTAACCCAGCTGAGGAGCACGCCGAATGCAGTAGGAAAGACGCAGGGCAGCCCAGCCGCCTGGTCCAGGTCAGCTTCTCCTGCGTCGGTTCGCAGCGAGCGGACGAAACGAGTGTCGGCGACGGCCATCTCCGCGTAGCCGCCAAAGCTCCAGGCCGGGCACGTCTGCTCCGCCCGGCCCGTCCGGAGCTCCGAACTCACCCCGGCGGTGCTGGATCTCAGCGAAGTTGACCCCGGCGAAGGCCACTTGCACGGCGACCTGGCCGCGCCCCGGCACCGGCTCGGGCACCTCCAGCATCTCCAGAACCTCGGTTCCTCCGTTGGCCAGAAACGCGACCGCCTGCACTCAGACCTCCTGTATGCCCGCGCCCTCTGCCTCGTGGCGCACCGGCGAAGTGCAACCGGAGACGGAGGATTGGGTATTCCCTGGCTGAGTCCGCCTGGGCCCGCGATAAGTGAGGCAAGTCAGGGGCCCGACCCTGCCCGGGCGAGGCCGTCGGCGCGGCGCAGGGCGTCCGGCAGCCGGTACCGGCCCGCCATACTTCGGACCAGCTCAGCCGCGTCGGCTGCAGTCATCCCGGCCGCGGTCAC
>JASHUG010000486.1 GCA_030040155.1 Streptosporangiaceae bacterium | reverse complement strand
GCCACGGCCCAGACTCCGCCGTGCCCGTCGGCGGTCGCGTTGATCAGCGGGTCGGGCGACTTCAGGGCGACGCTCGCCCAGCCACGGCCGTTCCAGTGCAGCGCACCGGGGATGACCGAGCCGGTCAGGGCGTCCAGGTCGCCGGTTACCCAGACGCTCTTGGGCGACAGCGCCACGATGCCCTGGAAGTACGCGGGGTCAGCGAGCTTCGCGGGCATGAGCTGCTGCGTCCAGGAGCGGCCGTTGTAGTGAAGTACGACGTTGGTGTTGTCCGCGCCGACGGCCCAGACATCATCGGGGCTGATTGCGACCGCGGCGGTGATGTCGCCGTCGTCGTCTGGCTTCTCGATCGGCAGTTCGCCGTGCGACCAGTGCTTCCCGTTGAACCGGATCCAGGCGCCGGCGCCGGTGAACGCCCAGACATTGCTCGCCGACGAGCCGGTAGCGACTGTTGATGGGAACCCGGACAGCGCTGCGGTGACGCCCGCGGGGACAACGACCGCTCCCCAGGACCGGCCGTTCCAGTGCCGGATGATCGACGTGTACGCGTCAGGCGAGGCCTTGCTGGTGAGTGCGCCGAACGCATACGCGTCGGCCGGGCTGACGGCAGCGACCGCCTCCATCAAGCCGGGATGGGCCTTGCTGCCAGCGGTGGCCACCACCCGCCAGCCGGGGACTTTCGCCGTGGCGGCTGTGCTCGCCTGCGCAGCGGATGTGTCGGTGATGGCAACCGCCACGCCCGACTGGGCGAGGGCAAGGACCGCCGCAGCGGTGCCCAGCAGCATTCGACGTGACCACGCCATGGTTCCCCTGTATATGTAGGTATAGCCGCAAATACTGGTGGAGAGCTGGTTGCGCGCGCAAGCTTTTCTGTGTTGCCAGCCGGCCGCTGAGGCGCCTTCTTCGCTCAGCTGTAACGCCAGATAGCGCCGCGGTTCAGCGTGGTGCCGTCCCCGGGGCCATAGACATTCCCCGTCGCCCATACCGAGGTCGTGCCGGGAATCAGCGCCAGGTAGTCGACATTGCCGGGCTCCCAGCCCTTCTGCGGCACCTGCCACAGCTTCCAGTGCCCCGCCGACCAGTGCAGGAACAGCTGCACGCGCTTCTTGCCCGACGCGAAGCCGTTGAGCCAGAGGCCGCCCGAGCCATCTCCGGCCGCCGGCGCTCCGGAGCCGCCCTTCGGGAAAGCAACCTTGGTCCAGTGGCTGCCGGTCCAGTGCAGCAGATACGGCGCTGTCAAGTTCTTGGCCAGCACCCAGGTCGTCCACATATCGTTCGGCCCGGTGGCGATCAGGCCGAAAGGGTAGCCAGGTGCGCGCTGCCTCGGAAAGTCGGACCGGCTCCATCGACGCCCGTTCCAGTGCAGCACGTAGGTCGGCCCGGTCAGGCTCTCCCCCGGCGTCGACTGCGCGAGCAGCCAAATGTCGCTTGGCGAGACGGCGGCGGCCGCCTGCGGGATATCGGGGAGAGCGGACTTCGTCCAGCGCCCGTTCTGGTAGTGCGCAGCGAACGAAGTCTTCTGGCCGATGTTGCCGTACAGGCTGAAGACCCACAGGTTGCGCGGGCCGAAGTCGGCCGCGTAGATGTCAGCCTCACCGGAGCCGTTGCCGCGGACCACCCACGTCGGCAGGGTCTCCTTGCTCCACTTTGACCCGTTCCAGTGCACGGCTCCGTAGTACCGCTGCTTGGGAAAGGTTCCGAATAGCCACGCGTCCGTACCCGAGCTGGCCGTCACGAACTGCGCCGCGATGCCGTGCAGGTCCCGCTCGGGGATGACAGTCCAGACGCGCCCGTTCCAGTGCCTGACCACAGGCAGCGTGGTGCCGGTCCAGAGCGACCAGGCGCTATCCCGACTCGCCACCGCGAGGCCGCTGGCGTCAATGTTGGCGGAGCCCCGGCCGTAGACCTCGGTCAGGCGCCACCCGTGCGCCGCGGCCGCCGCTGCCGGAGCCGCAGCCTGGGCCGGAACGGCCGCGCAGGACAGGCAGATCGCCAGTCCGACCACAACGGCATACGTCACGCGCGCGAAGACTCTGACCACTGTGCAACTCCCCGCTACCCAATGTGAGAAACGCCCGGTTAACGCCGAGAAAAGTCGGGCCGAGAGTATTAGTGCACATCGGGGCGAGGCATGGCAAGAGGTGGGGTGAGCGGATAAAAGTCGCAGGCGGGAACGGACAGAAACATCGGTGGCCGCACGTACGCCGATGGCCCGTCGGTCAGGTCCGGTACTCGTACACGACGGCTTTCGGGTTCGGATTGCCAGTGGTGCTGCCGCGGTAGCCCACCGCCCAGGCCTGCGTGGTGCCCGGCCTGGTGGCGGTGGCGTTGATCACCGTGTAGTGGCCAGCCTTTGAGAGCACGTCCGGCCCGGACCAGTGCCCGTTCCGGTAGTCGTACATCTCGCTGTATGACCGGAGCGTGCTGATCGCGATCCAGAACCCGCCGCGGCCGTCGGGGGTCATGTTCGAATGCCAGGTCGCCGACCAATGCGGGACTGGTATCTGCGTCCACGAGTTCCCGTTGTAGTGCAGGAACACGGCGCCGTCATCGGCACCGTCCCTGGTGAGCTGGAAGTCGACCCAGATGCTGGACGGGCTTAGCGCAAGGATGCCGGGCTGCGAGAGGGCCAGGCCCTTTGCCCGCGTGACCCGCGGCAGCGGCACCACGTGCCACGAGGCCCCCGTCCAGTTCGCCATCGCCCAGGATGGAGGCGATGTGCGGAGCGACGCGTCGGTCTGGCCAACGATCCAAAGGTCGTCGGCGGCAAGAGAGCTCACCGAACTCGCGAGCACGGGCACGGTGACCCGCCGCCAGTGCTGCCCGTTGTAGTGCAGCACGTACGACTCGAGCGAACCGCTCCCGGAATCGAGGTCACCGAAAGCCCATGCGTCGGCCGGGCTGGATGCCGTCGCGGCCAGGATCGTGGTTCCGGCCAGCAGCCGCGTCTGCCGCCAGTCGGACCCGCTCCAGTGCCAGGCAACCGCGTACGGAGCGGCGACCGCCGGGCGGGCATACGTGAAGATCCAGGCGTTGGCGGCCGAACTGGCCGCGATGACGACGCCCTCCACGGAGGACATCGCGCTCGGGGCGCGGACAATGTGCCAGCGAGTGCCGTTCCAGTGATGCACGACGACTGCCTGGTCGGGCCGGAGGTCCGCCATCCACGCGTCCCGCGAGCCGGGCGCGACGATATCGCCGACCTCGTTGGGATCGTAGACCTGCGTCAGCTGCCAGCCACGACGCGCGGTGCTGCCGTTGTTGCTCCTGCTGGCAAGGGCGCCGGTCAGCGCGAACACCAATGCCAGCACGGCGACAACCGCTAACGGCAGCGTGAATGTCGCCGTAGGTTTGAAGCGCCCCCGGTCCATGCGATCAGGCCCCGCTCTGACAGCCGGATAAGACCGAGAAACAGCATGACAGTGACATCGGCCCGCCGCAACCGGACGACTCAAGCCGAGTCGCTCCTGCCCCGATCCGCCGGAACCCGGAGCCAAGCAAGATCACCTGGCCGGCCTCTCGGCATCCGGCCCGGATACGGAGGGTAACCTCATCGTGGAAGATCTGCAGCGTCTGTAGCCAAGCCTGAGACCTGGGAACTCTGCCGTGGTTATCCGGTCCGCGCCGGACGGCGCGGCGTGTCCGGAGTGTGCTCATCTGCCTGCCCGCATGGCTAGTCTTACTGGCGCGACCCCGCATAGCCGAGCGAAAGGCTGCCATGTCCCACGTGCCGCTGATGACCTACCCGGAGGCGATGGTCGTCGGTCTGATCCAGGGAGTCACCGAGCTCTTCCCGGTCTCCAGCCTGGGACATAACGTTCTCATCCCGGCCCTCGTGGGCGGGTCGTGGGCGAAGGCCCTGAACGTGGCCGCGCCGGAGTCGCCGTACCTGGCGTTCATCGTCGGCCTGCACGTCGCTACCGCCATCGCGCTAATGATCTACTTCTGGCGCGACTGGCTGCGGATCATCAAGGGGTTCTTCAGCTCGCTGCGGGACCGGGACATCACCACCCCGGACCAGAAGCTCGCCTGGATGATCATCGTCGCCACCATCCCGGTAGGCATAGCGGGCCTGGCCTTCGAGCATGAGTTCCGGGTGTTGTTCGGCAAGCCGGTGCTGGCCGGGGTTTTCCTGCTGGTGAACGGCGTGATCTTGTTCTGCGGCGAGAGGTTCAGGACCAGGCGCTCAGTGCAGGCGGACCAGCAAGTGGCGAAGGAACGCCAGGCCGCCGCCGTTCCGGTCGTCGCACATCAGCCCGCTCCGGCCGCCGGGGTCGCTGCCGTCGGCATGGCCGCCGCCACGCAGGGCGGCGAGGCGGTGGTGACGGCGCACCGGGCCGGACACGGCAACCACGCGGCGGCGCGGCCAGACCCCGCGGCCGAGCGGGCCGAGGACATAGCCGCCGCGGTGCGAGCCGACGCGCGGCTGTCCCAGGTCGGGTATGGGCAGGCCATCCTGATCGGCTCGGCCCAGATCCTGGCCCTGCTCGCCGGCATCAGCCGCGACGGAGTCACGATGGTGGGCGGCATGTTCCGCGGGCTGTCCCGCGAGGACGCGGCCCGCTTCGCGTTCCTGCTCGCTACCCCGGTCATCCTGGCCGCTGGCGTGCTCAAGACCAGCGACCTCATCAACCTGGGTCACGGCATCTACGGGCCGATCCTGGCCGGAAGCATCCTGTCGGGCGTGGGCGCGTACGTGTCCGTCCGGTACCTGGTTCGCTACTTCCGGACCCGGACGCTGACGCCATTCGCCATCTACTGCTTCCTGTTCGGCCTGGGCAGCATCATCTATCTCCAGGTCCACTAGGCCGGGCCGTCCCCGCTCCCGGTACCCGGGAGCGGGGACGCCTCTCCCGGTACCCGGGAGCGGGACCGCCCGCCTGCCCTGAGGCCCTTAGCTGACTGGGCTCAGATGCAGGATGACGACCAGATCGGTTCCGGAGCCCGGGCCGTTGTTGGTACCCGACGGCTGGCCGGACTCATAAGGGTCAGACTCGGTGGGCCAGCCAACGAAGTGGTCTGAGTTGTACTCGAACCACTCGGCCGCGGTCTCCACCGGTATGACTGGCAGGTTGGCGGCGACGTACTTCTCCAGTGGCACGAGGTCCGCGCTTTGCTGCGCCACCGTACTGGCGCCCGCCAGCGTGGTGAGGTCATTGTCCAGCGCCGGAACGTCCAGCCGCTCGAAGTCACCGGTCGCGGCGCTGCCGCTCGCGAGTGCGCTGTTGAGCCAGCCGTTGTACTCGGCGTACGGCGAGATGCCGCCGTTGGACCAGTGCTCGGTCATCTGGAAGTCGCCGTCGGCGACATCCGCGTACCAGGCGTTCGTTGACACGCCCTGGAAGGTCGCGTCGATTCCGGCGTTCCGCAGTTCCTGCGCGGCGATCGAGTCGACCTCAGCCATGTCGGTGTACGCCGTGGGACTGATGATCGTGAAGGCGACCGTCTTGCCGCCCTTCTGGAAGAAGCCGCTGCTGCCCTTGGTGAACCCGGCGTTCTCCAGGACCTTTTCGGCCGCGGCGGTATTACCCGTTGCCGAGATCGTCATGCTCGCCACCGGAGCGCTCCAGGCCTGGAAGGCCGGCAGCGTGATTCCGGTCGCATTGATAACCGGGTTCTCCAGGCCGGCCTCGCCCTCGGCGCCGAGGATGGTCCGGTTAACCGCGAGGCTGACAGCCTGGCGGACGGCCAGCTGGTTTGTTGGCCACTTCGTCAGGTTCCCTTCCAGGCTCTCGTCGCCGTTAGCTGCCTCGTAGTAATGGTGCGTAGCCGGGTCGGTGTCGACGAAGTCCTTCTTGAGGCCAGGGATGTAGTTCCCGGTCCAGTCGATCTGGTTGGAGAACAGCGCCGCTAGCGCGCCAGTGTTAGAGCTGTAGGCCGGGAAGTAGACCTTCGCGACCTTGACCTTCGAGGGCTGCCAGTAGTACGGGTTCTTGACCAGCGTGAACCCCTGCGATGTGAAGGTGCCCAGTTCGTAGGGCCCGGTGCCGACCGGCTTCGGGTCCGTGAAGGTCGCCGGGTTCCCGGCCTTGCTCCAGACGGACTGCGGCACGATCCCGACGCCCGCGATGTTCTCGAGATTCGTGTACTGGGGCGACGGGAAGTTGACCGTGACCGTATCACCGGACGTGGTCACGCTGGTGATGGTCAGGCCACCCAGGTTAATGGCCGTGTTCTTCTTCATCAGGTTGAAGGTGTAGGCCACGTCGGCCGGTGTGAACGGCGTGCCGTTGTTCCACTTCACGCCCTGCCGGATCGTGAAGGTGATGGTCTTGCCGCCGTTGGACCATGCGTAGCCCGTGGCCAGCCAGGGATACTGAATGGTGGTGCTCGCCAAGTCGAACTCGACCAGCGGCTCATAGATGAGCCCGGTCGCGCCCATGCTGTACGGAGCCTCGGTGGTGGCGTACGGGTTGAAATCGTCCGTGATAGCCGTCTCGGGAGAGCTTTCCATCACTAGCTCCCGATTGGCATTCGAACTCGATGATGATGATGATGGGGCCGTGCTAGATCCGCACGCGGCAAGCCCGATCGCGAGGCCGGCAGCTGCCGCGAGGCCAATGAACCTTTCTGCCCTTGCCAATCTCCTCATATGCCTTCGTCTTTCCTATCGTGGATTGGTGGGGTGAGTGGCCACCATGCGCCTGGTGACCTGCGGTGAGCTATCAATCCATATCCACACCCCCCTGCGCCGCCCCGGTGAGCTCAGGAGCTGCGACGTCGAGGCGCCAGCAGGCCGCCGACCGCGAGGTCCCGAGTGGCTGCATGGGCGGGACATCGACGCGGCAGCGGTCCACTGCGAGCGGGCACCGCGGGCTGAAAGGGCAGCCGATCGTCGCCGCCGAAGTGGCTGACGCCTTGCGCCCGTTTTCGCTGATACCACCCCGCAGCGCGCCGCCCAGGTTGTCTGGGTCGGGCGCCGAAGCGACAAGCAACTGGGTATAGGGATGCGCCGGCTGCTGCGTCACGGCTTCGGCGGGACCGCGTTCGATGACCTGGCCGGCGTACATGACCAGCACCTCATCGGCGAAATAGCGTGCTGAGGCGATGTCGTGGGTGATATACAGCAGCGCCAACTGGAAGCGCTGGCGCAGGTCGTCAAGCAGGTTCAGCATCTCCAGCCGGATCGACACGTCCAGCATTGAGACCGGCTCATCGGCGAGCAGGACCCTGGGTCGGGCCGCGAGTGCCCTGGCAAAGGAGACACGCTGACGCTGGCCGCCGGATAGCTCGTGCGGGTACTTGTCGATGTACTGCGCCGCGGGCGTCAGGCGCACCTGTTCAAGCAGCGCGTCAATCTCCGCGGCGAGGTCGCCGGCGCTGCGCTTGTGCTGATGCAGCCGCACCGGGCGGTCGAGATGGTAGCGAACCGTATGCACCGGATTAAGCGATGCGAACGGATCCTGGAAGACAAGCTGTACGTCACTCTTATAGCGGCGGAATGCGGCTCGTGTGGCGAGGTCGACCGGCTTGCCGTCCAGCCGGATCGAGCCGGAGGTGAGCCGCTCCTGCCCGGCCAGGAGCATGGCAGTAGTTGATTTGCCTGAACCGCTCTCGCCGACTAGGGCGACCACGGCGCCTCGGTAAAGGCCGAACGATACGTCGCGGACAGCATGCAGGACGTGGCCGCGGCCGATCCGGAAGTCCTTGCTGACCGAGATCGACTCCATCACGAGTGCGCCGCGCTCCGCCGCAGCCGAGATGATCTCGCTGGCC
>JASHUG010000007.1 GCA_030040155.1 Streptosporangiaceae bacterium | reverse complement strand
GCAGGCAAAGGCTGAAGGCCCAGGTGCTCGCGCAGCGTCGCGCCGGCGTAATCGGCCCGGAACACGCCGCGCTCCTGAAGCAGCGGCACCACCGAGCTGGCGAACTCGTCCAGCCCGCCGGGCGTGATGTGCGGCACGAGGATGAACCCGTCGCTGGCGTCGGCCTGCACGAAGTCGTTGATCGCTGTCGCGATCGTGGCCGGCGATCCGATGAAGGACTGGCGGCCGGTTACCTCGATGATCAGCTCGCGGATCGACAGGTTCTGGGCGACGCTTCGTTCCCGCCATTCCCGCGCGGTCGCGACGGGATCGCGGTACATGCGCACGCTCGCTCGCCCGCGCGCGACGGTGTGCTCGCCCGGATCGGGGTCGATCTCGGGCAGCGGCCCGTCGGGATCGTAACCGGACAGGTCGCGGTTCCAGACTTGCTCGAGGAACGCGATGGCCGTCGGCCCGCTCACCTGCTGCAGCCGCACCTCGCGGGCCAGGTCACGCGCCTGCTCATCGGTGTCGGCCAGCACGAACGTCGCCGCTGGCAGGATGAGCAACTCGTCGGCGCTACGGCCGTGCCTGGCCAGCCTGCCCTTCACGTCGGCGTAAAAGGCCTGTCCGGCCGCTAGCGTCGAATGCCGGCTGAAGATCGCGTCCGCGTCGGCAGCAGCGAATTCCCGGCCCTCGTCGGAGTCGCCGGCCTGGAATATCACCGGCCGGCCCTGCGGGCTGCGCGGCACGTTGAACCGTCCGCCGATGTCGAAGTGCGCATCGCGATGCTCAAACCGGCCGGCATCCGGCTCGGCCAGGAACACGCCGGCATCCTTGTCGGCGGCGATCTCGTCGCCGTGCCAGGAGTCGAACAGCTCCCAGGTGGTGTGCAAGAACGTGCGCGCCCGCTCGTAGCGCTGCTCCTGCGGCAGGAAGCCTCCGCGGCGGAAGTTCTCGCCGGTGAACGCGTCCCACGACGTGACGACGTTCCAGGCCGCCCGCCCGCCGGACAAGTGGTCAAGGGAGGCGAACTGACGGGCCACCTCGTACGGCTCGTTGAAGGTCGAGTTGATCGTGCCCGCCAGACCGAGCCGGTCGGTTACCGCCGCCAGGGCCGCCAGCACCGTGAACGTGTCCGGGCGGCCGACGACGTCCAGGTCGTAGATCTGTCCGTTCTGCTCCCTCAGGCGCAGGCCCTCGGCAAGGAACATGAAGTCGAACTTGGCCCGTTCCGCCGTCTGAGCGAAGTGAACGAACGAGCTAAAGCCGATGTGACTGCCCGCGCGCGGATCGCTCCACACGGTCGTGTTGTTGACGCCTGGAAAGTGGGCAGCCAGGTGAACCTGCTTGGTCGGGCGGGCGGTCACGGACTTCTCCTCGCGTGCATTAGGCGGCGTAGCGGCTGGCAGGCCTGGGCAGGCCAAGGTGACCGCGAAGCGAAGCTGACTGATATTCCCTGCGGAACGAGGCGCGCCGTCGCAACTCGGGCACGAGCGCTCGGGTGATCTGGGTGAGGTCGTGCGGAATGGACGCCGGCCGGAGGCGGAAGCCGGCCGCGCCCTTGGCGTGCCAGTCCTGGATCAGGTCGGCTAGTTGCCCGGGTGTCCCCGTGAAGATCAGAGCGTCGCTGGTGTACTGCTCCCCGGCCCGCTCGTCCAGCCGGGCGCGCCGGGCCGCGGCGCCTGCGGGCGTCGGGTCCAGGTGGACGAGCAGGTCGGCGAAGATGCGCATGGTCCCGGCCAGCCGGCCCGCGTCGCGCTGTGCCGTGCCGATGCTTCGCACCAGGCCGGCCACGTGCCCGGCGTCGCGCGGGGTGACGAAGACGACGTCGGCCGCGCGAGCGGCCAGAGCGTAGGCCACGTCCCGGTGTGCAAGCGCGCCGACGACCGGCTGGCCCTGCGGCGGCCGCGGTGTGATCGACGGGCCCTTCACGCTGAACCAGCGGCCCTCGAAGTCGATGTAATGCAGCCTCCGCCGGTCCACGAAGCGGCCCGTCGTGGCATCCCTGATCTCGGCGTCGTCCTCCCAGCTGTCCCAGAGTCGGCGCATGACCTCGACGTAGTCGGCTGCTTCCGCGAACAGGTCCGTGCGGAGTTGCTGTGCGGCTTCGTCGCCGCCCGCCGGGATCGTGCGGCGGCCGAAGTGGGCCGCGTGTTCCTGGCTGGCCGAGACCTGCACCCGGACTCCGGCCCGACCGGAGCTGACGTAGTCGAGGGTGGCGATCGCCTTCGATGCGTGGAACGGCTCGGTGTGCGTCACGATCACGGTCGGGACCAGCCCGATGTGCTTGGTCAGGGGCGCGACTCTGGCCGCGATGAGGACCGCGTCCAGGCGTCCCTGGACCAGCGCGGGAAAGCCTGGCCGTTGCAGCCCGAGCGAGTCCTCGATCGTGACGAAGTCCAGCAGCCCGCGCTCGCTCTCGGCCACCAGATCGGCCCAGTACCCGCCGGTGAACAGCTGATCCGGCCTCGCGTCCGGTTCCCGCCAGGCCGCCGGATGCCATCCAGCGCCATCAAGCGCGACCGCCAGATGCAGTTCGCGATCGCCGCCTGGCATCCTGCTCCTCACTGCTCGCACCCGGGCCGAATGTCTGCAGTTTATCCTACTATTCCAGTCTGTAAACAAGGTGACCGTGCGGGTCGGCCAGGATCGGATCCTGGGCGGCGCTGGCTAGGACTGGAGGCTGGTCGAGAACGGGGCCGCAGCGGGGAGCGAGGTCGGCCGCCTACGCGACGGTAAGGCGCTCGAGCGGCTGGCCGGTGATGCTAGCTATGAGCTCGAAGTCCTTGTCGAGATGCAAAACCGCCAGGCCGGCTAGCTCGGCAGTGGCGGCGATGATCAGGTCAGGGATTGATGGTGCCCGGTGCTGGCCGCGATCGGCGAGCAGGCCGAGAATCTCGACGGCACGATCCTCGGTTGCCGGGGTCTGGTACTCGACTGGCATGGCCGACAGCGGAGGGCCAAGCAGGCCAGCCCTCAGGTCGGCGCCCGATTGCGCCGAATAGCCGACTTCCAGCCGGGTTACTGTAGCGATCCGAACCAAACCGCGCTGAATTCGGTCGGCCCACTCTGGTGCATCAGGGCTGGCTGCGAGGCGGACCAGGGCGGACTTGTCGATTAGCCAGTCGGTCACTGCCACGCCCGTGACATCACGTCCGGATCACCCAAGTCGGCAAACACTTCGGCGAACCGGGCCAGGTCCTCGGCGGTCACCTTCGCGCCGGCGGTGGCTGCGTCCTGGGCAAGCCGCCGCCGGACGTATTCACTGCGCGACAGGCCGAGGCGGCTCGCGCGGGCGTCGACTGCAGCGACGACTTCGTCGGGCACGTCGCGGATGAGTATGTCAGTCATCGGCTCCTCCAGGTGATATCCAATGATAGCGCCGACGCAACGCGGAGGCCCTGGCGGCCGACGACCAGTGTGACGCGAAGGCGGTCCGTGAACGGCCGGACCTACCAGGTCGCGGCGGCGGACTCGCGCAGCCGCGCCGCCGCGGCCGGCGGCGCACCCACGTGATCTAGCCCGAGCAGGGCCGCGCCCGCGATCGGCGGCACGTCGGCGATGCGCACGTCCGCGCCGGGGATGGTCTGTGCGAGATCGTCGCGGATCGCGCCGGTCAGCAGCGGATCGCGCGCGGTCAGCAGGCTTCCGCCGAGCACGACCGGCACCGGGTAGCGGGCGTCCCCCGGCTGATCATTCAGGCCGAGCCTGGCCGCCGCGACCGTGGCCATGCGGCTGACCTCGTCAGCCTGCCGGAGCACCACCGACCGGGCAACCTCGTCGCCATTGCCCGCGACCTTGTACAGGACCGGGACGAGGCCGTGCAGCTGGTCGTAAGAGATCTTGCCGAAGTACAGGCCGAGCACGACCTCCTCGACGCGGTCGACGCCGAACTGCGCGGGCACCGCGGCGCGCAGCTCGGTCTCCGGGCCGCGTCCGTCCTCCGCCCGGACCGCCCACCACAGCGCCTCAGGGCCGAGGTCGCCGCCGCCGCCCCAGTCGCCGCTGATCTGGCCGAGCGCGAGGAACCTGGTGGTGCGGCCGTCCGGCGCGACGCCGACGCAGTTGACCCCGGCGCCGCAGACCACGCCGATGCCCCAGTGCTTCTGTGTCCCGGCTCCGCCGGGCTCGCCTGCGTCGCGCAGGCCCGCCCGGAGGACGGCGAACGTATCGTTCACCAC
>JASHUG010000485.1 GCA_030040155.1 Streptosporangiaceae bacterium | reverse complement strand
GCGGCGCCCACGCCACCGTGCTGAGTGCGGAGCCGTTCGTACAGGTCGAGCAGCTCAGCCGGCTCCTCGCTGGCGACGGCGGCCCGGCGGTCGGACGCCTTGCCGACCTGCTCGTCCAGCTCGGCCAGGGCCTCATCCCTCCGGGCGGTCACTACCTGAGCCTCGGCACTGATCGTCGTCTGCTCCTCGTCGGCGGTTGACAGCCTGGTCTGGGCCTCCTCAAGCCGCTCCATCACGTCGAGTTCGACGTCCTCAAGGTCAGATTGCCGGCGCAGCAGGGACTCGATCTCCGACTGGAGGTTCTCGAGCTCTTTCGGCGAGGAGACCTGGCCGGCGTCCAGGCGCGTCCGGTCCCTGGTGATCCGGCTGCGGACCTGCTCGACGTCCGCCTCGGATTTGGACTGCTCGCGCCTGAGGTCGCCCTCACGTGCCTGGAGGGACGCAATCTCGTCACGGAGCTCGCGATCGCGCTGCTCGAGCCGGCTGAGCTCAGCGTGTTCGGGCAGCCCCCGCCTGCGATGGTCCAGCCTGCTGAGCTCCGCATCGAGGTCGGCGAGGTCCAGCAGGCGAAGCTGCGCTTCGGGGGAAGCTTTCACGACCGCCAACTTAGCCTGCCCGGTGGCTGCGTGTCGCCCGACCCCTGCTGCGGCCAGCCAGCACCAGTCTCAGATTCCCAGGCCTATGACGACGATCGGGCTGGTCGTGGGCTGGGGTGAGCCACCGACGGGTTCCACCGTCAGGACGAGCCGGTCACCGTGCACGAGTCCCCGCACCACCATCGGGCCGGCCATGCCGCCGTGCGCCGGTGCAAGCATGCCGACCGGCTTGTCCCCGGCAGGCCCCATCAGCCACAGCTCATACGCCCTGGATTGTGGCAGGACGGACAACTTGCTCGCGGTGAACACCAGTTCCCTGGCCCGATGCGACATGACGACGGTCGCCATGCCGCCAGTGCGCACCTTCGCGGTCATCATCTTGGCGTCGGATGCGCCGAGGACTGCCGCGATGGCGTGGCTACCCTGCTCGTCCGAAGACAGCCGATGCTGCATCGACGTCAGGTGCAGGCTGAGCCCCACGACGACTACAGCGAGGATCACCGCAGCGGTGGCGGCCAGCCGCGCTAGCCACGACTGACGGACAGCGCCAGACAGGCGCGTCCAGCGGGCCGGGCGGCGAGCCATCCTCGGGTCGCGCCGCTGAGCTACCAGCGGCGGAAGCTGCCGCAGCCGCCTTGCCGCGCTGAGCGTTTGATCGCGCAACTGCGGTCGCGGCTCAATCGCGACCGCGGCACCCAGCCGGGCCGTGGCCTCACGCAGCCCGCGAACTTCCTCGCGGCACGGCTCGCAGCCGGTCAGGTGCCGCTCGAACGCGGCGCGGTCCGCATCCGGCACCGCGTCCATCACGTACGCGCCGACGAGTGTGTGCAGTCCCGCACGGCTGCCGCCCATCACTCCACCCCCAGGCAATCTCGGAGCCTGATCAGCCCGTCCCGCATCCGGGTCTTGACCGTGCCCACCGCCACGCCCAGCAGCCTGGCTACCTCCGGGTAGCTGTAGCCGCCGTAATAGGCCAGCGTGACCGACTCGCGCTGGAGGTCCGTCAGCGATCCCAGGCAGCGCCGGACCCGCTCGTGCTCGAGCCGGGACTCAACCGCGTCGATCACCTCGTCGTACTCGATGCTGGCCCGCGCCGCGCGCAACTGGCGGTCCGCGGCCCGCTGCTCGGTTCTGACCCGATCGACGGCGCGCCGGTGCGCGAGCATCATGATCCACGAGAACGCGCTGCCCGAAGCCGGGTCAAAGCGGGCGGCGGTCCGCCAGACCTCGAGCAGCACCTCCTGCATGACCTCCTCGGACTGCGCCGGATCCCGGAGCACGCGGCGCGCCGTGCCCAAGACGGCGGCGGCGACTTGGTCGTAGACGGTCGTGAACGCGCGCTCGTCGCCGCGGGCAACAGCGCGGATGGCTCGCTCAAGCCCGCCATCAGCGGCCGCGGGGCGCGCCGGCTCGGCGCGGCCCGGCGCGGCGTCATCAGCGGGCACGTCCGGCACGTTCACATCCCTTATTCGTCGCGAGCGCCGGTTTGGCTTGGCTACCCGCCATCCGTGCGGGGCGGCGTCCCGCGCCGGCCGCCGAGCCCTCGCATCCCGCCCAGGCGCCGCCAATCCGGTCCGCCGGCTGGTACGAATTATCAGTGTGTCATTCCAGCCAACGCCGCCCAGTCAGCCTCAGCCGGTTCAGCCAGCCGAGCCGGTCCAGCCCTCACGACACCGCGGCCGGACCCTCGGCCTCGGCGCAGCACTCGGGATAGCCACCGCCCTACTGGCTCTGGGCGTCGCCCAGCTCGTCGCCGCCGCCTTCAACTCGCAGGTCGGAGGCCCAGTCGATGCGGTCGGCGACGTATTCATCGACCACACGCCGATGTGGCTCAAGGACTTCGCCATCAGGGAGTTCGGCTCCAACGACAAGACCGTCCTGGTCTGGGGTATCCGCACGGTCCTGATCATCTTCGCCGTGGTCATCGGCATCCTGGCGTTGCGCCGGCTCTGGCAGGGCATGCTCGGCCTGGCAATCTTCATCCTCATCGGGATCGTGGCATCCGAGAGCCGGCCCGCGTCGAGGGTGAGCGACATACTGCCCACCCTGATCGGCGGACTGCTCGGCGCGCTGTTCTTGCGCCACGCCGCCGGGCTTGCCACACCGGGTGCGATCATCGCCCGCCAGTCAGGCTCGCGCGCGCCCGCCGAACCGCCCTGGCAGGCTCTGCCGCCGCACCGGCCCTACGGGCCGGCCGTTCCCGGTGGCTGGGCCGGGCCGGCCCAGGCACAGCCCGGCCCAGCCGCCACCGGCGGTCCAGAACCATCAGCCGTCGCGCCCGGCCAGCCCGCTGAGCCGACCGCGAGCGCACCAGCAGGTAGCGCCCTGTCCGGCGGCCCGGTCGGCCCGTACATACCTCAGGCGGATCTCAGCGGCGCCGGCGAGGCCACCCCAGCCGGGCCGGCCGAGCCGGCCACGCCAGCCACTCCCGCGCCGTGGACCGCGGGCCGGCTGCCCCAGCCGCAGCCGAGGGCCAGCGCCGAGCGGTACGGCACGGGGAGCCCGGACCGGCGCAAGTTCCTGCTTCAGAGCGGTGCCGCCGCGGTCGGCGGTCTCCTGGTCTACGGCGCCGGCTCCTGGCTGGCGAACACCAGGGCCGTTTCCGACATTCAGCACTCGCTCAGGCTGCCGCGGGCGGCGGTCCCCGCGCCACCGCTGCCAGCCGGGTCGGATCTGAAGATCCCCGGTCTCAGCCCGTTCATCACGCCGAACGCCAGCTTCTACCGCGTGGACACGGCGATCGTGCTGCCGGAGATCCTGCCGGCGAACTGGCAGCTCAGGATCCACGGCATGGTCCAGCGAGAGATCGTGCTGAGCTTTGACGACCTGATCAAGCGCCCGCTCATCGAGGACTACATCACGCTGTGCTGCGTGTCCAACCCGGTCGGCGGTCCCTACATCGGCAACGCCAAGTGGCTTGGCGCAAGCCTGCGCAGCCTGCTCCGGGAGGCCGGCATCAAGGCCGGCGCCAATCAGCTGCTGGCGACCTCCTCGGACGGCTTTACGTCGGGTTCGCCGGTTGGTATCGCCATGGACGGCCGCGACTCGCTGCTCGCGGTGGCGATGAACGATCAGGCTCTGCCCATCGAGCACGGCTTCCCGGTCCGCCAGGTCATTCCTGGCCTGTACGGATACGTGTCGGCGTGCAAGTGGATCGTCGACATCAACGTCACCACGTACGCGGCCGAGCAGGCGTACTGGGTGCCGCAAGGCTGGTCGCCGATGGGACCGATCAAGACCGAGTCGCGGATCGACGTGCCGGCCGGAGGCGCGGTCATCAAGGCCGGCACCAGGACCGCAATCGCGGGCGAGGCCTGGGCACAGCACAAGGGCATTGAGGCCGTCGAGGTGCGCATCGGCAACGGCCCGTGGCAGCAGGCTCAGCTGGCCGCCGTTCCCGACCTCGACACCTGGCGCCAGTGGGTCTACTACTGGGACACGGCGGTGCCGGCGGGCACCTACCTGATCGAGGCCCGCGCCACCGACAAGACCGGCTATACCCAGACCTCGCTGGCACAGCAGCCGCCGCCCAACGGCGCGTCCGGCTACCCGTCCGCTGTCGTTACCGTGACCTGATCGGGCTGGCGGTCACAGCAGCTGGCGGTGGACGCTGCCGTACATGTAGGCGCCAAGCCAGCGGCCCAGCTCATCGAAGTACTGCAGGCTGCCGGAGCTACCCGGGCGCGCGTCGGGACCCGCGAGCCGAAGCCAGGTCACGTGCGGGCCGAGGCGCAGGCCCCCATCCGGAGCCGGGCGGTGCCGCCACCAGGCAAGCGGGCGGCGCACCGCCGGGAGGCCGGTTTCAGCGCGGCTGAGCACCAGGACCGGGCAGCCGATGTCGAGGCTGAGGCTGACTCCCGGCGAGAGAACGGGCTCGTCCAGGATCAGCGCGTCCGCGGCCGCCGGCTTGCGCCGGTCGTGCCACAGCGCTGCCGCGATGGCTCCCCGGCCCGCAGCAGTGACGATCACTCGTGCCACCCCGTCAGCCAGCAAGTGAGCGCACGCCGCGTCAAGGTCAGCGAACGCCATCGCGAGGTAGCGGGCCCGCGGCCGCGCGCCGACGGGAGCCAGGATCGGCAGCCGGATGGGGGCGACGTAGTAATGGAACGCCCGATCGGCGTACCAGGCCGGCACGCCCGGCGGCACCGGCGGGTCGCCGAGCGCCTGGACGTGCAGAACCGCCCGCCTGGTGGGCTGCACCGACCGGCGTCGGAGCACGGTCGTTTCCCGGGCCGCGGCAGCCCGATGATCCGGCCTGCCCGCTGGCTCGTGCCTTCTGACGGCTATGCCGGTCACGCGGTCCCCCGCAGCCGGCCAGAATTCAGGCCCCTCGCATCGTGGCGTGACCGCGCCGCAGACCCCCGTACGCGCACGGCGGCTCCCCGCTGTTCTGATCGATCCCCCGATGCCGGACGGCGCACTTGCGGCGAGTCGGCACGCGTGCGGCCGGCCGGCTGGCTCGTGCACCTGGCAGCGCAGGAAAGCACTGAGCGCTATCTATCAGTGTCGCACTGTGACCGCAATCGCGCGGCCAAACACGCGGGGTCACCGCGGCCATTGATTGAGCATTCCGGAAAATAGCGGCAACTGAGATCGCCGGTCTATGGCTCTTCCGATTACTACCATTTATGATGCGTAACGCGCTTTGTCGATGGCCGGTCGGGTTTGACAGCCGGGCATGCCGGGAAACACCGCTGCAAGGCGAGTCCCGCGCGGGCGCGCACTGCGACGAGGCCCCTCCATGTATGAGATGGAGGGGCCTCGCCTGACCCCGTGGCCCTGGTCAGCCGATTGCTCGGCGGCCGCTGGCCCGTGGCCACCACCGGGTTCAAGATCCCGCCGTCCGTGCCGGTCGCCCGGCCATCCTGCGCTCCCCGGGTTGCCCCGGAGGCGGATCCCTTCTTCAGTGGTGAGAGATTTCTACTGCCTTCCGCGCACCGAGCACAAGGCCTTTCCGCGACAACTTCAAGATTCTTTTGTCATCCACAGGACATCCGCTGTTTATCCCCCGTGCATAACCGGTTTCCACCACTCCGTCCACAGCTCTATCCACAGGCTGGGCGAAAACTTCGTCACCGACCACGGCGCGGCGGTCTCGCCGCAGGCTGCGCAAGCCCGAGCCTGCCAGCCGCGGTCTCCGGTTATCCCCAGCGGCGCGCAGCGACCCCGCGCGCGTCCAGCGGCAGGGGCCATGAACCACGAACGGTGATCTCAGTCGGCGAGCGGACGGGTCAGGCCGACCGAGCCTGCCCACATCGCCGTCAGGGTGGCCGCGGCTGTCTCGGTATCGTGCTGCTCGCCCGCGACCAGCCACCAGTAGCAGAAGCTCGACATCATCGATACCAGCGCGGCGGCGGCCGTGCCGGGATCGAGGTCCTGGTCCGCCAGGCCGCGTCGCTGCCAGCTCCTGATCCTGGCCGCCACCCGGTCTACATGGGTCTGCCGGTACCGGCGGCGCAGCGCGAGCAACTCCG
The DNA here is from genome assembly GCA_030040155.1 of Streptosporangiaceae bacterium. Taxonomy (GTDB): domain Bacteria; phylum Actinomycetota; class Actinomycetes; order Streptosporangiales; family Streptosporangiaceae; genus JAJYUU01. The sequence continues at coordinate 3,410 of JASHUG010000485.1, read as the reverse complement.
GATCAATGGTCGCGAGCTGCTCGATCAGGCCGTAGATGGCGGCGTGCTGCCGATAGGCCTGCAGGTAGCGGCGGTTGGCCCGGTCGAGCGCCGCCAGCGGATCGAGACCACGCTCCCCCGGCCCCGGCGCCACGGCGGCGGCGACACTCTCGCCGACCTCGGCTGCCAGCAGCTTGAACACCTCGAGCTTGGACGGGAAGTAGGTGTAGAAGCTGCCGCGGGCGACCCCGGCCTCGGTGACGATCTCGTCGATGCCGGCATCCAGGTAGCCGTCGCGCTCGAACACGCGCCTCGCCGCGTCCAGGATGAGGCGGCGGGTGCGCTGCCCGCGGTCGGTGCCGCGGTCGGCCCGCGTATTGCGACGCCTGGCCGCCGTGCCGGCCGGGGTCCAGCCACCCCTCGTGCGCGGACCGTCCGCCGTGCCGCGCGCCGCTGGTGTCATGGGGACAGCCTCCCGTAACCGCCCGCGGCCGAGCATGCGGCGCTGGCGCCGTCCGGACGAATTCGACTACGATGTCGAATTGCATCCTACCGTGGCACTGGCCGGGAGAACCGTGATGACCGAGCAGGAACACGCCGCTCACCCGGAGCTGACGGTCGAGCTCGGGGACGACCACGTGGCCACGCTCGAGTTCAGCCGGCCGCCGCACAACTACTTCAGCCTCGGCCTCATCACGCAGATCGCGGAGGCGTGCGAGGAGCTCGGGGCCGGCCGCGGCTGCCGGGCGATCGTCCTCTGCAGCGCCGGGCGGGTCTTCTGCGCCGGTGCCGATTTCGGCAGCGGCCCGCAGCTCACCGGCGACGGGCTGCACCTGTACGACGCGGCGGCTCGGCTGTTCGAGCAGCCGCTGCCGATCGTCGCCGCGATCCAGGGAGCAGCCATCGGCGGCGGTCTCGGGCTGGCGATGGCAGCGGACTTCAGGATCGCCTCGCCGCTGGCCAGGTTCGCCGCGAACTTCGCGCTGCTCGGGATCCACCAGGGCTTCGGGCTCACCGTCACGCTGCCCGCCGCGATCGGCCAGCAGGCCGCGCTTGACCTGCTCTACACCGGTCGCCGGGTAACCGGCGAGGAGGCGCTCGCGCTGGGCCTTGCCGACGAGCTCGCCGAGCCGGACAAGGTGCGCGACCAGGCGCGCGCGCTCGCCGCCAGGATCGCCGCCTCCGCGCCGCTGGCCATTCGCTCGATCAGGGAAACGATGCGCGCTCCGCTGGTCTCCCAGGTGAGATCGGCTATGGCGAGGGAACGAGGCGAGCAGGAACGACTCATGCACACTAGTGACTGGCGTGAAGGGCTGGCCGCAGTGCGCGACCGGCGCGCGGCCAACTTCGCCGGAGAGTGACTGACAGAATGCCCAAGCTCACGCGTCCCTGCGGCAGCATTAGCTTCGACGTGATCAAGGCGGCGCAGCACACGACGGCTCCGGCCCTGATGCTGAGTCACGGGTTCGGCGCTACCTCGGCCATGTTCGCGCCGAACGTGCCCACGCTCGCAACGCACCGGGACGTCATCACGTGGGACCTGCGCGGGCACGGGGCGAGCGCGTCGCCAGCCGATCCGCAGTGTTACTCCGCCGCTCACGCCCTCGGTGACATGCAGGCCATACTCGACACACTCGGCGTCACCCGCGCCGTTCTCGGTGGCCACTCGCTCGGGGGCTATCTCTCGCTGTCATTCGCGCTGGACCACCCGGACCGGGTGGCGGGCCTCATCCTGATCGGAACCGGGCCGGGGTTCCGCAAGGACGACGCGCGCGATGCCTGGAACCGCCGCGCCCACGCCACTGCACAGCGACTGTCGCAGGAGGGCATCGCCGCGCTCGGCGACAGTTCCGAACTGCACCGCGAGACGCACGCCGACGTGCAGGGACTCGTCCAGGCGGCGAACGGGACCCTTGTCCAGCGGGACGCCCGCGTCATCGACGGCCTGCCCGACATCCGGGTGCCCGCCCTCGTGATCGTGGGCGAGGGCGACAAGAACTTCCTGGCGGCTGCTGACTACATGGCCGCGAAGATCCCGGCGGCCCGCGAGGTCGTGATTCCCGACGCCGGTCACGCCGCGAATGTCGATCAGCCCCAGCGGGTCAACGCCGAGATGGCGGCGTTCCTCGCCGACTTGTCATGACCGAGGCCGGATTGGAGCCAGGCCAGATCAGGGCCGAGCTGGCCAGCTGGGTAGGCCAGCACTGGAGTCCGGACATGTCGCTGCGCGAGTGGCGCGAGTTGCTGGCAGACTCCGGCTGGGGTGCGCCGTCGTGGCCGGAGCGATGGGGAGGCCGGGGCTGGCCAGCCTGGACCGACGACCTGGTCGCCAGCGAGCTGATCGCGCTCGGGGCGGTCGGCGCCCCGGTCGGCCTCGGCATGGCGCTCGCCGCGCCGACGCTACTCGCGCACGGCAGCGAGGAGATCAAGCAGCGGCTGATCCGCCCGATCCTCACTGGCGAGCAGACATGGTGCCAGCTGTTCAGCGAGCCCGGAGCCGGCTCCGACCTGGCCGGGCTGTCCACGTCCGCCGTGCGCGACGGCGCGCAGTGGGTGGTCAACGGGCAGAAGGTGTGGAATACCAGCGCGCACCACGCGGATATGGGCATGCTGCTGGCCCGCAGCGATAGCCAGGTGCCCAAGCACCGCGGCCTGACGTACTTCGCGCTTCCGATGCGCCAGGACGGCGTGGAGGCCAGGCCGTTGCGGCAGATGAACTTCCACGCCTCCTTCAATGAGGTGTTCCTGACCGACGCCAGGGTGCCCGCGGAGAACGTCGTCGGTGACGTCGGCGGCGGCTGGCCGGTCGCGCTGACCACGCTTGCCTATGAGCGCCGGTTTGGCGCGATGCGCCCGCCGCGCTACGACCCGCGGGCCGGCCGGGCGCTGGACGAGGCTCGCGCCGAGTCCGACGCCCACTTCGCCGTGTACTCCTGGTACCCCCAACGGGCCGGCCGCGCCGACCTGGTGGTCGAGCACGCGCGGATCGCGGGGGTGGCAGGCGATCCGGTCATCCGGCAGGCCATCGCCCGGCTGATCACGCTGCAGCGAGTGAGCGCGTGGACCGCAGAGCGGACTGCGGCCGCCAGGGCCCGCGGCGCGCGGCCGGGAGCCGAGGGCTCGGTCGGCAAGCTCGCACTCAGCAATCTCGCGCGCGAGGCGGCGAGCGCTCACTCGATGATTGCCCGCGCGCAGGCGCTGCTCACCGGGCCTGAGTCGCCGATGAACGGGACCATCGCTGAGGTGCTGCTGTCGGTTCCCGCGCAGTCCATCGCGGGCGGCACCGACGAGATCCAGAAGAACATCATCGCCGAGAAGGTCCTGGGTCTCCCGCCGGAGGTGCGGGTGGACAAGGACATACCGTTCGCGCAGATCCGCGCCCGCGGCTGACTCGGCTCGTGCGGCCAGACGTGGGTCACAGGCAGGACACC
>JASHUG010000484.1 GCA_030040155.1 Streptosporangiaceae bacterium | reverse complement strand
GTGAAGTCGGTGTCCTGGTTCTCCGGCCCCGCCACGGCCACGTAGTAGCGCAGCGCGTCCACGTCGTAGCGGGCCAGGAAGTCGCGTACGTAGATGACGACCTGCCGCGACGAGGAGAACTTGCGGCCCTCCATCGTGAGGAACTCGCTGGAGACGACCTCTGACGGCAGGTTGAGCTCCCCGAGCGGGCCCGGCGTGCCGCCGCGCGCGCCCTTGCCGTCGTAGCCGAGCAGCATCGCAGGCCAGATCTCGGCGTGGAAGACGATGTTGTCCTTGCCCATGAAGTAATAGCCCTCGGCATCGGGCGACTGCCAGAACGCTCGCCAGGCATCCGGGTCACCGCTGCGCCTAGCCCACTCGATCGAGGCCGACAGGTAGCCGATCACAGCGTCGAACCATACGTAGATGCGCTTGTCGGGCAGGTCACGCCAGCCGTCGAGCGGGATCGGCACGCCCCAGTCGAGGTCCCTGGTGATGGCCCGCGGCTGCAGGTCAGCGAGCAGGTTCAGGGAGAACTTGAGCACGTTCGGCCGCCACTGGCCGCTCTTGCTCTGCAGCCAGGTGCCGAGAGCGTCGGCGAACGCGGGCAGGTCGAGGAAGAACTGCTCAGTTTCTACGAAGACCGGCGTCTCCCCGTTGATCTTCGACCGCGGGTTGATCAGGTCGATCGGGTCGAGTTGGTTGCCGCAGTTATCGCACTGGTCTCCGCGAGCGCTGTCAAAGCCGCAGATCGGGCACGTGCCCTCGATGTAGCGGTCGGGCAGCGTGCGCCCGGTGGACGGCGAGACGGCGCCGAGCGACTTGCGCGGGAAGATGTAACCGTTGTTGTACAGGCCGAGGAACATGTCCTGGACGACCGAGTAGTGGTTGCGGGTGGTCGTGCGCGTGAACAGGTCATACGACATGTCCAGCCCGGCCAGGTCCTCGGCTATTACCCGGTTATAGCGGTCGGCGAGCTCACGCGCGGTGACGCCCTCGGCGTCGGCCTGGACCTGGATCGGGGTCCCGTGCTCGTCGGTGCCGCTGACCATGATCACCGGGTTGCCGCACATTCGCTGGTACCTGGCGAACATGTCGCACGGAAGGCCGAAGCCAGACACGTGACCGATGTGGCGGGGACCGTTCGCGTAGGGCCAGGCGGCGCACGCGAGGATATGGCGGCTGGTCATCCTGTCAGCCTAGGGGAGCGGCCGACTCGGCGGCGTGCCACCCGCTCACTCCCAGGTGACCCGCATCCCCTCCTGCCAGGCGGCCAGCGCGCCAGGGTCACCGCTGACCGCCACGCCCGCAGCGGCCGGGCCGGCTCGATTCCACAGCAGCAGATACAGCCCGGCGGCCGGGCCGGTCAGCGTGCAGTCAGCCGCCGCGGTGCCGCGCTGGACGGCGGTCGCCAGCTGGCCGTCCTCGGTCAGCTCTACGTGCCACGCGCCGCCGGTGTCGGCCGCCACGACCTGCAGCGTCCGCCGCCTGCCGGTCGACTGAGCGTCGGTCAGCTGGGCTGCATCGCGCCCGAAAAATCCCATGATGAGCTCGTCCACGCCGTCCGCGCCGAACTGCGCGTCAACCGGCGTTGGCGCTTCGCCCGCCGCGAGCTCGGCGTCGACCCGGTGGATCGCCGTCTCGTGCGCCTGCCGCCTGGCCCAGAACGCCCGCGGTGATGGCGCGTCGAGGAAGTAGTAGCAGACAAGGTCAGGGTCCGCTCCGGTGAGTGTGGCTACCAGGGCCGCGTGACCCGCGCGGTACCAGTCGACCAGGTCCGCGTCCTGCGCGCCGCCGGCCAGCAGTTCGGTCTCGTTCGGCCGGTCAGGCATCCGCTCCTTGCGCTGCTGGGCGACGTATCCGGCCGCCCAGCGGTGCACGTAGCCGATGTGGCGGAGCAGGTCGCGTACCTGCCACGATGGGCATGACGGCACTGGCGAGGTCAGTTCGGCCTGCTGCGCCGCGGCGACGAGCAGATCGCCGTCTCGCCGCAGGGCGGCTAGGTGCTCGCTCACTTCCATGCCGGCCATAGTGCCATCGGCTACCGTCAGTCGGCCGGGCCCGCGACCACGGCGTTGTAGACCTGCCGCCTGGGCAGCCCCAGCTCGGCCGCGACGGCGGCGATAGCGTCCCGGCGCGCCTGGCCGGCTTGGACGCGCGCGGCCACCTGCCTGACCGCTTCTTCAACCGGAACGGGCTCGTCCTGGGCCCGTGCCCCCTCGACGACCACCGTGATCTCGCCCAAGGTCCCCTGGCCGGCCCAGTCCGCCAGCTCGGCCAGTGTTCCTCGGCGCACCTCCTCGTGCGTTTTGGTCAGCTCCCGGCAGACCGCGGCCCGCCGGCCGGTGCCGAAGACAGCCGCCAGCTCGGCCAGCGTGGACGCGAGCCGCCTCGGCGACTCAAAGAAGATCATGGTCCGGCGCTCGGTGGCCAGTTCGGCCAGCCGGCGGGATCGCTCGCCGGCCCGCCGCGGCGGGAAGCCCTCGAACACGAACCGGTCTGAGGGCAGCCCCGAGACCGCCAGCGCCGTGGTCACCGCGGACGGGCCGGGGAGCGCGGTGACCCGCACGCCCGCTCGCGCGGCCGCGGCGACCAGGCGGTAGCCGGGATCGCTCACACCGGGCATCCCGGCATCGGTAACAAGGAGGACATCCCGGCCCGCCACCAGGTCCTCGAGCAGCCCCGCCGCCCGCCTGGCCTCGACGTCGTCGTAATACGACACGATCCGGCCGACCAGCTGGACACCGAGGGCACTGGCCAGGCGCCGGACCCGCCGGGTGTCCTCTGCCGCGATGATCGGCGCCGCGCCGAGCGCCGCGCGCAGGCGAGCCGACGCGTCGGCCGACTGCCCGATCGGAACCGCGCCGACCGTTAGCGTCCCTGACTCAGCTTTAGCGGCGTAAGGCACACCTTCGTCACCGGCGGCTTGCATTTCCAAGCAAGGCTAGCGCCGCGGCCATCTAACATGGCAGTCGATGAAGTCTTTCCAGACGACCGCAGGTACTGATCTGGCCGATCGTGGCGCCGATCTGGCCGATCGGCCTGGCCGCCGCGGGCTGCAGGCACGTGCCCGCCTGCGACTGGCGGCGGGCAGCACGTTCTGGGGCTGGGCCGGCCCGCTGCTGGTCATGCTGTTCGGCGGCTTCCTCAGGTTCAACCACCTGAGTACTCCCGACGCGGTCGTGTTCGACGAGACCTATTACGTGCCGGACGCCAACTCGATCCTCAGGCACGGGGTTGAACTCAATCACGTCCATAACGTGAACACCCTGCTCGTGCGGGGCGATCCGAACTTCCTGCTGAAGACCGGCGAGATCGTGGCGCATCCGCCGCTCGGCAAGATGATGATGGCGGTCGGGCAGTGGACCTTCGGTCTCACGCCGTTCGGCTGGCGGTTCTCGGTGGCGTTCATCGGCACCGTATCCATCCTGATGACCGCGCGGATCGCGCGCCGGATGACCGGGTCGACGATGCTGGGCTGCATCGCTGGCCTGCTCCTGGCGCTTGACGGCCTGGAACTGGTGCTGAGCCGCACCGCGATCCTGGACATCTTCGTGATGTTCTGGGTGCTGGCCGCGTTCGGGCTGCTGGTGATCGACAAGGACCGGACGAAGGCCAAGCTAGCGGAGGCCGCTGCGGCCGGATCGCCCGAGGACACGTCAGGACCGAACCTCGGCATCCGCTGGCTGCGCGTGGCTGCGGGCGTGTGCCTTGGGGCGGCTTGCGCCAGCAAGTGGAACGGCCTGTGGTTCCTGGTCGCGTTCGCCGGTCTGGCCATCGCGTGGGACCTCGGCGCGCGCCGGGCCGCAGGATACGAGCGCTGGCTGCCGGCCGGCCTGCGCGGCGACGTCAAGTGGCTGCCGCTCACGTTCGGTGTCATACCGTTCGCGGTCTACACGGCGTCCTGGACCGGCTGGTTCCTCAACTCCAGCGGCTACGACCGGAACTGGGCGGCCCAGAACGGCAACCACACCCCGATCTGGTCGACGATCGATTCCTGGTACCAGTACAACCACTGGATGTATCAGTTCGGCCTGGGCCTTTCGACGTTCCAGAGCTATAAGTCCAACCCGCTGGGCTGGATGATCCTGGCCCGGCCCATCTCGTTCTACTGGTCCTGCTCTCCGGTCAACAACTGCGGTGCGCGCGGGTCGGTGGCGGCCGAGGTGCTCGCGATCGGCACCCCGCTGATCTGGTGGGGCGGCTCCCTGGCCTTGCTGTTCTGCCTGGGCTGGTGGCTCACCGGCCTTATCGGCGACCTGACGTTCGGCCGCAAGCCCACGCGCGACTGGCGGGCCGGGGCCGTTCTGCTCGGCGTGGCCGCGGGCTGGCTCCCCTGGATCTGGTACTTCTGGCACGACCACCGGACCGAGTTCTACTACTACGCGGTCGCATTCGACCCATTCCTGGTGATCGCGATCACACTGTGCCTTGGCCTGATCATCGGGCCGGCCAAGGCCGCGCCCGGCCGCCGGGCCGTGGGCGCCGTCGCGGCCGGCGGCTACCTCGTCGCAGTGTTGCTCAACCTCGCCTACCTCTATCCGATCCTGACAGCCGAGATGATCCCGTACTCGGCCTGGCTGTCGAGGATGTGGTTCCACGGCTGGATCTAGCCTGACTCACGGAGGGCTCCGCCCCGTGGCCGGCCGCCCGGTCCGTCCGTATTTGCAGTTATCTAGGCGCCGCAAATCCTCTGTGTAATCGCCCTGTAACCCAGATCACGCATCGTGTTACCCGCGAGTTGCGTCATAGAGGTTGTCAGTCCACCAGGGGAGCGGAGCAGACAGTGACACACGCAGAGCAGATGACCGACCGCGAAGTGCGATTCGAGCGAGACGTGATCCCGTTCATGGGTCAGCTCTATCCTGCTGCGCTCCGGATGACCAGGAACACCTCCGACGCCGAGGATTTGCTGCAGGAGACGTTCGCGAAGGCATACGCGGGATTTCACCAGTTCACGCCGGGAACGAACCTGCGCGCCTGGCTGCACAGGATCCTGTCGAACACCTTCATCAATAGCTACAGGAAGAAGCGCAGGGAGCCGATTCAGGACCTGAACGCCGACTTCTCCGAGGACTGGCAGACCGGTAACGACCCGCTGAGCCCGCCCGCTCGCTCCGCCGAGGCCGAGGTGCTTGACCGGCTCGCGGACTCCGACATCCTGCAGGCGCTGCGGAGCCTGCCGAGCGAGTTCAGGGTCGCGATCTACCTCGCCGACGTCGAGGGATATCCGTATCGCGAGATCGCAGAGATGATGGACACCCCGATCGGGACGGTCATGTCCCGGTTGCACCGCGGCCGGGCCAAGCTCCGCCAGCAACTGGCAGCGCACGCGCCGCGGCCGCTAGCCGCGGCCACCGGCTAGGCGACCGCGCACTGGCCCGCCCGCACTGGCGGCGCCGATGCCCACCGGACGG
>JASHUG010000483.1 GCA_030040155.1 Streptosporangiaceae bacterium | reverse complement strand
GCCCTGGCGATATCCGCGGCCTGCGGCGGCCGCCCGGTTCCGATTTCGGGCCGGTACTCGGCGCGGCCGGAGTAACTGAGCATCCCGCCGAGCCGGACGCCGAGCGCTCCGGCGAACGCTGCCTCGCACCAGCCCGCGTTGGGGCTGGGGTGGCACGGGCCGTAGTCACGCGCCGTCCGCCACGTCGGTGCTGGCCTGCCGCCAACCGCGGGCGAGCAGGCGGCCGCGAGCAGCGCGGTGACGCGTGCCGGGATCCAGTTAGCGACGTCATCGAGGCGAGCCGACGCCCGGCCGAATCGTTCGTATCGCGGCGAGTGATGACCGACCATTGCGTCGAGGGTGTTGATCGCGCGGTATCCGGACACGCCCGCCGGGCCGGCCAGCGCTCCCCAGATCAGCGGCGCAACGATGGCGTCGCTGGTGTTCTCGGCCACGGACTCAACGACGGCCCTGGTGATGGCGGCGGAGTCCAGGTCCTGCGGGTCACGGCCGCACAGGCAGGGCAGCGCGTCGCGGGCCCGCGCGAGGTCACTAGCGCTGAGAGCGTGCCCGACCTCGCGGGCTGCGCCGCACAGGGACCGCGAGGCGATGGCGGCCCAGGCCGTCGCCGCCGTGATCGCCGCTCGCCCGGCCGGGCTGGCGCGGGTCGCGCGGGCAGCCAGCAGCAGGGGAGCGGTGCCGATGATGACTCCGCCGGCCGCGTAGGCGATGCCAGGCCCCCCGCGGTCGGCGTAGACGCGCTGCTCGACAGCGGTCATGAGCTGACCGAACAGCGCGACGGGATGGCCGCGGGCCGGGTCACCAGTGATCGCGTCGGCGAGAGCGCCGCCGATCAGGCCGCCCGCCAGCGGCCAGTCCCGGCGTGTGCGACCGGCGTCTTGCCCGTCCAGTTGCGGGGCCCGGATGGCAGGCGATCTGGTTGTCATATCCCTGACCGGAGGACGGGCAGGTCGCGAGCGGGTCCGTTCTCGATCAGGCGCAGGAGCGCATCGGTATCGATGCTGGAATCGATGGCGTCGGCGAGCGCGTCGAACTGAGCCTGCCTGGCCGCCGCAAAACAGGTGCCCGCTGTGGGAACGAAGTCTCGTCCCGCGACTCCGGCGATCTGCACGAGGTAGGACCGGCGGAACGCGTCATTCTCGAAGATCCCGTGCCACAGCGTGCCCGCTACAGGGCCAGCCAGGCAGCCGTCCAGCGCCGCCGTCTCGTCGCCCGGCCGACTCGTGAACCATGGCTGGCCGCCGGTGACCTTGACCGTGCCATGGTGGATCTCGTAACCGGCTACCGGTACGGTGCCCGCGTAGCCGGACGGGCTGCGCAGGGTCTTGACCGCGCCGAAGCACGTCCCGACCGGCAGCAGGCCGAGCCCGGGAACCGTGCCAGCCCGGCTTTCGACCTCGTCGTGGATGACGGTGCCGAGCATCTGATAGCCGCCGCAGATACCAAGGACCGGGCGGCCCGCCGCGGCCCGTTTCGCAAGCGCGCCGTCCAGCGCTCGCGCCCGCAGCCAGGCCAGGTCGGCGACCGTCGCCTTAGACCCTGGCAGGATCACCAGGTCGGCGTCGCCGAGCTCCGCCGCAGAGGTGACGAACCGGACGTCGACACCTGGCTCGAGCGCGAGCGCGTCCACGTCGGTGAAGTTCGAGATCCGGGGGAGCCGGATCACCGCGATGCGCAGCGACCTATCGCTCCACGGCGTGTCGTCTGGCCCGTACCGGCTCTCAGTCACCACGGCGTCTTCGGCATCTATCCAGGTCCTGGTCAGGTACGGCACGACGCCCAGGACCGGCCTGCCGGTCCGCGCGGTGAGGTCGGCCGGGGCGGGCATCAGCAGCGACCGGTCACCGCGGAACTTGTTGATGATGAACCCGCTGATGAGCGCCTGGTCGGCGGGCTCCAGCAGCGCGAGCGTGCCGTAAAGCGCGGCGAAGACGCCGCCGCGGTCGATGTCCCCGACGACGATCACCGGCAGGTGCCTCGCCCTGGCCAGGCCCATGTTCGCCAGGTCGCCGCGCCGCAAGTTGATCTCCGCAGGCGAGCCGGCGCCCTCGCAGACGACGACGTCGAATCGGGATCGAAGGTCGTCGTAGGCGGCCAGCACCGCGGCCAGCAGCCGTTCGCGGCCGGCCCCGGCGCGCCAGTAGCCGTCGGCCGTGGTGTCGCCGACGGCACGGCCAAGCAGCACGACCTGACTGGTCAGATCGCTGCCCGGCTTGAGCAGCACCGGGTTCATTGCGGCCTCCGCAGGCACGCCGCACGCCGCGGCCTGCATGGCCTGCGCGCGGCCGATCTCGGCGCCGTCCGGCGCCACCACCGAATTGTTGGACATGTTCTGCGCCTTGAACGGCGCTACCCGGACACCCTGGCGCGCCAGCCAGCGGCAAATGCCGGCCGTCAGCACGGACTTGCCCGCGTCGGAGGTCGTGCCGGCCACGAGCACGGAACCAGTCGTCACTGCGTTCGCGCTCCTTCCGCCCGGTCGCGAGAATACCGAGGACCTGCCGCGTGGCCATCGGCGCACCACGACCTTGCCGCCGCGATACCGTGCGGTCGATGACTTCAGCTGAGTCCGACCCGAGCCAGACTGCTCGGGTCACCATCGCAGGCATCGCGGTCCTCTGCGCCAGGGGTGCCGGCCGATGACAACTCGCGCGTGCGCAGACCTGCCCGCCGCCGATGAGATCACGGTCGCTGACCTGGCTCATCACGGTGACGCTGACCTCGTCCCCGGCCTTATCGACCTGGCCGTCAACGTCAGGTCCGCAGGGACGCCCCCGTGGCTGGCTGCGCTGATCCGCAACACCGACCTGTCGGCCTACCCCGATCAGCGCCCGGCGGTCGCCGCTGTTGCCGCCCGGCATCGCCGTCCTGGCGACGAGGTCCTGCTGACCGCGGGCGCCGCCGAGGCCTTCGTGCTGCTGGCCCGCTCGCTGCGCCCGCGGCGTGCGGTGGTCGTGCACCCGCAGTTCACCGAGCCCGAGGCGGCGCTGCGGGCCGCTGGTCACCACGTCGGCCGGGTCGTCCTGCGGTTCCCGTTCGCGCTGGACCCTGCGCTGATACCCGCAGAAGCCGACCTGGTCTACGTGGGGAACCCGACCAACCCCACATCGATTGCCCACCCGCGCGCCACGATCCTGGCCCTTTGCCGGCCTGGCCGGACCGTCGTCGTGGACGAGGCGTTCGCCGACTGCCTGCCGGGCGAGCGCGAGTCGGTGGCGGCCGAGCGTGACCTGCCCGGACTCGTCGTCATCCGCAGCCTGACCAAGACCTGGGCCCTGGCCGGCCTGCGGGCAGGCTACGTGCTCGCCGCACCGCAAGTCATCGCGCGACTGGCCGCCGCGCAGCCGCCATGGCCGGTCTCGGCTCCTGCCCTCACCGCGTGCATCGCCACCGCGTCGGCGTCGGCACTTCACGATGCGGCCGACTGGGCGAGAAAGCTGGCGTCCGATCGCGCCCGCCTGGTGGCTCTTCTCGCTGACGTGCACAAGGTCCGGGTCGTGCCCGACCCAGCGGCCTCGTTCGTGCTGCTCGATACCCAGGTCGCGGACATCCGGACCCGGCTGCACGCCTGCGGTTTCGCTGTCCGGCGCGGCGAAACATTTCCCGGTCTGGCACCGGGCTGGATCCGGGCCGCCGTCCGCGACAGCGCAACGTCGGACCGGTTCGTGCTCGCACTCGAGAAGATCATCGGTCGCAGCTGACGACGTCGTGGCCTCGTCAGTCGGTGCTGTCCGGCAGACCGGAAATGGCAGACCCGAGCCGTACTGTGTGATCCCAGAGTTGCCGACGAAAGTGAGGGTGTGTGCCGTGCCAGACCTGAAAGAAGAGTTGCACCGCAATCTCCGGGCCAGCCGGGCCACGATGCTGGCCAAGCTCGACGACCTCAGCGAGTACGACCGTCGCCGGCCGATGACGCCGACCGGCACGAACCTGCTTGGCCTGGTCAAGCACCTGGCCGGGCTCGAGTACGGATACCTGGGCGAGTCGTTCGGCTACCCGGCGGAGGAGACCCTGCCCTGGTTCGAGGACGGCTCGATCTGGCAGGGTGCCGACATGTGGGCCAAGCCCGACGAGTCCAGCGAGTACATCATCGGTCTTTACCGGCGCGCCTGTGCCCATGCTGATGGCGTCATCGCCGGGCTCGATCTGGACGCACCGGGCTCAGTGCCACACTGGCCCGAGGATCGGCGGCAGACGACCCTGGGAGTGCTGCTCATCCGGATGGTCGCCGAGACAGCGCAGCACGCGGGCCACGCGGATATCGTCCGCGAGCTGATTGACGGGAAGGGCGGCCCGGACCAGGATTCCATCGACGAAGCCACGTGGCGGGAGTACCTGGCCCAGGTTGAGGCCGCGGCCGACGCGTTCGCCGGTGGCTAGAACGGGCGGCCGGAGCGCTTGACGCTCCGGAGCCCGCGTGTTTGGCGATGCGTGGAGGGCCGTGCCAGTGAAGCTGCCTTACCTCGAGTACGCGGCGCCGGCGGACGTCACTGAAGCTCTGGGGCTGCTCGGTGAGCTCCAGGACGAGGCGAGCGTCCTCGCCGGGGGCCAAAGCCTGATCCCGCTGCTGGCGTTGCGGCTGGCCCGCCCGGCGCTGCTCATCGACATCAACGGGCTCCGGGAACTGTCCCGGCTGTCGCTGACAGACGGCTGGCTCGCCATCGGCGCGATGACACGCGAGTACGTTGCAGAGGAGTCCCTGGCAGTTGCCGAGAGCGTGCCGTTGCTGGCGGCGGCGCTGCCGCTGATCGGACACGAGGCGATTCGCAGCCGAGGCACCATAGGGGGCAGCCTGGCACATGCCGATCCGGCGGCCGAGCTGCCGGCCGTTGCCCTGGCCCTGGACGCCGAGTTCGTAGTGCGCAGTCGGGACGGCGATCGCATTATCCCGGCGGTGGAGTGGTTCGACGGCTACCTTGCCACGTCGCGCCGTCCCGACGAGCTCCTGGTCGAGGTGCGCTTTCCCACGGCGAGGCCGGGCACCGGCGTTGCGTTCCTTGAGGTCGCACGGCGCCATGGGGACTTTGCCATTGTCGGGCTCGCGGCGTCGCTGACGCTGACCGGTGGCCAGATCACCGATGCCCGGCTGGCGTTCGCGGGCGTGTCCGATATCCCGGTTCGCGCCGCCGAAGCCGAGAACCTCCTGGTCGGCGAGAGGCCGTCGAGGAATCTGTTCGAGGAGGCCGCAGTCCGGGCAACTGCTCGCCTCAATCCGCCTGCCGACCTGCACGGGTCAGCGGAGTACCGGAAGAAAGTCGCGGCCACATTGGTGCGTCGCGGCCTGCAGGCGGCCGCGGATAATGCCGACGAGAGGTCGTGAGGGAATGGTGGACATCACCCTGACCGTGAACGGCGTCACGCGCACCGGCAGCGTGGAGGCGCGAAAGACGCTCGCGGACTTCCTGCGTGATGACCTCGATCTCACCGGGACGCACGTGGGCTGCGAGCACGGAGTCTGCGGTGCGTGCACGGTCATCGTCGACGACCGGGAGGTGCGTTCGTGCCTGATGTTGGCGGTCCAGGCCGCTGGCAGCCAGGTCACGACGATCGAAGGGCTCGCACATGACGGCGGGCTAGGCCCGCTACAGCAGGCGATGTGGGACTCGCATAGCTTCCAGTGCGGATTCTGCACGCCCGGGTTCGTCATGCAGGCCACCGCGTTTCTCGCCGCTCACCCCGAAGCCGACGAGCAGCAGATCCGTGAAGCGCTGTCCGGCAACATCTGCCGGTGCACCGGCTACCAGAGCATCATCGACGGTGTCCTGCTGGCCGCACAGCGCACCCGCCAGGGCTGAGCGAAAGGAAGCGACATGCCGGAAATCGTGGCCGAGCGCTACACCGGCGCCAGCATCAAGCGCTCGGAGGATCCTCGCATCCTCACCGGTACGGGGCGGTACGTCGACGACATCAAGCTGCCCGGCATGTTGCACGCCGCGTTCGTGCGCTCGCCGCTGGCGCATGCCAGGGTGCTCTCGGTCGATGTATCGGCGGCACGGGCGCTGCCCGGGGTTGTCGCGGCATACACGGGCGCGGACCTGGAGGCGATGACGGTACCGGGGCCGGACGTGCTGATGGCCCTGATGGGCGCTCCCGGACCTAGCCCGGAGTTCACCCTGCTCGCGACCGACAAGGTCCGCTTCGTCGGCGATCCTGTGGCGATGGTCGTCGCAGCGGACCGCTACTTCGCCGAGGACGGCTGCGACCTGGTCGAGGTCGAGTACGATGACCTGCCTCCGGTAGCGAACGCGGCCTTCGCCCTCGACCCGAGCAGCCCGCCGTTGTTCGCCAACCTGGGTGACAACATCGCGCGGCCCCATTCGCGTAGCGAGTTCGGCGACGTACCCGCCACCTTCGCGCAGGCCGATCGCGTCATGGAGTTCCACATCGACGTGCACCGGCACCAGAACGTGCCGATGGAGGGACGCGGCTGCGTCGCCAGCTACGACTCCGATCTCGGCGTCATGACGGTCTACGCCGCAACGCAAAGCGTTCACGTCAGCAAGATCGCCGTTGCCATGCGCCTCGGCATGGAGCACGACCAGGTGCGCGTCCTGGCCGGAGACATCGGCGGCTCGTTCGGCTTGAAGATCGGCGCATCACGCGAGGAACTGGCGGCCGCGGCCGCGTCGCGTGCTCTCGGCCGGCCGGTCAAGTGGGTCGAGGACCGCGGCGAGAATCTCACCGCGTCGGGGCAGGCACGGGAGGAAAGCTTCGACGTGCGGGCTGCCGTAAGCAACGACGGCGACCTGCTCGGACTGGACGTGAAGGTGGTCATCGACACCGGCGCGTACCCGGGGATGGGCACGATGGTGCCGGGCATCATGCAGGAAATGCTGCCCGGTCCTTACAAGCTCGCTGCCCTCGGCTTTGAGTCGACCGCGGCCATTACCAACAAGGCGTCCTACGTCGCCTATCGCGGTCCGTGGGCGTCCGAGACCTTCGTGCGGGAACGTGTGATCGACCTCATGGCGAAGGATCTCGGCATCGATCCGGTCGAGCTGAGGCTCCGGAACGCCGCGGAGCGCACGGACCCGCCCGCCAGCATGATCACGGGGCGTCCGCTGGTCGGTGTCACGACGAGAGAGTCGCTCGAGCGAGTAGCCCAGCTCGTGGACATCCCCGCATTCCGGCGCCGACAGGCCGAGGGACGGGAGCAAGGCCGGTACCTCGGTATCGGCGTGGCCACGTTCATCGAGGCGGCACCCGGCCCGCGCTCGCCGGAGGGGCCGAGCGGCCCGATGGGCACAGAATCGATGCGACTTCGGCTCGAGGAGGACGGCATGGTTGTGCTGTTCACCGGGCAGATGCCGCATGGCCAAAGCCACCAGACAACCCTGGCGCAGATCGCCGCGGACGAGTTCGGCGTTCCGTTCGAGCAAGTCCGCGTCGTCGTCGGCGACACTGCCGTGGTCCCGTTCGGCCTGACCGGCGGCAGCAGGTCCGCCACCATGACCGGCGGTGTCGCGCTGCACGGGGCTCGGCAGCTCAAGGTCAAGGTGCTCGATTTCGCGTCGCAGCTGATGGAGGCGAGCGCGATGGACCTGCAGATCACCGATGGCAACGTGTGGGTGCGCGGGGATCCTGCGAGCGCGATTCCGGTCAGCGAGATCGCACAGCAAGCGGCGTCGGGGCAGTTCGGTGCCGACGTGGACGCCAACCTGGAGGTACAGGCCAGCTTCGACGGCGGCGAAGGCGGATGGTCAGGCGGCACGCACTGCGCGATCGTGGACGTCGACATTGAGACTGGGCTGGTCAAGGTCGAGCGATACGTGGCCGTCGAAGATTGCGGCGCACTCATCAATCCCGCCGTCGTCGAGGGGCAGATCCGCGGCGGCGTGGCGCAGGGCATCGGCGCCGTGCTCCTTGAGCGATCGGCGTACGACCAGGACGGGAACTACCAATCGGCTACGTTCATGGACTACCTGCTCCCAACCGCGTCCGACATTCCCCGGATAGAGGTCGACCATCTCCAGACCGTGCCGCTAGACGCCGATGTCAACTTCCGTGGCGTGGGGGAGGGCGGCATGATCGTCGCGCCGCCGACGCTGGTGAATGCGATCGAGGACGCTCTCGCCCCGTTCGGCGTGCGGATCCGGGAACAGCATCTGCCGCCGGCTCGCATTCTGGAGCTCATCGACGCGGCGAACGCTACCTGACGACGTCAAGAGAACCCAGCGCTCGCCATTCGTTTGCCGCGGCCGGCGCGATTCCGGCGTGAGGCAGGCCGAACACCTTAGCCCTGACCGGCGGCCCCGCGCTCTCGGGCACGCAACCGGTCACCGGGCCCGTGGCATCGATAGTGCGTCGGGCTTTGAAACCGACGGCAGCAAGGGAGCGGTGACCTGGTGGCATCCGTGGAGGAGGAGTTCACTGAGTTCGTCGCGGTGTCCGGGGCACGGCTGCGACGCACCGCGTTCATGCTCTGCGGCAACTGGCACACCGCCGAGGACCTGACCCAGACCGCCCTGGTCAAGGTGTTCGCGTCCTGGCGCCGCATCGGCCGCGCACAGGCGGCGCATGCCTATGCCGAGCGGACGCTGGTCAACACCTACTTGGCCGGCCGGCGCACCAAAAGTGCGCGCGAGGTGGTGACCTGCCAGCTGCCCGAGCACGCGGTCGAATCGACATCGCCCGACCTGCGGCTGGTCGTGCTCGACGCACTGGCCCAGCTCGGTCCTCGCTCGCGGGCTGCAGTGATCCTGCGCTACTGGGAGGACCTCAGCGTCGATCAGGTGGCCGCGCTCATGGACTGTAATGCCGGAACGGTCAAGAGCCTGTGCTCGCGGGCGCTGGACAGGCTCCGGCCGTTGCTTGGCGATGCGGTGCCGGGATCGGAACAGTCATCCCCGCCGGGCAAGTGGCCGGCGGTCACGAACGGGGTACGGCACCATGGCTGAGTCACCATTCCGCAACCTGCTTGACCACGCGACCGAGCACGAGCCGCCGGTGGGACCGCTGGCTAGCACCGCCATCCGGGCCGGCCGTCGGCTGCGCCGTCGGCACCGCGTCCTCGGCACCGCGC
This sequence comes from Streptosporangiaceae bacterium, assembly GCA_030040155.1. Lineage (GTDB taxonomy): Bacteria > Actinomycetota > Actinomycetes > Streptosporangiales > Streptosporangiaceae > JAJYUU01. The sequence continues at coordinate 7,359 of JASHUG010000483.1, read as the reverse complement.
TGCCGGCCGTCGTCGTGGCCGCGAGCGCACTGGCCGGGCAGGCGGTGTATCAATCGGGCCCGGCCGCCACCCCGGCCGCCAGCCCCCGCGGCGCGGAACTGTATGTGCTCAGCGAGGGCAGCCGGTGCCGGACCCTGTGGCAGTTCTGCCCCGGTCGCGGGGCCGAGCTCACCCCGGTCAGCGCGGTCACCGACACGGCCGGACGCTCGATCCGGCTCCCGGAGGGCGGCACGAGCATCGTGGTCACCGCTAACGGCAGGACCGCCTACGTGGCGGACAGCGCTGGCATCACGCCAGTTGACCTGATGACGCAACGAGCCGGCCGCGCGATCAGCGTGGGGCGCATCGGCACCATACCTGCCTCGTTCGTCAGCATGGCCATGTCCCCGGACGGAAAGACCCTGTGGGTCGCAAACGGCCTCGGCGACAGCGTTGTCCGGATCAACACGGCGACCAACTCCGCGAGCCGCCCGATCAAGGTCAGCTCGCCGTACGGCATCGTGATCACTCCGAACGGACGAACTGTCTACGTCGCTGATGCCCTGACGAACCACGTGACCCCGATCAGCGCCGCCACGGGAAAGCTCGGGCGGCCGATCAAGGTCGGCGACGGGCCCGGCCCGATGGTGGTTACCCCGAACGGCAAGACCCTCTACGTCGGCAACGACGCAGCCAACAACGTGACACCGGTGAACATCGCCACGAACACAGCAGGCCCGCCGATCTTCACCGGCGCCTCGCCTAACGACCTGGTGGTCACTCCCGACGGCCGCACGGTCTACGTCAGCAATGCGGGCTCCTTCAGCGTGACGCCGATCAGCACCGCGACGAATACGTCGAGCGAGCCCATCCGCGTGTATCGGGCCGGCACCCCGTCGATGATCGTGATCGCACCCGGCGGCCGCGTGGCGTATGTCGTCGGCACCGAGGGCGCCTACCTCATCACGATCAGGACCGCGACCAGCACGGCCGGGCCGCCGCTCCGCGTTCCCGGCTACCCGTGCGGCATCGCGCTGCCGCCAACCGGGACAACTGCTTACGTGCTGACCTGCAAGACCGGCGCAGTCGTCCGGGTGAACGCGATGACAGGCGCGATCGGCCGGTCGGTCCGAGTTGGGCCCGTGCCCACCGCGATCACGTTCGTTCCCTAGCCAGACCTGGCTCCTGTGCCGGTTCTGAAATGGCGCGACGCCATTTGTCCGGCACCCGACGCACGCTAGTTTTTACTTGCCCGTCACCTGCAGGTCGCTTTATTTGGCTTACATCAGACTGCGGACATGCTGTCCTCGCTCGGGCGGCCGATCTTGCTCGTCCTGAACAGCTTCGTGTGCTCGCGGTGCCTGCTCCTCCAGCGTTAGGAGATCTTGCGTGGCGATTGAGGTGAGTCGGCGCCAGCTACTGGCGTCGGCAGGCGGGATGGTCCTGGCGTCGTTCGCCTTGCCGTCCAACCTGCGGAAGATCATCGACGGCGCGCCTAGCGCGCGTCTCAGCTCGGCGCGGACAACCGCGCCCATCTCAGACATCAAGCACGTCGTCGTGCTGATGCAAGAGAACCGGTCCTTCGACCATTACTTCGGAGCCATGCCAGGAGTCCGTGGTTTCGGTGACCGTTCGGCGATCCCTGGCGTCTTCAAGCAGCCGGACCCGAAGAACCCTGACGGGTACCTGTACCCGTTCCATGCCGACACGCACAGCACCAGCGCGCAGGCGCTGCCCTCGACCAGCCACGACTGGGATCCGCAACACGACTCGTGGAACAACGGCGCCATGAACGGCTTCGTGACCGCGCGGATGAACTCGAGGATTGACGACTACGACGGGATCGACGCGCAGTACTCCATGGCGTACTTCAAGCGGGACGACATCCCGTTCCAGTGGGCTCTGGCCGACGCCTTCACGATCTGCGACGGCTACCACTGCTCGGTGCTGGGGCCGACCTGGCCTAACCGGCTCTATCTCATGACCGGCCAGATCGATCCCTCCGGCCTCCACGGCGGCCCGACCTACGGCAACTACGTGCCCACTGAGGGTTATTCATGGCAGACCTACCCGGAACTGCTGAGCGCGGCCGGGGTGTCCTGGAAGGTGTACCAGGAGGTCGACAACTACGGCTTCAACGTGCTCGAGTACTTCGACCAGTACCAGAACGCGTCGACGTCGTCGCCCCTGTACCAGAACGCGATGAGGTTCTACCAGCCAGGCCAGTTCGAGTACGACGCCATCAATGACCGGCTGCCGACGGTCTCGTACATCCTTCCGACCTCCTACCAGTCCGAGCACCCCGACTTCATGCCCGCCGCCGGCGCTGACTACGTCAAGAGCAAGGTCGACGCGATCGCGGCCAACCCCGATGTCTGGGCCAAGACGGTGTTCATCCTGATCTACGACGAGAACGACGGCTACTTCGATCACGTTGTCCCGCCCACCGCTCCGGCGGGCACGGCTGGCGAGTACATCCCCACGTCGGTAACGACTTCGGCGCCGGGGCCGATCGGGCTGGGCTTCCGCGTGCCCTGCATCATCGTCTCGCCGTGGACGGTCGGCGGCTTCGTCTGCCACGACACGTTCGACCACACCTCGGTTACCCGGCTGCTTGAGCTGGTGACCGGCGTGGTCAACCCCAACATCACCGCCTGGCGGCGCCAGACTGTCGGCGACTTCACCTCGGCACTGGGTGCCTTCCCGCACGAGCATTTCGGGCACTGGGGGCGATTCCCGCGACTGCCGGACACGAAGCAGGAACTTGAGCGGGCCGAAGAAGAAGTGCTCCGCTTCCAGCTCCCGCCATTCCCCGGAACGAACCAGACCAAGCCCGTCCAGCCGCCTGGGCACAAACCGGTGCGAGACGCAGCAACCCGCTCTGCTGCAGTGGAGGTGTGATCAGATGGCACCGCGTGAATCATCGAGTTCCCGTCCGGCCTGGGCCAGCCGGCGCGTGATCACGGCTGGGGCGGCGGCCGTCGTGCTAGCCGCCAGCGGTACGGCCGCAGCTCTCGCCACCCAGCACTCCGGCGGCGACAGCCACGTTGCTTCCTCCAAGGCTCGGCTAGCCGCATCCACCTGTGGCGGACCGGCCGGAGCTGCCTACATAGCGGTCGCCGGTTATCAGGCCTTCGATGCCGTCAACACCGCCAACTGCTACCTCGTCCAGCAGTACAACGTGGGCGACAGCACAGTGCCGGGCAATCCAAACGACTTCAACTACGATTCCACCGACGAGGGCGTGGCGATGTACGGCAGTACGCTGTACTTCGCCGACACCGGCAATGACACGGTCGCAGTGATCGACTCGGCCAAGCTCAACGTCAACAACTACGAGAACCCCGCCGAGACTCTCGTCCACGTGGGCTTCGACCCGATGAGCCTGGCCGTGACCCCTGACGGCAGCCAGGTATGGGTGGCCAACACGGGTCCGCAGACCGGCGGGCAATCGCTGGGCGGGATCAGCGTCATATCAGCGGCCACCCTCAAGGTGACCGCGAGTATGCACCTGCCAACCGATCCTCGCGACATCGCGTTCTCGCCCTCCGGGGCCACTGCCTACGTGACCACATCGGACGGCCTGTGGGTCATTAACACCGCCACCCTCCACGTCGTGACCGTGATCCACGGCCTCGGCGACCCGGAGGGCGTCGCCGTCGCCCCGGACGGCACGGTCTACGTGACCAACACCGTCCAGAGCCAAGTGGAGGTCATCAGCGGCGCAACCAACACTGTCACGGACACAATCCAGGTCGGCCAGTTGCCGTGGCAGCTGGTGGTCTCATCCGACGGCAGCACGGTCTATGTGGCCGACGGCGACTCCGACGCCATCTCGGTGATCAGCACCGCGACCGACAGCGTCACGGCCACGATTCCTGACGCCGGCGACCCGGTCAGCCTGGGCCTGACGCCCGACGGCAGCCAACTCTGGGTGGGCGGGCTGACCTCAGGCATTGTTACCGTATTCGACACGGCGACGAACGGCCTGGTGGGCAGCTTCAACGTGGGCTACGGCCAGGAGGCAAACTCGGGCGACGGCGAGGAGCCGACCGGCATCGTGCTCACCTCCTCCCCGACGCCGGGCAGCGAATCGGCAGCGGCAAAGCAGAATGCGGCAGCAGCCAAGGCCGGATCGCGGTAGCAGGCAAACATCACGCAGTCGCTCCGCGCGGCCCCGTCTTCTGGCGGGGCCGCGCGTTGCGTCTGGTCGGTCGCGCCGCCTGACCACGGACCGGAACCTCGGGCCTGGTTCAGGTCAAACGGGTAGCTGAGGTAACTCCCCCTCGCCGGCGTTTCGGGAACGGATCTGGCTGTCGCGTCAATACTTACTCGTGGACCTGAAACAGGCGGCCGCGGACGTGACGGCAGTCGACGACTTCGAGGCCGTCTTCCGTGACCACTTCGGTCCGGTTTACCGGTTCATCGCGCGGCGCGTGGGCCAGGCACTCGCTGACGACCTGGCGGCCGAGGTGTTCGCCACGGCCTACCGGCGGCGGACCGCCTACCGGCCCGAGCGCGGGTCACTGCGGTCATGGCTGTACGGCATTGCCGCCAACGTGGTGCGCGGGCACTGGCGCGACGAGCAGCGGTTCCTTGAGTTCGACGCGCGAACTGCGCGCGAGCTGATCGGGCCGTCGCCCTCGGCGCAGTTCGCCGAGGCGGCCGACGAGCGGGTGATCGCGGCAACACTGGCACCGAGGATCGCCGCGGGGCTCGCGGCGCTGAGCCGCGAGCAGCGCGAGGTGGTGCTGCTGCATGCGTGGGCCGACCTTAGCCACGAGGAGATCGCCACCGCTCTGCGCATCAAGCCGGGGACCGCGCGGTCGCGCCTGTCGCGGGCCCGTGCGGCGCTGCGCAAGCAGCTTGGCGAATTCGACTTCGACGAGTGGACATTCAGGGAGCAAGACCATGCCTGACGAGATTGACCTGCTTCGGCGGTTCCGGGCGGACACCCCAGGACCGGACGACGCTGCCTGGAACCGTGCCCGGACCGCGCTCGCCGGCGCTCGGGCCGACGGGTGCGGTGCGGTGCGGACGCCGGAACGGCGGAGCCGCAGCCGCTGGCGGATGCCGGGCCGCCGCGTCATCATCACGACTACGGCAGCCGTCGTCGCGGCAGCGGCCGCCGCGCTGGTCGTCGTCGTGACGCAGCCATCGCCAACCCTCACCCGCCCCCTGACGACCGCCTGGCAGCCGGCCCGTACGCTGCCCGGCAGCGTTCACCTCGCTCGCGGTTCGGCTGGCGCCTGGCAGCTCGCGAGCTACCTGGTCGCCCGCGGCTGGAAGGAGAACACGACAGGCCCCGAACCGGGCGCGCTCACCTGCGCGACGGCGGCGGTCTGCTACGTCGAGGGCGACAACTCAACGTCGCCAAGCGGCCCGGCCGACATGAACTCGCTCTACGTCACTACCGACGGTGCGCAGACCTGGAGCGTGGTGCCCGTACCAGACGGCGTCACGTTCACGTCGGCGCTCTCGTGCGCTTCCGCAACCGACTGTGCGGCCGGGGGACTGTACTACGGGCATCAGCCTGTGTACGTGGCCACCGCGAGCGGCGGCCACTCCTGGAACGTGAGCCCGCTGCCGGCCGCGGTGGGCCAGGTCATCGACCTCGAGTGCGTCACCGCCACGACCTGCAGGGGACTCGCCTCGGCCTCCCCGAACGAGCCGGCCTTCAGTAACGATGGGTTGTTCTCGAACATGAACTTCATCATCACTTCCGACGGCGGGAAGCACTTCAGCGTGGTGCCGTTCCCGGCGGGCGAGTCGGTGGAGAGCGTGACCTGCCCGACTGCATCCCACTGCGTGGCGACCGGCCTGTACAGCAAGGCCAGCGTGCGGAATGGTCCCGACCTTTACCGCGGCGTGCTGCTGACGTCCGAAGACGGCGGCCTGACCTGGCGGCAGCGGGCCTGGCCGACTGGCTACGGCCCCGGTCCGTTCCCGACTGTGACCTGCGCGGATGCCAGCCACTGCGCGATGCTCGGTTACGTTGAGCGGAACGGCACCGTCGTCAGTCCGGGTATCGCATACACGTCGGGAAGTGATGCCGTCCAGTACACCGTGATCGCGTTCTCATCCGACGGCGGAGTGACCTGGTCCGCGAGGGCGCTTCCGCGCACGATGCCCTACCCGATGCTCGACACACTGGTGTGCCCGACCACGCGGACCTGTTACGCGGCCGGAAGCGTTGACATCGAGCAGCGGAGCGGCAATTCCATCAACGCGTCGTCCGCGGTCGTGGCCATCACCCGGGACGCGGGACGAACCTGGCAGCGGGTCACGTTCGAGGTTCCCGCGAAGGTGCCTGCCGGGATGCAGGGCGACTCGTTCATGGACATCGGCCAGATTCAGTGCCCGATGCCGGAGGCGTGCGTCGCGATCGGCGTCTCCGACCAGGGCTCGACGTCCACACCGATCTACACCTACCGCGGCTAGTCACGCTCAGCCGGAGCCGGCCAGAACCTCGCGGACTTGGCGGGCGACCTCTAGGTCCTCCCGCGCCGTCACCACGAGCGCCAGGACCGGCGCCGCCGGGTCGCCGATCTCGGTGTCGGCGGTCGCGCGATTGCGGCCGGCATCGAGGCGGACGCCAAGGAACCCGAGGCCGTCGGCGGCGGCGGCCCGCAGCCACGGCGCGTGCTCGCCGACCCCGCCGGTGAACACGAGCGCGTCCAGGCCGTTCATGGCCGCGGCCATGGCGGCGATCTCGCGGCGGAGGCGGTGCAGGTAGACCTCGATGGCCAGGTGCGCTGCGGCCGAGCCAGCCTCCGCCGCGGCCTGGACGTCCCGCATGTCACCTGATCCGCCGGCCAGGCCAGCCAGTCCTGACGCCTGCTCGAGCCCCCGTGACACTGCGTCAACGTCCAGGTCGGTGTGCTGCAGCAGCCACATCAGCAACCCGGGGTCGACGCTCCCGCTGCGGGTGGCCATGACCAGGCCCTCCAGCGGCGTGAAGCCCATGGTTGTGTCCACGCTCCGCCCGCCGAGCACGGCGGCCAGAGAGGCCCCGCCCCCGAGATGGCAGGTTACGGTCCGCAAGCCGGCCTGGTCACGGGCGACGATCTGGGCGGCCCGGCGCGCGGCATAAGCGTGCGACAGGCCATGGAAACCGTACCGGCGCAACCCGAACCGGCTGGTCCACTGGGCTGGCAGCGCGTACCGCGCTGCGGCCTCCGGCAGGTGCGCGTGGAACGCCGTGTCAAAGCACGCGACAGCGAGTGCGTCTGGCAGCGTCCGGCGGACGGCCTCGATCCCGGCCAGCGCCCGTGGCTGGTGGAGCGGCGCCAGGTCAGTGAGTTCGCGGATGGCGGCGATCACCGACTCGTCGATCAAAACCGCGGACCGGAACCGGCTGCCACCGTGTACGACCCGATG
>JASHUG010000482.1 GCA_030040155.1 Streptosporangiaceae bacterium | reverse complement strand
GGGCCGGGACGGCGGAGATCGCGAGCGGGGCCGGCCGGGCCGGGGCCGCGCTCACCGCGGGACCTCGCCGGCCGCGCCGCGCCGGGTCATAGCAGGCCGGCCTGATGCAGCAGGGCGATAGCGGTGCTGCCGTCGCCTAGTTCGCCGATGGTGATCGGGTACGGCGTCAGCTGGCTGAACGGCGTCTCGCCCGCCCTGGTCGTAACGCCGGAAGCGATCGGATACTCGAAACTCAGCGACTGGTTCGCCGCAGTACCCGGCGTCGCGATGATCTCCTGGGCTTGCTTGCTGACGAGGAAGGCAAGGAACTTCTGCGCGTCGGCCTGGTGTTTGCTCGACTTCAGGACCGCGGCCCCTGACACGTCCAGCACGTATCCGGGGTCGCCGGGCGCGAAGTACGTGATCTTCGAATGGATGTTGGACGCACCGATCTCGGCGCGCATCCGGTACCAGTAGTACTGGTTCACGATGCCGAACGCGGCCTGGCCCCGGTTGACGTCGTCGGCGATCGTCTCGTTGTCGGGGTAGATGTGTCCCGCGGCGTTGCTGTAGATCGCCTTCAGCCAGGTCAGCGTGGCGGCCTTGCCGTATTGGCGGTCGTAGGCCGTGACGATCGGCTGGAAGTCGGTCTCACCAGGAGCCAGCGCCAGCTTCCCCTTGTACTGCGGGTCGGCTAGCTGGCGGACATGCGCTGGCAACTGGCTGGCCGAGATCAGGCTCGGGTTGTAGATGATCACGCTGACCCTGGCCGACACGCCGACCCAGTCGCCCTGCGGCGAGTTGAACCGGCTCGGCGTCTTGGCCAGCGTGCTGGCGTCGACGGGAGACAGCAGTCCCTGCTCTTGCAGGCTCTCCAGCGGCGGCGAGTTCTCGGTGTAGAACACGTCGGCCGGTGAGTTCTTGCCCTCGGTGCTGATCTGGTCGGCGAACAGGTCCTCGTCGTTATAACGGACAGAAACGGTGATGCCGGTCTTCTGCTCGAACGCGCTGACCAGGTTCTCCGTGGTCTGCTCGTGCTGGCCGCTATACAGCAGCAGGGCGTTCGGCCCGGCTGCGGAACTGCCGCAGGCGGCCAGCGGCACGCAGGCGGCCAGGACCGTCGCGGCCGACGCGATCGCGCCGGCTAGCCGCCTCATGCGCTTGCTCCTGGCAGTCGGCTCATTCGCCTGCTCCGGCGCCGGGGCACAGCGTGTTCATGTGCCTGGTGGCGTCGACCACGGCGGCCGTTGCCAGCACGCTCTTGCCGTCACTGGCGAAGAACCGGGCGTACGCGCTCGCCAACTTGCCGATCGCCGCGCGCAGTTCCGCGTCGGCAGCATGCAGTTGCCGCAGTGGCAGGATCTGGGCCTCCGCGTACCCGACCGGGTCCTGAGTAGGGTCAGGACCGTCGGACAGCACGGCACTGATCTGCTGGCAGGTCTTGGCGGAAGCCGTTGCCTGGGCCGCATTGCCGGAACTGCCGCACGCGGAGAGCGCGAGTGCCATGCCGGCGCAAGTCGCCACGGGGATGAGCGCTACGCGCCACCGTTGTGACTGCCTGGGTTCACGAAGATCTGCGCCTGGCCGCGTCAGGCGCGCGTCCGGAGATGCGGGCGAGACGATCGTTCGCTCCTTCCAGGCATGGCGGTCGGTCAGCCGCATCAGTGTAGCTTAGCCTTACCTAAGTTCCATGTGGTTAGGTTAGCCTAACATCGCCCGGCAAAGCGGGCACGTGTGGGAAGCGTCACAAGCCATGAGCCCGTGCACATCCGCGCAGAACTCAAGGATGCGCCTGGCGGTCGACGGAGCGCCCCGGAGGGTTCCGGCTCGCCGCAGGCACGGGAATGGCGGGGATCGGCGAGAGCGTTGCCCTGCTATCACGGTGGCCGGAGGTTCCCGCGCCTGTCTTGCGGCAACGGGCTTCCCTTCGGCCTCGCACGTAGGGTGAGTGTTGTAGACGCCGATGGGCGCGAGGTGACGGTTAGTGCGCGACATTCTTGACTCCATCACCAAATGGTGGGAAACGGGCGAGAACTTTGGCCTCGCGACCGTGGTGCGGACGTTCAGCAGCGCGCCGAGGGAGCCTGGTGCGGCGATGGCCGTCTCGCCGGATGGGGAGGTCGCCGGCAGCGTGTCCGGCGGCTGCGTCGAGGGTGCCGTCTACGAGCTGGCAGGCGAGGTCAGGGCGAGCGGTCAGCCGGTGCTCCGGCGGTACGGGATCAGCGACGATGACGCGTTTGCGGTTGGCCTGACCTGCGGCGGAATCATCGATATCTTCGTGGAGCCGGCCGGCCGGGAACGCTTCAGCCAGCTCGGCGAGGTCGCAGAGGCGGTTCGCCAGGGCATTCCGGTCGCGCTCGCGACGATCATTGAAGGGCCGGGCGAGATCGGCGCCAGGCGGATGATCTGGGAGGACCAGAGGGCGAGCGGGACGCTCGGCGCGGGCGACCGGCTTGACCAGGCGGTGGACGACGACGCCCGCGGCATGCTGGCCCAGGGGCTTACGGGCGTGCGGCGCTACGGCCCGGACGGGGAGCGGCGCCGGGAAGAACTGGCAGTGTTCGTCCAGTCCTTCGCCCCGGCGCCGCGGATGCTGGTGTTCGGAGCGATCGACTTCGCGGCCGCGGTGGCCAGGGCGGGTAAATTCCTCGGCTACCGGGTGACGGTCTGCGATGCGCGGCCGGTCTTCGCGACTGCGTCAAGGTTCCCCGACGCCGATGAGGTGGTCACCGACTGGCCGCACCGCTACCTGGCCGGGACCAGCACCGACGAGCGGACCGTGATCTGCGTGCTGACCCATGACCCGAAGTTCGACGTCCCCCTGCTCGAGGTGGCGCTGCGCCGGCCGGCCGCCTATATCGGGGCGATGGGCAGCAGGCGGACGCACGAGGACAGGCTGGCGCGGTTGCGCGAGGCCGGGATGACCGATGCCGAGCTGGCCAGGCTCCGCTCGCCGATCGGGCTGGACCTGGGCGCCAGGACGCCGGAGGAGACCGCGATCGCGATTGCCGCCGAGCTGATCCAGCTGCGCTGGGGGGGCACTGGTCAGCCGCTGACGCAGACAACCGGCCGGATCCACCATGGCCGGGCGGCCCTCGACGCAGCGGGTACGGCTCGGGTCGGCCAGGGCCTGGCCTCTGACGTGCTTGACGAGGCCGGCCAGCCCGGCGAGCGGACCGCCTGACCCGTGCCGTCCAGTGCCGCCGGGGTCCTGCTCGCCGCGGGCGATGGCAGCAGGCTGGGCCGGCCCAAGGCGCTGGTCACGATCGCGGGCCAGTCACTTGCGGCCCGCGGCGCGGCGATGCTGCGAGCCGGGGGCACTGACCCGGTCATCGTGGTGACGGGCGCGGCAGCAGTCGAGCTCGCCGAGGCCCGCACCGTGCACAACCCGCGCTGGCGGACCGGCATGGGCTCGTCGATGGCTGCAGGGCTGGCTGCCATCCCCGACCACTGCGAGGCCGCCGTGATCGCGCTCGCTGACCAGCCGCTCATCGGCTCCGAGGCCGTCCGGCGGCTGATCGGGGCCTTCGAGCTGGGGGCCAGCATCGTGGTCGCGAGTTACTCCGGCCGGCCGAGGAACCCGGTGCTGCTGGCTCGGGAGCACTGGTCGCGCGCCATTGAGCTGGCCGTCGGGGACGTGGGTGCCCGCTCGTTCCTGCGGTCTTGCCCCGAGCTGGTGACGCTGGTGGAGTGCGGGGACACTGGCCGGCCAGACGATATTGATACGCCAGAAGATCTCGAGCGCATCGGACGACTGCTCGGCGGAGATGAGCCCGTTCCCTCCTAAGGCGCTATCGCCTGCAGGCCCCATTGGAGCGCCACGCTCGCGTCGGGCTCGACTACGAGCAGGTCTGTCCCGGTGACGAACGCGTTCGGAGGGCAGGTCATCGGCTCGATCGCGAGGGCCCGGCGGCGCCGTTCCTGGCCGAGCGCGTCGCCGGTGAACACCTGGAGCCAGTTGTAGCCCTCGCCCGCCCACAGGGCCAGCGAGGCGGCCGGCCCGGTCAGGCCCGCCCAGGCTCGGCCGCTCCCGTCCCTGGCGAGCCCGGTGAAGGCGTGATCGAGCCTCGTCGAGCCGATCGGGCGGCCGTCGCGGAAGTCGAACTCGGTGCCCGCGACGTCCCGCGGCTCGCCGACCGGGATGCCGCGATCGTCGGCTGCCAGCCAGCGGGTCGCCGGCAGCTTGAGGGCGCAGTCATCGACCAGGCCGGAGCTCGCGCGCAGGTACGGATGCGAACCCGTGCCGTACGGGGCCGGGCGGCTGCCGGCGTTGCGGGCGGCCACTGTGACCTCGAGCCCGTCGGTCGCGCTGACCCGGTACAGCGCCCGCAGCTCGAGACAGAAGGGGTAGCCGGGGCGGCCAAGCAGCCGCAGCCCCAATTCGGCGTTGTCCTCGCCGACCGCGATCAGCTGCCAGCTTGCCCACCGGGTCAGGCCGTGGATGGCATTGCCGGCCGCAGGCTCGGAGAGGTCGAGCTGGAAGTCCTGGCCGCGGAACGAGTAGCGACCGTGGTCAACCCTGTTCGGCCAGGGCACGAGCAACTCGCCCGCGCCGGCGGGCGGCACCTCGTCGGCTTCGTACCCGACTATGAGCGGCGTATCGCCGAATCGCAGGCTCCGCAGGTTCGCGCCGAGCTCGGTGATGGTCGCGTGGTAGTCCCCGGCGCTGATCTCGTACTGGGTCCCTGTGACCGGGTTCGCTGGCTCGGGCATGATGCCTATAGTGCCCCGGGAGCCTGGCCGGTGGCGGTAGTGACTCACGCTGCGGCGGTTAGCAAAGTGCCGGCGGGGCTGCTTGGGGAGCGGGGGACCTTCAGCCCCGCCGGCACTTTGCACCATAGCTGTCGCGACTGTGCATCGGTGCGAAGTTGAGGAACACCGCAGGTAGTTATGAGCGCTCGCTGAGGCTCCACCCAGCTCGCCCCGGCAGGACTTGATGACCAGTGGCGGGACGGTGTCAGCGCTCCGGGCCAGGGAACGCCCGCAAACCCGCGGCGCGCGGCATCGGGAACTCGGCGCTGCCGCAAATTAGGCTAACCCGGTACTCCGAGCCTTCAATTTGCGGCGAGAACAGCAGTAGAGCGCGCTCCGGCATGGTTAGGCATGCATTGTCTGAGCATCTCAGCGTCGGCTTCCGACATAACTGGCGAAGGCGACGATGTTTCCCAGGTAGTGCCCAGTCCTCGCGTCGAATACGCCGCCACACGTAATGAGCCGGAGAGTAGGCCAGCTGGTATAGCCGAATACGCGGTCTGTAGGGAACTTTGCCTTCGAAAACAGCTCAATCGAATAGGTCTCGAAAATGGCGACACGGCCACTGCGCAGACGGACGAAAATCTTAGCTCCCGGCCGCATGTTACCCAGTTCATAAAAGACTGCCGGCCCGACCTTTGCCGCGTCGACATGCCCGAGAATGGCGGCCGCGCCTGGTTCCCCCGGGGTAGGTCCCTTGTCGTACCAGCCGGCCACCATCGGAGTGCTCAGAGGCGGCACGGCGACCGTGCCGTTGGGGTTGAGGCCGAGCGGGATGATCTTCGCATCGACGTGTATCGATGGAATATCAATGCTGACCGGGACGGAACGGCCGAGCTTTTCGCGCTTGCCGTCGGCGGTCCGCGGCATGGCCGTGAGATCTGAGCGCCTGGCGGCCCAGGCTGGCGGCAGCGGCGGCGGCGACCAGCGGAGCGTGTCGTGGCCGTAGAAGGCGACCACAACGCCGACGGCGATCAGGATGACCGCTGTCACATTCAGCCACGAGATCCGCCGCAAGGCCGCGATTAGGCCCCTCTCCCGATCGCGCGCAGGCCGGACGGCGCTGTCCTGGACATGATCTTCCCCCGAATCCGTCGTGCTGAGGTGCCGGCGGTCTCATTCCCGCCATCCGCCTCGTCTATGCCGGCGCTGGGGACTGACCGTCGGCTTGATCACCAAGGCCGACGTGGCGCCGTTCGCCGGGCCCGCTAACGAGGCGGGCGGGAGAGGGGCGGCGTGCCTGAATGCGGAGCCAGCGTGCCGGTCCTGACCGCCTCGGCGGCCAGGACGCCGAAGAGGTAGAAGCAGGCCGACTCTTCGGTGGAAAAGAAATGCAGCTCGTGGCGGTTGCCATTGGCCGAGTGAAAGACCTCGAAACCCCGTTCTGTCTGCAGCAGGCACAAGGCGCCCTCGACCTCTTCGCCGATCGCGTATGACTCGACCGGGATCGCGGCAAGGTTGGCCAGCTCGGCGAACAGGCGCTCGGTTGCCAGCCGGCGTCGGGCCGATCGGTGCGAGCGGGCCGCGCTGGCCGCAGGCGGATTCGCCTGATCCGCCTGCTCGTACGCAGCCCGCGGCCGAGCTGAGCCAGCCGGTTCGGCAGGGGGGCTGGCTTGACTCGCTGGCGCTTGCGGAGCCAGCACCGGCATGCTTGCCGACGGCGACCCGCCCGCCAGGTTGGCTGGCGCGGCCGTGAAGCCGGCTTGAGCAGCCCGCCCGGCCGGCGCCGATGATGTCCTGGCGCTCTGCCCGGCGACTGGGGCGGCTTGGGCGGCTGGGGCCGCTGACGGCGCGGCGGCAGGAACGGCCGTGCTCGACGTCGCTGAACCGCCAGCCGCCGAGAAGGCTGAACTGTCGTCGGCCGGAGCGGGAAGAGTGGCCGCCGGGGTCGCGGGCGTGTCGGGAAGCTGCGCGGCAGCGCCCACCATGGCCGGCTCCGGCGCCAGCCGGGCAGCTTCCTGGTCGTCCACAGGTGGCGAGTCGGGCGCTGGAGTGGCGGCCGCCGCCCGCCGCTGCGCGGCTGTCTGGCGGGGGCGTCGGCGCGCCTCGGTCGCCGCGCGCATCGCCGCTGCCTCGAGCGGCAGCGGAGGCTCCTCGGGCTGCGGTGCCCCGAACGCTGCGACGCCGACCGGTCCGGCCTGGTAGCCGGGCGAGCCGGTGTCCTCTACGCGCCGGAATGAGCCGGTGTCAGTCGCCCGGGGGAGCGAGCCGGTGTCCTCTACGCGCCGGAATGAGCCGGTGTCGGTCGGCCGGGCAGCCCAGGAGTACGCGCCAGAGTCTGACGCGGTGCGGTACCCGATCGGCCCCGACGGCAGGTAACCAGGCGATGATCCGGCCGGGGTGGACGAGAGATAGCCCGACGACTCGGCCGATGGGTATCCGGAATAGTCGGGCCCGCCGGCCTGCGAGTATCCGGGACGCTCGGCCTGGTTAGGAGACGAGCCGCGCGGCGCCGCGTTCCGCGGGTAGTCGGTCCGCTCCTCGATGATCTCGCTGACCTCGTTCCTCGCCGCGACCAGTTCGTACACGCCGCGGTCGACCTGCCAGTAGCCGAGCCGTTCTGCCTGGTGCGCGTCGTGGCCCAGATAGCCGATGTGGAGCCGGTCGCCGAGGTCATCAAGCACCATGCAGCGCGCGCCGCGGAACAGGCCTACCGGCCTGGACTCCCACACGGCCTGGACATCCCTGATTGCCACCTGCTTACGCCAGTGCCCCGTAGCGGGCTCGAAGCCCAGTTCCTCCGGTGGCGGGCAGGCGGCGAACAGCACGATGTCGCTGTCGGTCGGCCCGACGCCAGCCTCGAACGGCGACCCCTGGTAGCTCGCCATCAGCCGGTAACGCACAACTCCGACCCTTCTGCCGGGCGCAGCCACACCTGACCGTCATAACGGGCAATGAAATCAGAACCGTTCGCTGTCACCCGGTGGATCTCGGCGCCCACCGGCACGGGAATTGGCTCGGTGTAATACTCGGCGACAGGCCGGCCCGAGTCGGAGGTGTAGCCGCTGCCGGAGAACGGCGGCTTCATCGTCCAGTCACCGCCGCTGTCAGGTGACAGGGGGACCTGGTAGGCCTCTGACCCCACGGCGCGCCACCTCAGCACGTACACCTCGGCCATGTCCTGGCTGAAGTCCGAGCCCTCGTAGCCGAGCCCGAACGCCTGATAAAAGTCTCGCGGACTGGTGAATGCGCTGTCGGCAACCCGGTGAGCGAAACCGGAAATGATCGACCGGCGGCCGGTGAGGTAGGGCTCCACCATCCGCGGCGGGATGGCCTTGTGCATCAGGGTCCCCGGCTCAACGGGCGGCGGAACGTGGTCGACCTGGCGCACATCGCCCCCTGTGCTAAGACTCACCTGCAGTCCCATGAGACTCTCATATTGCGAAATGCGTCCTCAACCGTTCCGCGCAGCTTGTCGTGTCGGCGCTAGGTTACCGCCGGGTATGACCAGGTCCGTCCGCCAAAACGAGCCGCGCGAGCCGCGCGAGGAGGCGATGCCAGCGGCCCGCGCGGCTACAGTGGGCCGGTGGTCGAGCTCAGCGCGGGCGATCCGAGATTCCGGTCCGACGGCGGCGAGGCCGATCCGGCCGTGACGGCGGCGCTGGCCCGGTACGCGGCTGGGATCGGCACCGAGCGCTCGGCCCTGCTCGCTCTGGCCGGCGCCCGGTTGCTCGTGCCGGTCGTCGCCGTCAGAGCCGACGACCTCGCGGATGCCGATGCGGACGTTCCTGACCACGCAGACCGGCCGCGCCATGGCCGCGCGGCTGGACTCGGCGGCGGGGAGAAGGCCAGCGAGATGGCCGTTCCCGCGATCGTCGGCCGTGATGGTCGGCGGGCCTTGCCCGCATTCACCTGCATGGAGGCGCTCCAGCGCTGGCAGCG
>JASHUG010000063.1 GCA_030040155.1 Streptosporangiaceae bacterium | reverse complement strand
CGCAGGCCCTCGATCGGTCTGGCTCGGCTCTGGCCGGCCTAGCCGTCGCCGTCGGCGTCACGCTGGTCATCAGCGGGTACGCGCTGTGGGTACAGTTCCACGGCCCGCTGACTGAGCACGGCAGCCCGTGGGGGCTGACGCAGTGGGGCAGTCAGCCTGCCGACTTCGTCACGGCGCCCGACAACGTGCTCTTCCATGGTGACTGGCTGCAGTTCACGAGCCGCACCGGACAGTCCAAGCTGGAGTACTTTGCTTACCTTGGCTGGCCGCTGCTCGCGGCGCTGCTGGCCGCCGCGATCTTCTTCTGGCGAGACCTCAGGATCCGGATGGCCGCCATCACGTTTGCGCTGCTCGAGCTCTGCAGCCTGGGCGGTCATGCCACCACGCTCGCAGGCTGGCACATCAGCGGCGACCTTCTGCCCTGGCACTGGGTGCTGGACATGCCGGTCGTAAGCCAGGCACTGCCGAACAGGCTCTCGATCCTCGCTGACGGAGCCGCGGCGGTGCTGCTTGCCTTCGCGATCGACCGGCTCGCCGGCGCAGTCCGGAACGCGCCCGGACGGCTGGGGATCGCCCTGGCGGCCACAACGGCGGCCACCGTCGTGCTCGTCAGCTTGCCAGTAATCCCGAGACCTGTGCCGGCCTCTTCGGTCCTGCCCGTGCCGGGTGGCTGGACCACCGTCATTGCCCGGCTTCACCTTCAAGCTGGTGCCCCGGTCCTCGTCCTCCCGCTTAGCGAATCGCAGGAGAGTGAATGGCAGGCAGCTACCGGCGAGGCGATCTCGGTTGTCGAGGGCTATTGCATCGCCCCGAACCCGAGCGGGCAGGCTTTGCTGTGCGGCATCCGGGCGATGCTGACCGCGCCTGAACGGGCCGTGGCAGTGCATGCCAGCCAGATTTCTCGCGGCGTGCCGGGTACCCATGCTCCATCTCGGGCGACGATGGCGACGGCGATCTCGGAGTGGAGGCCCGCTGCCATCGTCACCGTCGCTAGCACCCGCTCGCCCCTCGGCCGCTACCTGATCGGATACTTCGGTCAGCCGACCGTCCAAAGCGGCAGCGTGCTCGGCTGGCGGATACGCGGGTTCAGGCATGCCATTCCCCGGCCCGTCCGGTAACTCTGCGCAGCAGTTCCGCAGGGTCGGCTGGCAGCTGGTTGCCTGCCCAGGCGACGTGCTGGTCGGGTCGGACGAGGATGTACTGGCACTCATAGCGCTTCCGCCCGGCTTCGCAGGTGTCGGCGAGTACTCGCAGCGGAACTGCCATGGCTTGAGCCGCGTCCTGGAACGCCGGGATCGGCTCCGGGTCCTGGCCCAGTGCAATCAGCGTGTAGTTGCGGCCGAGTTCGGAGAACACATTGCGCCCTGAGGTCAGCAGTGCCGGGGACAGGTGGTGGCCGGCCCGTGCTTGAAATGTGTGCTCGCCACGCACGCTACAGGTCGAGCCGGCCGGTCCCCAGACGATGGGCGACCCCTCGTAGTGAGGCTCGTACGATGCCGGCGCGACTTCTCCCCGCGTCAGCCCGGCCCACGCCTGCTCGAACTCGCCGCGGTCGCGCTCCGGGCTGTAGCGCTGGAGGAACACGCGGTCGCCCGCGATCCCGTCGATGATCGTCTGCGCAGTCCCGACCATGATCGGGCGCCGCTCGGCGGTGTAGGTGTCCAGCAGCCGCGGCGGGGCCCATCCGCGCAGCACGGCGGCGAGCTTCCAGCCCAGGTTGACAACATCCTCAAGCCCGGTGTTCAGACCGTGCGCACCATAGGGCGGATGGCTGTGCGCAGCGTCACCAGCGATGAATGCCCGGCCGTACCGGTAGCTGTCGGCGATGTCTACGCGCAGATTCCACAGGCCCACATACCCGAATTCGCACGTCACCGGGAACCCGGCGGCCTGCTCGACAACGGCATGCACATCCAGGGATTCGATCGCCGCGTCGGCCGGCACAGGGGCGTGGAAGAACCAGGTCTGCGCCGCGTCAACCCGCCCGAAGAACCGCCAGTACCCCTGCATTTCCGGGTGCAGCACGCGGTAAGTCGTCCGCGTGGGGAACCGCTCCAGGCCGCTGCCCAGGTCGGTCGAGCGGAAGACCGCCAGGACCATCCGCTGGCCTAGGTCCTGCGCGCTGGACGTGATGCCGGCTTGCTCCCGGACGAGCGAATGCACCCCGTCACACCCGACGACAAAGGCGGCCTGGATCTCGCACGTCGCGCCGGAGTCGCTGAGCGCGGTGACTCGCGCGCCGTCATCGTCCAGGCTGACATCAGAAGCCGACCACCCGAACATTCCGGCCACCGAGTCCAGCACGGCGACCCGGTCTCGCAGGACCGACTCAGTCAGGTATTGAGGTAGCCGCTCGGCCCGCTGAAAGTAGTAGTCGCCGACTGTCTCCCGGCCGGCAGGCGCGTACCAGTACGGGCTGGCCAGGTTCTCGTACGCCGTGATGCCGCCAATCGGGAATCCCGGCGGCAGCAGCCGCGCGGCCCGTAGCTCGTCGGCGCATCCCCAGAAGTAAAAGTGCTCAAGGCTACGCGCGGTCAGGTTCTGCCCCTTCGGGACGGTCGATGGCTCGCGGCCGCGCTCCAGCAGCACAGTCGGTATTCCGGCATGGCCGAGGGCGGCCGCCAGGCCAAGCCCTACCGGTCCGCCGCCAACGATGGCGACCGACGTGTGGATCTGCCTGGACTCGCTCATGTCCGATCCTTCCGAGATGAGCTACACCCTAAGCACCCGAGCACTTCTGCAGTGGGCCGCGAGGTCAGCATGGCTACCGGCGAGAAATGGCAGGGCCGTCTCCGGCGCGCGTGGCCTACGTCCGCTACGACCAGGTCGTCGTCGGGCACGCGCAGGCGCTGCAGGCAGGCGGCTGCGATGCGATGGTGATCGAGGCCGACTCAGATGGCAGCCGGTAGCTGTTTGGCTATCACTCATGCGACGGCCGGCAAGAACCAGGCGTCATCCCGGTCGCGCACTGACGGTCACCAACCGCAAACCCGTCTGCCACCTACGGGCCGACCTTCCTCGGCGGTCTCGCCCGACGGCGCCCAGCCTGATTTGCTCCGGTGCATCGAGTTGACCGACCTTGACGTTTCTTAGAAGTACTGGAGTAGCCAGTCATGAATCTCGCCGACTCGCCCGATCACGGTTAGATGGCCGTCGCTGTCGGTGATCTCGGCCTCAGCGCCAAGTACGTTGGCGGCCAGCCACTCACTGTGCTGCACCGGAACCATTCGATCCTGACGGCCATGCCAGATCTTGACGGGCACCCGAATGTCTTCCAGGTCGAATCCCCAGCCGGTCAGGTGCGACGCTCCGTCGTCCCACCAGCCCTGATCGCCCGCAGCCAGGCCGTCATGGGCTCTGTCGGCAAGCCATTGCGCCACCGCCCCGGTCATGGCTTCAGCGTCTACCGGTGAGAGAACGCTCTTCATCACCTCAGCAAGCTGCTCCGGCGTCGCCGCCCTGGCCTCCTCCCAGGCCTGGTGGTGCATGCGGCGCGACTCCTCCGGATCGGAGAAGAACAGCCTGATGTCCTCGGCGTTGAGCTCGCCCATCCCGGCGAAGTAGTCGAGGCCCTCCGCACCGTAGGGCGCCAGGGAGGCTACCGCCGCGACCGCGACGGCAACATCTGGCAGCAAGGCCGCGCACGCCAAGGCGTACGGTCCACCCCCGGACCAGCCCCAGAATCCAAGCCGGTCGTGCCCGAGAGCCTCGGCGATCGTGCGGACATCCTCGGCTCCCGACGCCACAGTGTGTCCAGGGCGCACGGTCGAGCCGCCGTAGCCAGGACGGTCGTAGCTGATCAGCCGGATGCCTTTGTCCTCAGCGTCGGCGATCCACTCGCCGTACAGGTGCCGTGAGTTCGGCGAGCCGGTGTGGACGAGGATCGGTTTTCCGTGCGGATCGCCGGCGATCTCGACGCAAAGTTCACGCCCACGAGCGGCCGATATGGTCCTGGTCTCGATCCCGTTTGACATTGATGGCCTCTTGTCGTCGCGTCAGGTCAGGAGCTGCACGTAGCGGACGCGGCGGATATCGCGGTTAATAACAGGAGATTGTGGGTGCCGTCGCCCGATGACGCCAGCGGTTTTCCGCGCTTCAGTTGCGCAGGAGCACGTCGAGTGAGCGGCCTATGTCCGCCTGCACCGCGTCAAGTTCGGCGCGGAAGTCGGGATTGACCTGCGCGGTGCCGGTGAACCAGAGCCCGAATGCGACCTCGCGGGCGGCGATGAAGTCATCGAGATGGGCGAGGCCGCCGGGCGGCAGCGGCCGACGCTGCGTGTAGCCGTCGATCAGAGCAGACCGGAAGTCCAGGTAGTCGTCTCGGCGCCGCAATTCCCACAGCGAGACCGCGATGTCGTAGAGCCAGTAACCGTATCCGCAGTCGTCGAAGTCGATGACCTTGACCTGGTCGCGCCAGAACAGCACGTTGTCGAGGTGCAGATCCGCGTGGATGAGCCCGAAATTGTCGGCATCCTCGCCCAGGTGTGTCATGACGCGTCTCATGCCGGAGGCAACGCGGGCAAAGCTGCGCCGGAGCTCATCGGGCAGCAGGTCCCACACATCCGCTGCGCCGACTCCGCCATAGACCATCGTGTCGCCGAAGAACGTCTCCCAGTCCCATCGGATGCGCACGAAGCCGGGCGGGATAGGCCACTGGCCAGCGTGATTGTGGAGCCGCGCCATAACGCTTCCGAGACGGCGCAGGTGCACTGGGCGGGGGGAGGAGGCGTGAACGCGGCCATCCATCCAGCGCAGCACCGAGCACACGCGAGGCTCCGGCATGTCCGGCGAAGCAACCACCGCAGTTAATTTTCCGTCGACCGTGCGGAAGGGCGCCGGGACGAGCAGATCTGTTTCGCTTCGCAGCGCGGCCAGCCAGCGCAGTTCAGAATCGACGGCGGCAGCCGTGTCGACGTCCCGCCCATGACGGGCCGGACGGTGCACGCGGATTAGGAACCGATCAGGGCCATCAGGTGCTGTCGCATCGACTCGGAACGTGGCATTTTCCTCATCAGCGATAAAGCGCAGCTCCTGATCCACCAGCGGATACGCTTCCAGCGCTTGCCGAGCCAGCATCCGCATGCGAGCGATCCGCTGACGGTGGGTGAGCATGGCGCGGTCAATGTCCTTCAGTCACGCGCGCGTTTCCCCAGGCTACCTCGATGTTCGCCGAACTGCCTGCCGAAGTGATACCGGGAGTGAAGCATTCGAGCGTGAGGATATGGACGCCAGTCACATTGACATCGATGGTTTTTGGCTTGAGGACGCTGACACTAAAGGTCAGGAGAGGGCGACCATCGCCAAGTAGTGATACGCCCACTATGTAGGAGGAGGGCCACTGGGCCTCAACTCCAACAGTGGCCTCGAACCGGCGAGCGTTATGACTCAACTTATATACTGCAGGAAAAGCAGCCAGGTCGCCGTTGTCACAGGAGAACTGGATGCTCTTGGGATAAATTGATCCGTCTATCTTGACCGGATCAGGGTAGACCAGCTCGCCGACATTACTGGAAGGGGTCATATCTGAGATATATGAGAACGGGGACGCGCTGGACGTTTTCGGAATTACCACCGGAGCTAACTTGCCAGCTTGAGAGCGTACCCTGGCTGAAATGTGATGCGCGGGCGAGGCTGCCTTTGGCGGCGCGCCACGATTGACCTCGATGAGCGCTATTACTAGCGCGGCCGCAGCTACGACGCTTCCGGTAATCGTCCAGAAGAGTTTCCGCCCGTGCGGCATTGGTCCTCCGAGGCCATCGTGCCCAGTTATAGGCATCTTAGCGTCCCCTCTATCTTGTGAAACGTCCAGCTATGCGCACAGCCCGACCTCCCGCAGCGCATCTTCTCCGCCCGGCCACGGCTCATGCGTGGCGGCATTGCGCGCTCCGATCGGGCACGCTGCGGGCACGTACACCTCCCCGGAGGTTCGGCCGCTCCTACCACGCGGAAACTGCCCGGTGACATGCGCCGCAGTAGCCGACCAGCGGGCGCGGGTCCGTCGTCGCTCCGGCGATGTTCCGGATCACGGTTGGCGGCGCGTTCGGGCTGCATCCGCATCGGACAACTTGATGCCTTCGTGGCGCGTCGTACTTGGCATCGATGCCCAGGCGCTTCGCGTGCTTCGTGGGGAAGGGGCAGAGAAGGCCCTCAGCGAGGTCGGGCTGCTCAGCCTGAACTAGCCGGAAGGGTCGCACGGCGGGTAGTTCGAGATTCCGCCGATCGGGCCGCGACAGAAAGATTCTTGATGAGGCCCTCGGACGCGTGCTCGATGCACTGAAGGACTAGGCGACCATGAATGCCCGTAAGAAGAATGCGGCTCGCCGCAGAGCCGCTGCGCGGCGCGGGAAGAGGGATACGCAACCGGTTCCGCGACCTGCGGGCTCCGCGGCTCGCGCTGACGGCGCCGCGCGGCAGCGCCAGGCGCGGAGGCTGTCTCGGAAAGTGAAAGTCTTTTCGTCGAACCCGCTGATCACTGCTTTAGTCGCGGCCGTAGTCACCTGCGCTGGCACCTGGGTGGTGACGCGCGAATTCGATGCGCAGAATCAGGCTGCGGCTAACGCGGCGACGATCCAGGCCGACCGGTCGGAGCAGGCAGCGGAGCGGGCAGAGCGTCAACAGGCTGTCAGGGCCGAGGCTGAGGACGTAACCTACGGGATCAGTCCTGTCCCCGGCGCCCAGCACAGTGAACCGGAGCTGATAGTCGAGAACCGGTCTAATGGGTGGATACGGGATATCATGCTCTACATTCCGATGCCTAACAGCAGCAGCGTAGACATCGGTAATGCCGCGGGTGTTTCTTGGGCGGCGTACGGGATCGGTCCTGATCCGATCGGCCAGTGGTTTGCCATGGAGCTGCCCGAAATACTGGTGCATTCGGCCAGAGACTGGGTGGTTTCGCGTGGGCAAACGACTCAAAAATGGCGTCAGTCTCTGGGGGATGTATGGAGCCGTAACCTTTCTATGGGCCTGCGGTAGAACCAGGACACTGCGACGGACGAGGTATACGGGCCTTGGCTACGTGGCTTCCGGCCATAGAGGCGACTGGCTTCAGCGGCGTCCACTTTCACGATCTCCGCCACACCGGGAACGACGAGGAGCTGAAGCGGCGCAATCCACGGGAATCGGGCGGTCCCAGCAGAAGCACCGGGCACGCAGACGGAGTCGCGCTTCATGAAGTTCATCTGTGCTGGGCGGATGCCCCTGTGAGCTGCGGGGGAGTGTCGTCGCGCGCCTGGAGGGACTCGAACCCCCGGCCGGCTGCTTAGAAGGCAGCTGCTCTATCCGGCTGAGCTACAGGCGCCTAAGGGCACATTGTGCACGATGCGGATCACGCTACGGACACGCCTTTGTTGGGCCGGTCCCGCACCGAGAGCCTCCCGTTCCCTATCGTCATGTCCCATGCTCAGCAGCCCAATCGCCGCGTCGCCACGCCGAACCGTACCGGCCGCGGCCGCGTCCGGCGGCGCGGAATCGCCCCGGTTGGCGAGGCGGATGGGGCGGATCGGGCGGTGAACGGGACGCTTCTGGTCGCCGGAACTGCGTCGGACGCCGGCAAGACCGTCGTTACCGCCGGAATGATCAGGTGGCTGCGACGGCAGGGAGTCAGCGTAGCGCCGTTCAAGGCGCAGAACATGTCGCTCAACTCGTTCGTGACCGTGGACGGAGCCGAGATCGGTCGGGCGCAGGCCATGCAGGCGAGGGCCGCTGGCGTAGAACCCGACGCCCGGATGAATCCGGTCCTGCTCAAGCCGGGCGCTAACGGCTGCCAGGTCGTGCTACTCGGCCAGCCGATCGGCGAAGTCGACCCGGCCGAGTACGCCGAGCACGCCGAGCGGCTCCTGGACGTGGCACTGGACAGCCTGGCGCAGCTCCGCCGGGACTTTGACGTGATCATCTGCGAAGGGGCGGGCAGCCCGGCCGAGATCAACCTCCGCGACACCGACATCGCCAACATGGGCCTGGCTCGCTCCGCCGGCCTGCCCGTCGTGCTGGTCAGCGACATCGACCGGGGCGGCGCCTTCGCGGCCTTGCACGGGACACTGTCGTTGCTTCCGCCCGAAGATCAGCAGCTCATCGCGGGGTTCGTCATCAACAAGTTCCGCGGCGACCGGCTCGTGCTCGAACCTGGCCTCGGCATGCTCCGGCGGCTGACCGGTCGCCCGGTGCTCGGCGTGTTGCCCTGGGTGGACGGGCTCTGGCTCGACGCGGAGGACTCGCTGAACCTCGGGTGGCCGCGCCCGCCGGCCGGCCTGGCCCTCGGCTCTGACGTGCTCCACGTGACCGTGATCCGGCTGCCACGGATCAGCAACTTCACCGATGCGGATGCCCTGGCTGCTGAGCCGGGGGTGCTGGTCCGGCTGGCCGATACTCCCGCCGAACTCGCCGACGCCGATCTCGTGATCTTGCCGGGAACGAGGGCCACCGTGGCCGATCTCGGCTGGCTGCGCGAGCGAGGCCTGGCGGATGCGATTGTCGCCAGGGCGAAGGCGGGGCGGCCAGTGCTCGGCATCTGCGGCGGGTATCAGATGCTCGCCGCGAGCATCTCCGACGATGTGGAGTCGGGTGCTGGCCAGGTCGCCGGTCTCGGGCTGCTGCCCGCCAGCGTGAGATTCGAAGAGGCAAAGAGACTTGGACGCCCGGTCGGGGCCGCCTACGGCGCGCGCGTAACTGGATACGAGATCCACCACGGCGTCGTGACGATTGAGGGCATGACCGCAGCGCCTTTCCTCGACGGCTGCCGCAGCGGCGCGGCGTGGGGAACCAGCTGGCATGGCACGCTCGAGAACGACGAGTTCCGGCGAAGCTTCCTGACCGACGTCGCCGAACTCGCCGGGCGCGATTTCAAGGTTGCGCCCGACACATGCTTCGCCGACATCCGTGATGGCGCGCTCGACCTGATGGCCGATCTGGTGGCCGAGCATCTTGACACAGGCGCCCTGGCACGACTGATTGAGGGCGGACCGCCGCCGGGGCTGCCGGTACTGCCGCCCGCCGGACTGTCGCGATCGGGCTGACCGGTCAGGCCGACGCGGTTGCCTCCTGGGTTGCCTGCGTGGGCGGCTCGTCGCCGCTTGATCCGCTCAGCTTCGCGCCGCGCAGCGCGGGGATCAGGGCACCAAGCACGAGGGCGCCGGCCACGCAGGCCAGGCCGCCGCTCACCACGGAGAAGTCCAGCCCAACGAACCGGGCTACCGTGCCGGCCTCCACGTTCCCCAACGCAGGCGCGCCAGTGACCTGGGCCAGATAGAGGCTGCTTACTCGCCCGCGCAGGGAGTCAGGTGTATAGACCTGCAGCAGCGCGTTCCGCAGGACCTCCGAGATGAGGTCGCCCATCCCAGCGAGCGCGAGAAAGGCCAGCGCGACGGGCAGGTTGTGCACGAGGCCGAACCCGGCAATGGCCCCTCCCCAGACCATGCCAGCGCCGATCACGACGACGCCGGGATGGCGCAGTCGGCCGGTCCAGCCGCTGGTCGCGGCTCCGATCATCGCGCCGAGGCCCGGTGCGGCGACCAGCAGGCCATAGGTGTCCGGCCCACCGTGGAAATGCTGGCTGGCCAGGGCCGGGAAGAGGGCGGATGGCATGCCGAACAGCATTGCGTTGGTGTCCACAAGCAGCATCCCGGCGACGACGCCGTTACCGCGCACGTACTTGAATCCTGCCGCCAGCGACCGCAGCCCTGGGCGTTCCGCCCGCGTCACCGGCGGCAGCGGCCGCATCGTGGACAGCGCGGCCGCGAAGACTGCCAGGCAGGCGGCGTCGATTGCATAACACGTAGCCACGCCGGGACCAGCGATCAGCACGCCGGCCAGTGCGGGCCCGCCAAGCTGGCCGAGCTGGCTGGCGGTTGCATTGAGCGCCGCCGCTGCGGCGAGCCGGTGCTGACCGACAAGGGCAGGCGTGGCTGCCGTCGAGGCGGGAGAGCTCAGGCCTGACAGCATGCCGATGCCGAACGTCAGCGCGTAGAGCGGCCACAGCTGGGGATGCGTGAGCAAGCTGTTGCCCGTCAGCAACAGCGCCAGCGCCGCCTCAGGGAAGAGCGTTGTTATCAGCACAGTGCGCCGGTCGTGCCGGTCTGCCAGCATGCCGCCAGCGAGCAGCCCGATGAACATGCCGACGCCGGCGGTGAGCGTGAGCAGGCCAACGGCCAGGGAGCTGTGCGTCAGCCCGTAGACCTGCCAGTTTGCCGAGGTTGTGGCGACGGCGCTGCCGGCCATCCCGACGAAACGGCCGGCGAACAGGCGCCGGTAGTCGCGACTTTCGCGCAGAGGCGCGATGTCAATCGCTATCTGCCCGATCCGCATGGCTGGCAGGTTACCGGCTGGCATCCGCCCGCAGGCGGCGACGGAGTGCGGCGAAGATCACAGTCAGCCGGCGTCTCGGCGGGCCGGGGCACAATCTGCGGCCCATGGGTTCGGAAGGGCTCGCCGCCTACATCAAGTTCCGTTGTCTGAACCGCCGGCCTCGGTAACCCGGACGCTGTCGAACTCCCAGAAGGCGCGCAGCGCCGTGAGCTTCCCCTCGTCGTTGCAGCGGTACGTGTAGACACCGTCGACGAGCGCGATGTGGCGGCCGCCCGGCAGCACGGTGCGGATAAGGCCGACGTCGGCGACTTCGTTGCCGCAGAGATAGGAGTGCTCGATCTCGAACGTGATCAGGTCATTGGGCGCGATCACGTTGTCGTAGAAGGCCGCGATCGCCTCCCGCCCGCGATGGCCGTGGCCGGCCGGATCAAAGGGAGACGGTCCGATCGGGTCCTGAATGACGGCGTCGGCCGCCCAGAGGCTCAGCCACTGCGCCCTGTCCTTTGCTTTGACGGCGGCCTGAGAGCGGCGGGCCAGGTCGCGCGCCGTGATTGTCTGGTCGGGCATGGCCACTTCTCCTTCTGGCCATCCGGCCGAGTATCGCGCAATGGCCTGGGGGCAAATTAGAACAGGTTCTAACCACAACTTTCAACTCTGCTGCGGCCAGGCGGAATAGCACTCTTCTCGGTGTATGCCCGGTTATGTGCGGCAGCTCGGCTGCATCGCGCTGACCTGCAAAGAATTCTCGACGCGGAGCGCTGACCTCGACACGGCCACCGTTACCGCGCTGGATAGCGGGTATGTGGGACAGTTGATCGACTTCGACTGAAGGAGTGACATGGCTCTGCCAACACTGACCCCGGAGCAGCGCGCTGAGGCGCTGGCCAAAGCCCAGGCCGCGCGCAAAGAGCGCAGCGAGCTTCTCGCCAAGGTGAAAGCCGGGAAAGTCACAATTGCCCAGCTGCTCGACCGGAAGGACGACGTAGCCAAGAAGACCAAGGTTGCCCAGGTGATCAAGGCCCTTCCTGGATACGGCCCGGCGAAGGCCGCCGCAGTCATGGAGGAAGCCGGCATCGACGACAACCGGCGCGTCGGCGGCCTTGGCGACCAGCAGCGCCGCAAGCTGCTTGACGCCGTCGCCGGCTGAGTTGACCCGCGGCCTGGCTAGCGCGGGCGCGCTTAGACTCGTAACTTCCTGACCACCTGACCGCGTCAGCCACGAGTTTGCCGCCCGCCGCGCTGGCTTGAGCGCCGCGGCATCATACGCCGTGCCGCCGGGCCTTGAAGCGGTGCGGACCGACGAGGACAAGCATGGCTGAGGTCGCGGCGGGAGCGCCGAATCCCCTGCGTCACCGACGTTGTGGGAATAATCGGCGAGGTCGCGAGGCGTGCATGGACAATCTCCCGCCTATCGGTCCTTTGGCCCGTGTCGCTATTGGCCGTCTATCGTTGCGAGCGTGCTGACTGAGCTATCGGGACCCGAACAGGCCTGCCTCGAACTTGCCTGGCAGGCATTACTGGCCGGCACGATCCCTGTCGGAGCCGTGGTTGCAGATACCGACGGAGCCGTCATCGGATCGGGCCGCAACGCCGTATACGCGCAGGCCGAGCCGCCGCTGATATCAGGCAGCCTGCTTGCGCATGCCGAGATCAACGCGCTACTCGGGCTGCCGGTCGCCAGGAGCTACCCCGACTGCCGCCTGGTGACCTCCCTGGAGCCATGCCAGATGTGCACGGGAGCGCTGCGGATGGCCACGGTCGGCGCGCTGACCTACCTTGGCGCCGATCCGGTGAACGGCACCTCCTGGATCCTCGAGTCAGCACGGTATGTCGGCCATCGGCCGGTTGAGGTGACCGGACCGCGCGCCGGGGAGACCGGGCGGCTAGCGTCCGGGCTAGCCGCCGCTTACCACCTGCGGCATCGGCCGGATGGGAATTACGTCGCCGCCTACCGGAGGGTGTGTCCCGACCTGCTGGCTGTCGGCACCGCGCTTATCGATGCGGGCATGTTCGAGCTTGCCGCCGAGGGGCAGCCCTGGTCGGTCGCCGCGCCCGCCCTGCTGGCAGCGGCCCAGCGAGCGGCTTAGCTGCCAGCGTGCGGCGGGCACCGCGGCGGAAGTGGACGACGCCGCGCCGGGCATGATGCAGGAAGCGCCAGGTATCGCGCTGGCGGCACCCAGGCCGCCCGCGACCATCAGCATCTGAACCGCCCTGCTTGCCGAGGGAGCTAGCCATGCACCAGCCACCGATCCCGCACGTGGCAGGCTCCGATCCAGACATCGCCGAACTCATCCAGTCCGAGGCACGCCGCCAGTTCGAGAAGGTCAGGCTGATCGCGTCGGAGAACTACGCGTCCGTCGCGGTGCTGGAGGCGAGCGGATCGGTGCTGACCAACAAGTACTCCGAGGGCTATCCGGGCCGGCGCTACTACGAAGGACAGCAGTGCATCGACCCCATTGAGCGGCTGGCGATCGAGCGAGCCGAGCAGTTGTTCGGTGTCGACCACGCAAACGTGCAGCCCTACTCGGGGTCGCCGGCCAACCTGGCCATCTACCTCGCGTTCATGCGGCCGGGCGACACGGTGATGGGTATGTCCCTGCCGATGGGCGGGCATCTCACGCACGGCTGGTCGGTTTCGGTGACCGGCACGTGGTTCAACCCGGTGCGCTACGGCGTGCGTGCCGACACCGGCCGGGTCGACCTGGACGAGGTTCGAGACCTAGCCAGGCGTAAACGACCGAAGGTCATCTTCTGCGGGGGCACCGCGATCCCGCGGACCATCGACTTCCCGGCCTTCGCGAGTATCGCCCGTGAAGTCGGCGCGATCCTCGTGGCTGACATTGCCCACATCGCGGGCCTGATCGCCGGCGGGGCGCATCCATCTCCGGTCGGGTACGCGGAGGTCATTACGACCACGACGCACAAAACTCTGCGCGGCCCGCGGGGCGCGATGATCATGTCGACCGCTGAGCACGCGGCAGCAGTCGACAGGGCGGTGTTTCCCGGCCTGCAGGGCGGACCGCATGACCAAACCACAGCCGCGATCGCGGTGGCGCTGCGCGAAGCAGCGCAGCCGTCGTTCAGCACGTACGCCCACCAGGTCGTTGCGAACGCGAAGGCACTGGCCGACGGACTGCTCGCCCGCGGCTACAGCCTCGTTTCCGGAGGCACGGACAACCACCTGATGCTGGTGGACCTGACCGAACAGGGCATCGGCGGCAAGCTAGCGGCCAAGGCACTTGATCGCGGCGGCATCGAATTGAACTACAACACCGTTCCCTTCGATCCTCGCAAGCCATTCGACCCGTCGGGCTTGCGGATCGGTACCCCGGCCATCACTACCCGTGGGCTGACCGAGGAGCACATGGGGCAGATCGCGGGCTGGATCGACGAAGCGATCAGGGCCGCCACCACACAGCGAGACGACGTACTCGATCGCATCGCCGCGGAAGTTCGCGACCTGCTCACCGGGTTCCCGATGCCCGGCTGGGGCGGCCCCGGCTAAGCACAGCGACGGCCGGGTACATCATGTCCGGCAGACAGTGCGAACCGGCGACCCTTGATGGTGCGGGCAAACGAATGTATGTTCGAGTAGAGCGAAGCTGCCTGTCTTCCCCTGGGCAGCGGCCGGCAGCCGGCCGGCCAGGGCGCCAGGGAGATCAGCACCATGCTCAGCAGCCGCGGGGAGCCCGTCGAGGTCTGGCTCCGCCACGGCCGTCCGGCCAGGTTCGTCTGGCGGGGCCGGCTCTACACCGTCCTGTTCGTGCTTGACCGGCGCACGGGCCACCTTCCGCTGCCGCCAGCGCCGGCGCACCCTGATCCGGGCGCTCCCGGCCTCGAGTTCTGGGTTGTGGAAGCAACCGCTCAGCCCGCCATCGCCGCAACGAGGTATGAGCTATGCCATGACCTCGCCACCGACCGGTGGACCTTGTCGAGAACGTGACTCTGGCCGGCCATAAACTCGGCGGCCGGGCCCAATTGCCAGCGAGGCGACCGGCAGCCAGAGAAACCTGAGATCAACTGTGCCTATTTGGCCTGTTCTTGCGGCCGGTGACTTATCCTTGTGGCTGCCGGCACTCGGCGAGCGGGCAGTTAGGCACCTGTGCGTCACCATCGCGGGCGCACAGAGTATCGCGGTCGTGGCGGCCGGGTCTGGCAGGAGGGTTTCCCGCAAACCCCGCCGCAGGTTCCCGTACTGTTGTACCTGTCTGACCAGCTAGAGGCATCCGTCGAACTAGGAATCTGATGACTGCTGAACCGGAAAAGCCCGCTCAAGCCGTTCGAGGCCCGTCGTCGAATCCGGTCAGCAAGGCGACCATGGCGCTTGTGTACGCCATCGTCCGCATCCTGCCGCGTCCGATTCGGCGTCGACTGGAGACCGAGGCGGGCGACCGGTTCTTGCGGTTCGCGCCGGTGGCACTGGCGACGTTGATCACCAGCCAGTTCGTTCTGGCGATCTTGACTGCGGTCGGCATGTCGGCGGGCAAGGCGGCCCTCATCGCCTCGATCGTCGGAGCCTTCGTGAGCTACGTGCTCAGCCGCTGGGCCTGGGACAGCCGGGGACGTCCCGACCTGCTCAGGGAGACCGTGCCGTTCTGGCTGGTGTCCTTCGCCGTCTGGGGCATCCTGTCGCTGGTCGCGCACTATGCCGGGGCCTTTGCCATCCACGAGCACCTGCACCACCTGGAAAAGCACCTCGTGGTCAACGGCGCCTACTTCCTGGCCAACTGTGTGACCTTCGTTTGCCGATTCCTGATCTTCCATTACGTGCTCTTTAAGAAGCAGCGCCAGCTGGCGATCGAGCCCGCTGCGACTGCTGCGGCGGCCGCCGCGGCGGCGCCAGCGGCGCCGGCGGCAGCGGCTGATGCTGCGCCGCAGGAGCCGGGCAAGATGGCTCTTGCGGGCGAGGCAACCAAGGAGACTAAGCCGCGGGCCTGAAATCGGCTGACTCCCACGCCGGCTGACCGTCGGGTCCAGCGACCCCCGCGTCCACCAACCCCCGCGTCCACCGATCCTTGCGCCTGCTGACAGCGCCGCAGCGGGCAACCTCGGTCGGATCGCGGGCCTGCCCAGGGGGTCGTTCTGCTCCCTGCGATGCGCGAAAGCCGGGCTGCTGGCTGTGCAATGCTGAGATGCGCTGCGGCGCCGCCTACCGCGTCGCTAGTGCGGCGCTCCGGCTCTTTTAGCTCGCGCCCAGAGGAGGTTGGGGGATTCGTGACCTTGCCCAGCGAGGCGCCGGCTCCGGCGAACCCGGTTACCGCGGAGTCATACCGCATCTTGAGGTCCAGGGTCGACCTGACGAGGCTGCCGAAACACAGTCGCGATGTGACTGAGCGGGTCATCCATGCAACGGCGGACTTCGACTACCTCACCGACCTCGTATGCGATGAGGAGATGCTGGCCGAGGGCGTGGCCGCCCTCGCTGGCGGCGCGCCGGTCATCGCCGACTCGGCCATGGTGGCGGCGGGCATCACCGGCTGCCCGGTAATTTGCAAGATCAACGAGCCACTCACGCGGCGGCTGTCCAGGACCGCGGGCATCACGAGGGCCGCTGCGTCGGTCCGGCTGAGCTTCGGCGAGGTGGGCCCGGGCGCCGTCTGGGTGGTGGGCGGCGGGCCGGTCGCGCTGATGGAGCTACTGAGCCGACGCGTCGAGCCCGCCTTCGTCGTGGGCACGCCGGCCGGCTTCGCTGGCGCCGCCGAGGCCAAGGAGGCACTGCGTGCCATCGGCCTGCGCTGCGTCAGTAACGTATCGGAAAAGGGTGGCCAGGTTGTGGCCGTGGCCGCTTTCAACGCCCTGCTCGAGTCCGCCCTCGCAGTCGAGGGGTCAACGGCGGGATGGAGCGGCGACGGTCAGGCTGCCGTCGCCGATGACGACGGTGCTGGCTTGTGATGGGCTGGCTGGTAGCGCCAGGTTGGAGCAGCTGAGGTGACGCCGGACGCCACGCCCGCGCCCGACGGCGTGTTTCCCGACGAGCAGCGGGCCGCCGTATACCGGGTGATCGAGGAACGACGTGATGTCCGGCGCGGCTTCCTGCCCGACCCGGTGCCCGCCGACGTGCTGGAGCGGGTGCTGGCCGCCGCCCACCGGGCGCCGTCGGTTGGGTTCTCGCAGCCGTGGGACTTCATCGTCATCACCGACCCGCAGCGGCGGGCCCGGATCAAGGACCTGGCCGAGCGCAGCAGGCAGGACTTCGCGTCCGGCCTGCCGGGCGGCAGGGCCAGAGCCTTCGACCGGCTCAAGACCGAGGCGATCCTGCAGACGCCGGTCAACATCGTCGTCACGTGCGATCCGACCCGGGGCGGCCGGCACACCCTGGGCCGGCATGCTCAGCCGCAGACGGCGGTGTACTCCAGCGTCCTGGCGGTAGCGAACCTCTGGCTCGCAGCCAGGGCCGAGGGCCTCGGAATCGGCTGGGTGAGCTTCTTCAGCGAGCGGGAACTGGCCGCCGAGCTGGGCCTGCCCTCGCACCTGGAGGTCGTCGCTTACCTGTGCGTCGGGTACGTGGCTGAGTTTGGGGTCGAGCCCGAACTCGCCCTGGCGGGCTGGGCCCGGCGGCGGCCGCTGGGCTGGGCCGTACATTCCGAGGAATACGGCCGGCGAGAGCTGCCCGGCCGGGCGGCCGTGAGCCTGCTGGACGAGGTGCGAGCCGACATCAGGCCGCTAGACGCCGACGCGATGACCGCCGCCCGGCAGCGGCAGGCGATGATGACCAAGCCTGCGGGCTCCCTCGGGCTCCTGGAAGACCTGTCCGTGCAGCTCGCCGGGCTGGCCGGATGCTGCCCGCCGCCGATGCCCGAGCCTGCGGCCGTGGCCGTCTTCGCGGCTGACCACGGGGTTCACGCCCAGGGCGTGACGCCGTGGCCGCAGGAGGTGACCGGCCAGATGGTGGCCAATTTCCTGAACGGCGGAGCCGTAGTGAACGTGTTCGCCGCGCAGGCCGGGGCGGAAGTGGTGGTCGTGGACGTGGGGGTGAACGCGGACCTGGACCTGATGCCCGGCCTGCTGCCGCGCAAGGTCGATCGCGGCACGCGCGATTTCACGGCCGGGCAGGCCATGACCAGGGAGCAGGCCGTCGCCGCCATCGGAGTCGGCATCGAGGTAGCCAGAGACCTGGTCGTGGCCGGGAACCAGTGCCTGCTCACGGGGGACATGGGCATCGCCAACACAACAGCCTCCGCGGCGCTGATCGCCGCGTTCACCGGCAAGGATCCGGCCGCGGTGACCGGAAGGGGAACGGGGGTCGACAGTGCGACTCTGGCTCGGAAGGTCGATGTCGTCCGGCGAGGGCTCGCGCTGCACCAGCCCGATCCCGCCGACCCGGTCGGCGTGCTCGCCGCCGTAGGCGGGTTCGAGCATGCGGCCCTGGCCGGCTTCATCATCGGCGGCGCGGCCTTGCGGGTGCCGGTCATCCTGGACGGCGTGATAGCCGGTGCCGCTGCGCTAGCCGCCTGCGCAATCGCGCCGGACGCGGTCGGCTGCCTGATCGCCGGCCATCGCTCGGTTGAGCCCGGCCACCCCGTCAGCCTTGATCATCTCGGCTTGACGGCGCTCATCGACCTGGAGCTGCGGCTGGGCGAGGGCACCGGTGCGCTGCTGGCGCTTCCTCTCGTGCAGAGCGCCTGTCGGGCGCTGCATGACGTGGCCACCTTCGATTCCGCCGGCGTCACTGAGAAAGCCTGAACCGCGGGCCCTGGCCGGGACCGGCCAGGGATCGAGGATGGACGTCGGCTCCCGTTTAGTCGCGAGGTGACGGTAATCTGCCCTAGCGGCGCACAATTACCTCAAGGCCGGATACTCTCGCCCTCGTCAACTGCAGACTGATATGGGTAGATCCGAAGTCTGGATGGTGATCATGACAGACCGGGCCACAACTGGACCACTTGGCTCGGATAGTAATGACTAGGGGTTTGGCTCAGATAGTAATGACTAGGGCTTTGACCTGCGAATGACCGACTCGCCTCTGGCGGGAGACCCGCGAGCATGACCGAAAGACAGGACCTGGCAGCCGCGCCAGCGCCGTGGAGCGGCGCCGGCGGGCCAGTTCCGGCCGCGCCGGAGTCCGCGGCGGCAGGACCCGGCGGCCAAGCCGCTGGCGGCACGGCGGACCAGGCGGTCCAGGCCGGCGCCGCGGAGTCGAGCGCGCCGGGGCCGGGTCAGGGTCTGTCCGGTACTGGCTGGCCCCAAACTGGGCCGCAGTGGCAGCCGGCGCTGCCGGCCGCCGAGTCCGGCACTCAGGCAGCTACCACGGCCGATCGGGATGCCCAGGCGTCCGGTGAAGCGCCGCGTCCCGTCTGGGCCAGGCCAGCCAGCGCCGTCGGCGAACCGCAAGACCAGGGTGGTCCCAGCGAGCCCGATGAGAGCGACGAGCCGTACGCCAGGGTAGATGCCAGGAAACTGGAGGCGGCCCTGCTCGGCCTGCGTAAGCCGGTCGTCTCGGTGCCGCTGCTGCTGGCGGCCCCGGACGTCGAGGCGGCCAGGGCCGAGCGGCTCAAGCTGCTCAGCCAGATCGATGACTACCTGCTGCCGCGGCTGCGCCAGTCCGGTGCGCCGATCCTGGTGGCCCTCGTGGGCTCGACCGGCGCGGGCAAGTCGACGCTGCTCAATAGCCTCGTCGGGCGGCAAGTCAGCGCGACCGGCATCCGGCGGCCGACGACGAACAGCCCCGTCCTTGCCTGTCATCCAAACGATATGCGGTGGTTTGCGGAGAACGTCTTCCTGCCGACGCTGCCGAGGGTCCGTCAGCAGGGCCTCGCGATGCCCGGCCGGGACGGACTGCTCGTGTTGGCGGCCGCCGAGGGGATGCCCGAGGGCGTCGCCGTCCTCGACACCCCTGACATCGACTCGGTCGTGAAGGCGCACAGGGACTTCGCCAACCAGTTCCTGGATGCCTCAGACCTGTGGCTGTTCGTCACGACAGCGCGCCGGTATGCGGACAAGGCCGTCTGGGAGATGCTCAAGGACGCGAGGAACCGGGGCGCGGCGCTGGCGATCGCGCTGTCGCGCGTGCCGACTTCGGCCGCGGCGGAACTCGCCGCGCACTTCGACGCGATGCTGGACGCCAATGGCCTGCGCGACGTACGGCGGTTCATCATCCCCGAGACCATCGTGACCGAAGCCCAGTTGCCGGCCGAGGTCGCCACGCCCATCAAGGAGTACCTGGCCGATACGGCGCGGCGCGACGACCGGCGGGTTGCCGTCCTCACCCAGACCATGTCCGGTGTGCTCGACACGTTCCGCGAGCGCGTGCCGGCTTTGGCCGATCACGCTTCCGCGCAACTGAGGATCAGCCGGGACCTCCAGACTGCCGCGGCCGCCGCCTACTCGGCCGCGCTGGCCGAGTTCGACGAGGCAACCAAGAACGGATCGCTGCTGCACGGCGAGGTCATGGCCCGCTGGCAGGATTTCGCCGGCACCGGGGACCTGCTCAAGGCGCTTCAGGTCCGCCGTGGTCGCGGGCAGGCGGCCAAGGGCAAGAAGCAACGGTTGCCGGCCAGGGCGGCCGCCCTGCGGGCGGCGCTGGACGCGAGCCTGGAGTCGCTCATCGCCGCGATGGCCGACCGGGCGGCCGAACATGCAGTCGCTGCCTGGCAGGAGAACACCGCTGGCGCGGCGCTGCTGGGCCGGACGCCGGCAGCTCGCTCGAGCGAGACAGGAACCGCGGAGGAGACCGACTTCGTCGCCTCCGCCCTTGCCGACCTGGGCATCTTGGACGCCTCTGCCGCGGCTGAGCACCCAGGTCCCGCGGCGCTTGGCCGGTCTTCGGCGGGCCTGGCCGTACGAGCCGAGCGGGCGGTCAGCACGTGGCAGGATCACGTCCTGCACCTGGTTCGGGCCGAGAACGTCACCAAGCGCTCGATCGCGAGGGTGGTCTCTTTCGACGAGTCGTCGCTCGCGCTCGTGCTGGCGATCGGCGTGCTCGGATACGGGGCTGCTGAGGTGTCGGCGACCGACGACGGCGGCGAGCCGCCGCAGCGACTGCTGACCTCGTTGTTCGGGGCCGGATTGCTGCGCGACATCGGGGTGCGAGTCCGCCAGGATCTGCATGACCGGGTGAGCCTGCTGTACGAGGAGGAGTCACGGCGGTTCGTTGAGCTGATCGACAGGGCCGGGACGCTTGACGAGACGATCGCCACCGAACTGCTGCAAGCCGGGTTCACGCTGGAGGACGCGCGATGATCGGCAGTTCTGCCGCGCAGGCCCAACTGCTCGCTGAGAGGGCTGGCTTGTCGGCGCGGTTGGCTGCCCTGGCCGGGCTTGTCGAGATCGGCTCCGCGCGGCGGAGCACCGACGGCTTCGGCGATGACTTGCTCGCGGAGGCGAACGACCTGCTCACGCGGGCTGGGGAGCGGCTCATGCTGTCTGCCGACCACACCGTGGTGGCGCTGGCCGGCGGTACCGGTAGCGGCAAGTCATCGCTATTCAACCGGCTCGCGGGGGCAGATTTTTCCGCCGTCGGCGTGACGCGGCCGGTGACGAGCGAGGTGCACGCCTGCGTCTGGGGCGTATCTGGGTCGGGTCCGCTGCTTCAGTGGCTCGGAGTCCCGCGCCGCTACCGCTACGCCAGGTCGAGCGCGCTGGACAGCGGCGAGCAGTCCATGAGCGGGTTGGTCCTGCTCGACATGCCCGACCATGACTCGGTCATGGGCCACTCGACCGACCTGGTGGACCGGCTGGTCGGCCTGTCAGATCTCATGATCTGGGTACTGGACCCGCAGAAGTACGCCGACGCTGCTGTGCACCGCCGGTTCCTCGTGCCGCTGGCCGGGCATTCCGAGGTCGTTGCCGTAGTGCTCAACCAGGCTGACGTGCTGACCGCGGCGCAGATCGAGGACTGCGTGCTTGACCTGCGCCGGTTGCTTGACTCGGAGAACCTGCACGATGTCCAGATCCTGGTCACCTCGGCAACCACCGGCGCGGGCATCGAGGAGCTGCGCAAGCTGCTGATTAACGCGGTCTCGGCCCGTCGGGCGTCGGCCGCCCGGATCTCGGCCGATGTGGACAAGATCGTCGTTCAGTTCGCGCCCTACGGCGAGCTGGCCGATGAGGGAGCGGATCTGCGGGTGCCCGCCAGGGCATCAGGCTCACTGGCGGCCAAGTTCGCCGGTGCCGCCGGCGTCGAGGCGATCGGCGACTCGCTGCGCAGCGCGCGGGAACTGCGCGCCACGGACTACATCGGCTGGCCGATCACGTGGCTGGCCGAGCGGCTGCGCACCCGCGACCCAGTCAGGAAGATCAGGCTTGGCCGTCTCTGGCAGGAACTGCGCGAGATCAGCACCGGGCCGACGGGCGCGCAGCAGGCTGAGATCGACCTGGCCCTGACGCAGCTCGCGGACGAGGTGGCACCGCCGCTCCCGCCGCCGTGGTCGCGGACCGTCCGGGCGGCCATCCGATCGCGAGCGGATGCGATCCCGGCGGCGCTCGGCACCGAGATCTCCGATGCGTTGCCGCTCGAGCGCAGCGCCGAGCGCTGGTGGCGGGTGGTGGGCGTCGGGCAGGGATTGCTCCTCGGCTGCGCTCTTGTCGGGCTTGCGTGGTTCGGCGCGCTGCTGGCAGTCGGCGTGTTCCACGCCGGTAGCGGCCTTCCGCGACTGTTCAGCAGCGTGCTGCTGCTGCCGGCCGCCGCGCTGCTCGTGATTGTCGCCCTGCTGGGCGGCTGGATCATGGCGCGCAGCTGCTCAGACGCGGTAAGTTCCGCGGCCGAGACGGAGACCAGGCTGCTTGAGGATGACATCAGGCGCCGGATGACGGGCGTCGCCCAGGACCTGGTGGTCGCGCCCGCCGACCTGGAGCTGTCCGAGCTGGACCGCTACCGGGGTGAGCTGGAAGTGGCTCGCGGGCACGGTCGGCTTGAGGTCGAAACCGCCTCGTTCCCGGCCTGAAGAGATCGAATCGGGGACCCGCTTCACGGTCAAGGCCTCCCCGGCTGACCGGCGGGGCGAATCCTGGCACGGTCGGCGGGGCGGGGCACGGTCATGGTCCACAGGCTGGCCGGCTCGCGGGCGAGATACCCACAAGGCGGCCCATGCGGGCGCGGACGGCGCTGCTTGGCGCCGATGCTGGCTGGGCAGGCGGCGCAGGACCGCCGCACTGGCCCGCCGGGTCGTGAGCGACCCGGTTAGCGGGCTGAGACCAGTAAGGAGATTGCGCCAATGGTGAACGAGTCGAACTTCTGCGTGGCCGGATATGTCGCCACGGTGCCGGTTCCCGGCCTAACCCGGTCGGGCGTGCCGACACTGCAGATGCGGGTGGCGTGGACGCCCAGAAAGCGTGAGCAGGGCACCGGCAACTGGGCCGATGAGCCCGCCTGCTTCGCAACGGTCAAGTGCTACCGCAAGCTGGCCGAGAACGCCTTCATGAGTGTTCACAAGGGTGAGCCGGTACTCGTCACCGGCTCGCTGCGGATCCGCGAGTACGACGCCAAGGATGGCAGCCGCCGGACAAATGTCGACGTGACCGCCAGCTCCATCGGGCACGACCTGACCCGTGGCGTCGCCTCGTTCAGGCGTCTCCCCAAGGCCGCCGAGACGGCGGCCGTCGAGGACTCCGATGACCACCCCGAGTGGGCCAGATCTGCGATCGCCAGGGCGACCGGCAGCGCTCAGGACGACAACGCCGGGGCGGCCGAGGCGAGCAGCGAACTGGCCGAGGATGCGGTCGGCGAGCCGGTCGCCGCACCCTTCTGAGCAGGAGCGGAGGCCTCGAGCAGCCGCCGGGCCCCGAGCACAGGGCGACGACGGGCACGGACGCGGCGAGCAGCCAGCGGCCAGGCATGATGGTCCGGGCTGCGGGTTCAAAGTCCTGCCCGCCTGGCCCTACGCTTGAGGCATGCCGGAGTTCATCTACCAGATGAGCCGTGTCCGCAAGGCGCACGGCGACAAGGTCATTCTCGACGACGTGACGCTGGCGTTCTTGCCGGGTGCCAAGATCGGCGTGCTGGGGCCGAATGGCACGGGTAAGTCGACGTTGCTGCGGATGATGGCCGGTACGGAGTTTCCCTCGAACGGCGAGGCCCGGCTGATGCCCGGATTTAGCGTGGGCATCCTTGATCAGGAACCCGAGCTGGATGACTCCAAGACGGTCCTCGGGAACGTCGAGGAGGGCGTGGCCCAGACCAAGGCGCTGCTGGACCGTTACAACCAGATCGCTGAGCAGATGGCGACCGATTACTCCGATGAACTGCTGGCGGAGATGGGCCAGCTGCAGGAGCAGCTGGATCACACGGATGCCTGGGATCTGGAGAGTCAGCTGGACCAGGCGATGGATGCGTTGCGCTGCCCGCCGCCCGAGGCCGAGGTGAGCGTGTTGTCGGGCGGTGAGCGGCGCCGGGTGGCGTTGTGCCGGCTGTTGCTGTCGCAGCCCGACCTGCTGTTGCTGGATGAGCCGACCAACCACCTGGACGCTGAGAGCGTCC
Organism: Streptosporangiaceae bacterium; assembly: GCA_030040155.1. GTDB lineage: Bacteria > Actinomycetota > Actinomycetes > Streptosporangiales > Streptosporangiaceae > JAJYUU01. The sequence continues at coordinate 159 of JASHUG010000063.1, read as the reverse complement.
AGTGGCTGGAGCAGCACCTGGAGAAGTATCCGGGGACGGTGGTGGCCGTGACGCACGACCGGTATTTCCTGGACAACGTCGCGGGCTGGATCCTGGAGCTGGACCGGGGCCGGGCCTACCCGTATGAGGGCAACTACTCGACCTATCTGGAGACCAAGG
>JASHUG010000062.1 GCA_030040155.1 Streptosporangiaceae bacterium | reverse complement strand
GCCAAGGAGATCATCGCCACACAGGCCGATGCGTACGTGATGCACGGCGACGCCCCCGAGGTCATCGCGGCGAAGGTTGCCGACCTCAGCGAGCGCCGCGCGGCGGCCGGCCGGCCACCGATGACCTTCGGGGTATCGGGCTACGTGATCTGCCGCGACTCGCGAGCCGAGGCGCAGGCCGAGCTTGACCGGATCCTTGACGTCCGCTCCTCGCCCGAGGCGTACGCGTCCTATCAGGACTTCATCGAAGGGTCACAGCTGGAGTCCCAGGTCTCGCTGGAGGAGTACAGCGTGTCCAACCGCGGCCTGCGCAGCGGGCTGATCGGGACCCCCGACCAGATCGCCGACCGGTTGCACGCCTACGAGCAGGCCGGGGTCGGCCTGATGCTGCTCCAGTTCTCGCCCCAGCGCGAGGAGATGGCCAGGTTCGGCCGGGACGTGATCAGCCACTGGAGCTGACCGCTGGAGCGAACGACGGTGAAGCTACGCGCCGAAGAGCAGGGAGCCGGGGCGGTGCTGAGCTTTGTCGCTCACGACCAGGCCGCCCCGCCACTGCCCCATTTCGTCTCGGTACCGGTACTGCAGCGACTGGATCTGCCGACCGAATGACGTCCTTACCTCCTCGTAGCGCGCAGAGGCGTGCACCGAAGTGGGGTTTGACGACCCGTAAGCTGCGACGGCGATCGGGAATACCAAGGCGGATGCAAGCAGGTCGGCTAGCTGAAGGCCAGCATGGTTATTGCTCTCGGCGAAGAGTGGGACCTCCGCCATCGACGGGTATGGATCGCCCGCGGTACGCCACTTCTGCGTGAAAATCGAGTGGGCCGTCCCGACGTTGCGATGATGCCCCCGGCCATCCGCAATCAGCAAGCCCTCTGATGACTGCCACTGAAGATATTGACTGAAATGTCTAGATATATCCTGAACGGCATAGCAATATGTAGCATCAGGGTCGAGCGGTTTGCCCGGCTCCTTCACCCACACGCGGCCCAGTGTTCTGCAGCCGTGCGTGAGCGTCAGGTCTAGCAAGTCTGTTCGGAAACGGGCAGCCTGGCGACGGCGGTCACGAGACTGATGTCGAGTCATGTGAAGTATGTCGCTGCCCTTGACCTCGACCTTGATGTGATCAAGTGCAGGCCCAGTCCTGTACAAGCCGGGAAAATGCTGACGTTTCAGAGCGAGGAAGTCCCTGGTCAGTGCCGGGACGCGCGCTGCGTCTGCCACCAGGCCGAGAATGACCATCACGGGCGTGGCCTCGCGACTTGCGTCCGGTGCTTCGGATCCCCCGGACTCGTCCAGATAACAGAAGTGCACGTCTTAAACCTAAATCGCTGAAGCCGCCCCGTAGGGCGGCTTCAGGATGTGGTGTTCGGGTTACCCCTAAGCACCGCTAGATAGGTTCTGCCCACAAGGAAACCAGATCACGCGGAGCGTTGACAACCTGGATTACAATCCTTGCGGTTCCACAAACGTAACGGCCCTTGTGAGGGATTTAATTCCCGACGCGAAACTGCTCGTGTCGCTGCGTTGTGCTTGTGCGCCCACGCTCACTGGGCGGCGCGGCGCTCCAGCTTCTCGACGACCAGCCGGTAGGCCTGCCGTGGGCGGCCAGGGTGCTGGCGCCGGGCTGGCGGCAGCGGCAGCGCGAGACCCTCGTCGACCAGAGCCCGAAGCTGGCGCCGCGCGGTCCTCGGAGTGACCGACAGCAACTGGCCGGTCAGCTCGGCGTCCACGACCGGAGCCGAGTCAGCGGCCAGCTTCTGGGCCAGCCGGGAGAGCGTCTCCAGCGCGCGCAGCCTGCTCAGACTGTCGGCCGGCGGCCTGCCGCTACCGCGGCCATCGGGATACTGGCGGCCGAGACCGGCGGCGGACATGCCCGTCATGATCTCGGCCAGCGCCCCCGGCTGCGAGTCGGGCGCCGATGCGGCCGTAGGCGGCTGAGCAGCGCCCGGCGCGCGGGCCGGCCGGGCCTGCGTGGCCTGGGCGAGCGCGATCCTGGCCTGCGCCTCGGCTTCGTGCTCAGTCCGGCCGGAGCCGACGCCCACTTCCAGGACGAGGCCAAGCGTGGCCCTGGCTCTCGCGACGAACGGGGGGTCTCCGGCCGCCTGCAGGCAGGCACGGGTGCCGAGGACGAGGAAGCCATGCTCCCCCAGGCGGCTGACGGTCGCCTGAATGCGCTGCGCCTCGCGAACCAGGAAGCGGTGCACGGTCAGCTGCAGTTCTTCCCGCGCTTGCCGCGGCGCCGGCCGACGGGACGAGTCCCGCAGCGCGGGCACCTCCACGACGCCGACGGCGAGCTGGGAATCGGCCAGCGCGCGATTCCCGGCGAGCAGCGTGGCGACCTGCAGGGCAGACCTGATTGCCCGGTCGGTTGGCCGAAGTCGCACGGTCGGCACCGCTGCCACCGAAAGCCTTTTGGCAACTTGGTCCATGCAGGTAAATGCCGTTGACGTCTGGCCGAGCCGCCATAGCCGCTCGTGGAACGACGCGATCGCGGCGGCGCTGGCCAACTCGTCCCGCAGGTGCGCGCGGCCGGCGTCGATGTGGAGGTCGGCCAGCCCGGCGTCCAGCTCGGCCCGGCTGATTCCGTCGAAACTCGCCCGGCCCGGGTCGAGCCCGTCCCGCATGGCGTGCGCCAGCGCGACAGTCAGCGTGGTCCCGCCGAGCTGGATGCAGGTGGCCGGGCATGACAGGACGCCAGACCTGCGGGCGTAGTCGAGCGGGAAGCGGCTGGCGAACAGGCATGCGTCCACGCCATCACCGAGCCGGGCGACCCGCTCGGGTGCCTCGCTCTCGCTCAGGTAGGGGGCCATGACCAGCCTGCGTCGCAGGCCGAGTTCGGCCTCGCTGGGGAGCACGTGCGAGTCGGCGCCGTGCGGGCCGGGCAGACCCGACAGCATGATCCGCTCGACAAGCTCATGCGGGCCCACGATGCCTACTCGCACCGCGCGTTCTTGCCGTGCATACACGCTCACGCTGGCCGTGCCATGCAGTCAGCCTCAACCACCGGCGCCCTTCCGACCGGTAAACGAGCCCCTTCTTATGTCGTAACTCAGACTTGCCGCCACCGGAAGGGGCAATCTAGGACGGGTTTTCACGCTTGCGCGCCTTTCAGGGGAGAAAAGTGACCACGCCGCGCACGTTCCTGCAGCCCTCAGATCTGACCGGGCTGCTCCACGGGTACCGCGCGAGCGCCAGGCTGGCCGGGCTTGAGCGGCTCGCGGGCAGCAGCAAGAAGGGCGTCTACCGCGTCACCTTCGACGACTCGGCGACGGCAATCGTCTACTCATGGAGCGCCGCGGAGAACTACTGGCCGGCCGGACCTGGCGACGACGACGACCCGTTCGGCGACGCCAGCGGTGCGGATCTGCTCGCAGCCGCAAACGCCACGCTCGCGGTGGTGGGCGTGCGGACGCCGGCCATCTACGGCTGGGATAGGAGCCGCGCGGTGATCGCAGCCGACTTGGCGCTGGTCGAGGATGTTCGCGGCGGCTCGCTCGAGCAGTTAATCGCGGCCGATCCCTCGTCGGCCGCGGCGCCGATCCGGCAGCTCGGCGAGGCGCTGCGCTCGATGAGCCGCCATCACGGACCGCGGTACGGGAAGGTCGCGCTGGCCGGACAGGTCGCGGCCTCGGTGCAGCAACCGCCGGAGGACGTGGTGCTGCGCCGGGCCCTGCTGCACCTGGATGCCGCGGCCGACCGGGTCAGCAAGCTCGCGCGCGCCCGCACCGCGATCGCCGAGCGGCTAGCGGCCAGGCGGGCGGCGATCGGCCCGCGCACCGAGTACGGGCTTGTGCACGGCGAGCTCGGCCCCGACCATGTGCTCCTTGATGGCGCCGGCCGCCCGGTCCTCATCGATCTCGAAGGGCTGACGTTCTTTGACGTCGAGTGGGAGCACGCATTCTTGCGGATGCGGTTCAAGACCGCGCGGTACCGCCTGCTCGGCCTGGACGCGCCGGACGAGGCTCGAGTGTCCCTCTACCTGCTGGCGCAGCGGATCTCGCTGATCGAGGGCCCGTTGCGGATCGCTGACACCGACTATCCCGACCGCCAGTGGATGCTCGATCTTGCCGAGTATCAGGTCGGCCGCGTGCTGGCGGAACTGTAGCGCCTGGAGCCGAGCCCGTTCCCGCTTGTCTAACGCACGACCTCGGTATTGATATCGGCGCCGAGGGTCGCCAGCCTGGACGCCATCGAGGCGTGTCCGCGGTCGATGAGGTAACCGGGCGAGACGACGGTTTCGCCGTCGGCGGCCAGGCCCGCCAGGATCAGCGCGACGCCGCTGCGGAGATCGTGCGCGATCACCTCGGTGCCGTGCAGCGGAGTCGGTCCGTGTACCAGCGCGGCGTTGCCGGCGACCTCGGCCTTGGCGCCCATCTTGTTGAGCTCGCCGACGAGCCCGTAGCGGCCGTCGAAGATGGTCTCGCGGATGTAGCTTGTCCCGTCGGCCAGGCAGCTGAGCGCCATGATCGGCGACTGCAGGTCGGTGGCGAAACCAGGGTAGGTATCGGTGATCACGTTGATCGGGCGGAGCTGGCGGTCGCGCCGCACCTGGACGATCGCGCCGTGCGTCGCGAACTCCACGCCCATCTGCTCTAGCTTCCAGCGGGCCACGCCGAAGTGCTCAAGTGACGCTCCGACCAGGCTGATCTCGCCGCCGGTTATGGCCGCAGCCATCGCGAACGCTCCGGCGTCGATCCGGTCGGCCATGACCGTGTGCTCGACGGCGGTCAGCTCCTCGACGCCCTCGACCGTCACGAACCCGGTGCCGCCTCCGGTGATGTGCGCGCCCATCTTGGTCAGGAACGCGATGACATCAAGCACCTCGGGCTCGAGCGCGGTGTTGTCGATGATCGTTGTACCCGGAGCCAGCGAGGCCGCCATGATCAGGTTCTCGGTGCCGGTGTGTGACGGCGTGTCCAGGTACAGATGTGCGCCGCGGAGCCGGTCGGCCTTGATGTGGATGACGGTCTCGCCTTGCTCGACGATGGCGCCGAGCCGAGCGAACCCGCGGTAGTGGAAGTCCAGCTGGCGAGTGCCGAGGTTGCAGCCGCCGATGCCCTCGATGGTCGCCTCGCCGAGCCGGTGCAGCAACGCGGGCACGAACAGCACCGACCCGCGGAAGCGCCTGGCGATCTCGGCGGGCAGCACCGAGCTTGACAGCTCGGATGCGTCGATGACCAGCGTCCGCTCGGCCTCGTGGAACTTGCAGACAGCGCCGACGGCCTGGGCCAGCTCGATGGCCCGGCTGACGTCCTCGATGACCGGAACATTGCGCAGGACGGTCCGGCCCTTGGGTGCCATCAGCGATGCGGCAATCATCTTCAGCGCCGCATTCTTGGCGCCTTGGACGAAAACGGTCCCTTGGAGGGGGTTACCGCCGCGAACGAGATAGCGGGTTTCTGGGCCGCCGGTCATCTCGATGGGACTCCTGTCAGCTCGCTGCGCACTGTCTATCAGACCAACCCGGCGCAAGGCCGGAACCTCAGGCCAGCTCGACGGCGCCCCCACCGTCTCCTGTCCGACCCCGTCTCGTGACGTCAAGTATTCCACTGCTATCGAGCCCCCCAGACCATGACGACAGTGTTACGTAACGTACTTGAGTGTGTTCATAGCGCCATCAACGGGGGTTACCGCTGATCGGGCCAGCGTCGGCCGGTGATACGCTCATACGCCGCTACGTACCTCTCACTAGTTCGCTCAACCACATGACGCGGTAGGGGCGGCGGAGGTTGCGTCCCGTTCCGATCCCACCCGGACTCGGCCGAGGTGAGCCAGTCGCGCACGTACTGCTTGTCGAAGGACGGCTGCGGGCGGCCCGGCTCCCACGCCTGCGTCGGCCAGAATCTCGATGAGTCAGGTGTCAGCACCTCGTCGGCGAGCCGCAGTGTTCCGTGTTGGTCAAATCCAAGTTCAATCTTCGTATCGGCGACGATGATGCCACGCTCCTTGGCCACGCTCGCGCCGCGGCGGTAAACCGCCAGCGTGATGCGTTCGAGATCCGCGGCAGTTTGCCTGCCGACCAGCGCGACGAGTTCATCAGTGGTCAAGTTCTCGTCGTGCTCCCCTTGTGGTGCCTTACTGTCTGGGTCAAAAATCGGTTCGGGCAGGCGCGAGCCATCGGTAAGTCCCGCCGGCAGCGTCGTGCCGGCGACCTGGCCGTCGCGCCGGTAGTCGGCCAGGCCGGTTCCGGTGAGGTAACCGCGGGCCACGCACTCGACCGGCACCATGGACAGCGGCATGCAGGCCATCGCCCGGCCGTCGAACTGGGGCGGGATCGGCGCGCTCACCAGCTGGTTGGGCACGATGTCCGCGAGTCGCTCGAACCACCATTCCGTCAGCTTGGTAAGGATCTTGCCCTTCTGCGGGATTTCGGTCTCAAGCACGTAGTCGAAGGCGGAGATGCGATCGGAGGCCACCAGCAGCAGCACGCCGTCGGCGGTCTGATAAAGGTCTCTGACCTTGCCCCGGTACACGTGGCGCAGGCCCGCGTCGGCCACCGCCTCACACCAGCCGCTCGAGGCGGTCAAAGACCGCGCCGAGCCGGCGCACGTACCGCTCGGGGGTGCTCACCTCGTCCAGCCGCTCCTCGTCGAGCACCTGACCGCGGACCTCGGCGTGCTTGCGCAGCGTCTCCCTGAACGGCTGCCTGGTCTGCGAGCTATCCGTCGCCGCCTGCTGCACCAGCGAGTACGCATCCTCCCTGGACATCCCCGCCCCCACCAGCTCGAGCAGGACCGCCGAGGTGTAGATCAGCCCGTGACTGGACTCGAGGTTCGCCAGCATGCGGGCCGCGTCGACCTCGAGGCCGGCCATCAGCTCCGTGGTCTGCTCCAGCATGAAGTCGGTCGCGATCGCGGCGTCCGGCAGCGCGATCCGCTCGGTGGAGGAGTGGGAGATGTCCCGCTCGTGCCAGAGGGCGATGCCTTCCATGACGGGAACGATCTGTGCTCGCACGACTCTGGCCAGCCCGCTGATGCGCTCCGCCTTCACGGGGTTGCGCTTGTGCGGCATGGCCGACGAGCCCTTCTGGCCCGTACCGAACGGTTCGGCCAACTCGGCTACCTCGGTGCGCTGCCCGTGCCTGATCTCCAGCGCAATTGCGTCGCACACGCTCGCGACGATCGCGAGCACGCTGACCCACTCCGCGATGCCGTCACGCAAGACGACCTGGGTGGCGACGTCGGCCGGGCGCAGGCCCAGCTGGCCAAGCACCTCGGCCTCGATAGCCGGGTCGATGTTGGAGTACGTGCCGACGGGGCCCGACAGTTTACCGACGGCCACCGACTGGCGGGCCCGGATGAGCCGGTCGCGGCACCGGTGCACGGCGAAGGCGAAGTCGGCGACCCGGTGCCCCCAGACGTCAGGCTCCGCGTGAATGCCATGCGTCCGGCCGACGCGCAGCGTGGTCCGGTGGGCCAGCGCGTGTTCCCTGAGCACGTGCAGGAGGCGCTCGCAGCGCGCAGTCAGCAGGTCGGTGGACTCGGCCAGCTGCAGGGCCAGGCCCGTGTCGAGCAGGTCCGAGGAGGTCATGCCGAAGTGGACGTAAGCGGCGGCCTCGCGCGGAGTGGTGTTGTTGGCCCACGCGGACAGGAACGCGATCACGTCGTGCCCGGTCACCGCCTCCAGCGCGGCGACGGCTTCGGGCGTCGGCGGCGACGCGGCCGCGACCGGGGCGACCGCGTCCTCAGGGACGGTTCCGGCCTCGGCGTGGGCAGCCAGCACGAGCGTCTCGATCTGGCACCACAGCTCGTACTTGTGAGCCTCACTCCAGACGTGGCCCATCTCCGGCAGGGTGTAACGCTCGATCACGGTTCTATCCTGCCGCACCGCCCCGGTCGGCCTCCGCGGAGCCCTCACCAGCAACATCGGCCGCTCCACCAGGCCTGTCTCTGGCTCGGCGCCCGCCGTTTTCCTGCTTCGATGGGCCCTCGACCAGCAGCGGCGCCACGAGCACCGCCGCGACGACTATGAGCTGGGCGTTCAGGCCGGCGTAAGCGCCCACGGCGGCGCTCGCGAGGGCTACCGCCCCCGCGATCACGCGAATCCGAAACGGGCCGGTCCGCAGCTGCCAGCGGCAAATGACATCGCCGGCCAGGAAAAGAGCCGCGCCGCAGGCCAGCACGAAGGCCTGCCCGATGCTCGCGGTCGAGCCCGCGGCCGGCCCGGCAGCTTGTCCCGCCGCCGCTACGGACTGGATGACGGCGCGCAGGATTCCTGCGGCCATCGCGATCAGGCCCAGGAGCAATGGGATATTCCCGTAAAAGAAGACGTTGAGCGCCAGCACGGTCCTGCGGTCGGCGCTGGCGTCAGCCAGAACGCGACTCGCGGCGTCATCGTCGCCGGTGCCGAACACCATCCACCAGAGGGCCGCGGCGACCGCCAGGCCGAGCACCGCGCTGACCAGCAGCTGCCAGTCGGCCGGGCCGCCGCGGCTGGCCGGACCTGCGGCACCGATCCCGACCGCTGCGACGGACTCGCCGATGGCGACGATCAGCAGCGCGCTGTGCCGCTCGCAGAAGTGGGCGGCCCGCAGTTCGAATCGCCCGGCCGGATGCACGATCAGCGGCGAGCCAAGCTGCACGGCCAGGGCGCAGGCCCACAGCGCGTAGCCAGCCGGGCTGGTCGTGTCGTGGGGACCATCCCGCAGCAGCCCGGCGATCGTCACGAGCACGGCCGAGGTGATGTTGAACGGGGCGACCTTGAGGATGTTGGAATTGACCCGGTAGTACAAGGCCGCGTGCACGAGCACGACGAGCAGGTAGCCAAGCCCGAGGACAACGGCGTAGCTGCCAAAGCCGCTGGGTATGGCCAGGCCGATTACCAGGAACCCGGCCATCCCCACCAGCAGGAGCAGCCGCTCGGCGGTATGGACCGGGGGCCGGGTGTTAGTCAGCCAGGCGTAGGCCTCGTACATCCACCACAGCAGCCCGAACACCAGCAGTACCCGGCCGACCGACGGCCACGAGAGGTGGTCGGCTAGCAGCGCCGTGAGCTGGGTCAGCGTGAAGGCGAAGACCAGATCGAAGAAGATCTCCAGGGTGCTGACGCGCAGCGCGTCATCTTCCGGGGCCGCTCGCTCCCGGTCGGACATGGGCGCGGTGCTCATGGGCCGGTCGTCATGGGCCGGTCGTCATGGGCCGGTCGTCATGGGCCGGAGGCTCATGCGCCGGAGGCTCATACGCCGGAGGCAGTGCCGGCGGCCGGGTTGGCGGCGATGTCGTGCCGATACCAGCCGCCACGCATCCTGATCAGGGACGCGGCCTGATATGCCGCCGACCTGGCCTGCTTGAGGTCCGGCCCCGTGCCGACCACGTTGAGCACCCGGCCGCCCGCGGCCGTCAGCTCGCCATCGCCGCCCGCGGCCGTGCCTGCCTGCAGGACGTAGGCACCAGGGACACGGCCGGCCGCCGTAAGGCCCTCTATCAGGTCGCCCTTGACCGGGGCGTCGGGATAGCCTTCCGCGGCGACGACCACCGTCACCGCCGCCCCTTCGGCCCACTGCGGTTCGGGGGCAGTGGCCAGGTCCCCGTCGGCGGCGGCGCGGAGCAGCCCGCCGATGGGGGTCACCAGCCGGTCCAGTACCACCTGAGTCTCCGGATCACCGAACCGCGCGTTGAACTCCACCACGCGCAGGCCGCCCCTGGTCAGGCACAGCCCGGCGTACAGCAGCCCGGCAAACGGCGTCCCGCGCCGGCGCAGTTCCGTCAGGGTCGGCCCGACCACGGTTTCGATCGTCTCCCCGGCCAGGTCGGCCGGGGCCCACGGCAGCGGGGCGTACGACCCCATGCCGCCCGTGTTCGGGCCCCGGTCGCCGTCACGGGCTCGCTTGTAGTCCTGGGCAGGCAGCAGCGGCACGGCCGTGGTCCCGTCGGCCAGCGCGAACACCGAGACCTCGGGGCCATCGAGGAACTGCTCGACTAGCACCGTGCCGCAGGCCTGCGCATGGCGCAGCGCGGCGGCGCGGTCGGGCGTGACAACGACGCCCTTGCCCGCGGCCAGGCCGTCGGCCTTGACTACATAAGGCGGGCCGAACTCATCGAGCGCCGCCTCGACCTCCGCGCCGGTGCGGCAGGTCCTGGCCCGTGCGGTGGGTACTCCGGCGGCGCTCATGACGTCCTTGGCGAACGACTTGGAGCCCTCGATCATGGCGGCTTCGCGCCCAGGCCCGAAGCAGCTGATTCCTGCCGCCCTCAGGGCATCGGCGACGCCCGCTACCAGGGGCGCTTCCGGGCCGATGGCGACCAGGTCGGCAGCCACCTTCTCGGCCAGGGCGGTTACGGCGGCCGGATCGGTGGCCGAGACCGCGTGCAGTTCGGCCACCTCCGCGATGCCCGGATTGCCCGGTGCCGCGTGCAGGCTGGTGACGGTGCCGTCGGCGGCCAGGGACCGCGCCAGTGCGTGCTCACGGCCGCCCGACCCGAGGACCAGTACTCGCACGGCCCAGAGCCTACCGGCTGGGTCGGTGGCGGCCTCGTTCCAGCCGCGCACCGTCGTAGCCGCAGGCGCGCTCGGCGACTGCGCCTCGGCAACGCAGCGGGCCTGGAGGCGGCGCAACCCGATCGTGCCGATGATCACGCACAGCGCCGCGGCTGGCAATTCGGCCACGAGAGCCATCGCCACCGAGGCCAGCTCGCCGCTGCCCGGCGGAGCCGTCGTGCAGTCGAACCAGGCATCCGAGAGCAACACGCCCGCGGTCGGCAGGGCCGTGAGGCAATACCGCATGTCACGCCGCATCAGCAGGATCCCGGTGGCCAGCAGGCCAGCCGCCTCCATCACGTCCAGGCCGATCCACGCCGCCTGCCAGTGCCACGCCCGCGTGCTCGCGGGCAGGCTGACCGCCAGGTAGGCCATCCAGGGCAGCAGGCCGACCCCGGCCACGGCGAAGCCGCGGGCCAGCCAGCGCCAGCCGGGGGCGGCCAGCGGCTTGCCGGCCGCGGTAATCGCCGTGCCGGGGCCGGCGGCGGTGCGGGCCACCGTGGCGCCCGCGGCTCGCGGTGCCCGGCCGGGACTGAGGGTTAGCGCCATGACCGGCTCACTCGCAGCTGTGAGCGGACCCCGGCGCGCCCGCACTGCACGGTCACGGCGTCGAACCGCCCGTCAGCGATCGCAAGCCAGCACCAACCCGAAATCGCGATCAGCGGCGCTTCCACGCGGAACCTTCGCATTCGGCCGCGGCCGAAGTAGACCGCGGGAAGTCCGCCGGCCAGTGGGATCCGGCCCCAGGCCAGCACTCGCGGACCGGCAGGGATGTTAGCGGCCCTGGCCCCGCGCAGCAGCTGCGGGCTCAGCCTGGCCGAGCTCACCACGTCGATCAGCGAGCCGGACTCATACAGCTCGACGGCGGGCCGCGAGGACGCGGCCCCGGCCACCCGGTATGACCACGGCCGCAAGGACGGGCCGGTTCGTGCGGCGATTGATCCGGATTCGGCGCTGCGTTGCTCAGGCACCGCGGCTAGCATCTCCTCGTTCCTTCCCGACCTGCCGGTTGCAGGCCCGCTAACGAGCCTCCCGGCCGCGTCCGCGGCGCGCAGTAGCGCGGAATTCCGAATCAGTGGTGGTGCTAGCTACAGCCAGGACCCTCACCTCTGCTGCATGGTGGGCTACTCCCGCCAGCGCATACGGTGTCTTGGTGGCAACCATGGCCGCCGGGCGGCGCACTCACCGCCCAGCGCCCGCTCCGCTGCGGTGGCTAGCCCGGATGATCCGCAATTACGTCCTGGCGATCTCCGGCATCCCGGTACAGCTCGCAGGCCTGGCTGCCGTGGCCCTGCCGTGGCTGATACCGGGGTTCGTTCCGGTCACCTTCTGGCTCGTGATGCTCACCGTGGCGATCTCGGCTGCTCTCGCCCTGCTGGTGCGAGCGCCGCTGACCTTCATCGAGCGGCACCGGTGCTGGTCAGTGCTGGGAATCGACATACCGCGCCAGCCAGCGGCACCGGGCGGCTCGTTGTCGGGCCGGACCAGGGCGTCGCTGCGATCCGAAGCCACCTGGCGGCAACTCGGCTACCACCTGGTGATCGGGCCGATCATGGCCATGGGCGGCCTGCTGGTACTGGCCATGCTGGCTGGCGGGATCGAGCTGGCCGCCTCCTACGGATACTCGCGCCTGCCAGGGCAGTCCGGCGATGCGCTGGCTGCGTCGCCGAAAGCCCAGGCCGTGGCGACCCTGGCCGGGGTGGCCCTCCTGCTCCTGAGCCCCGGAGCCGCGGCTTTGGTCGCGTGGCTCGACCGGACGGCGATGACCGCGCTGCTCGGGCCGAGTCGCTCGCTCGAACTTGAGCGGCGGGTCGAGACCTTGGCGCAGAGCCGGGCCGGCGTGCTCGACGCGGCCGACGCGGAGCGGCGGCGAATCGAGCGTGACCTGCACGATGGCGCCCAGCAGCGGCTGGTCTCCCTGGCCCTGAACCTGGGCATCGCGAGGGAGAGCCTCACCGACTTGCCCGACGAGGCCAGGCAGGTCATCGCCGCAGCTCATGACGAGGCAAAAGAGGCGCTGACCGAGTTGCGCAACCTCGTCCGCGGACTGCACCCGGCAGTCCTCGAGGACCGCGGCCTGGACGCCGCCCTCTCTGGCATCGCCGCGCGAGCTCCGCTGCCGGTCCGCCTCAGCGTGCAGATGAAGGAACGAGCATCCCCGACCGTCGAGGCGGTTGCCTACTTCGTCGTGTCTGAGTGCCTGACCAACATCGCCAGGCACGCCGAGGCGCGACACGCCGCGATTGACGTTCGCCGGGACGGCCGGTGGCTGCACGTCCAGGTCACCGACGACGGGGTTGGCGGTGCCGATCCTGCCTGCGGCAGCGGCCTGGCCAGCCTCGCGCAGCGAGCCAGGTCAGTCGACGGCAGCCTGCGCATCGAGAGCCCGCCGGGCGGTCCGACCGTGGTCACAGTGGAGCTGCCGTGCGAGTCGTGATCGCTGAGGACTCGGTTCTGCTTCGGGCCGGGCTCATCAGGCTGCTCGCGGCAGCCGAGATCGAGGTCGTGGCCGCGGTGGCCGACGCCGAGGAACTGCTGGCGGCCGTCCCGGCGCACAAGCCCGACGCCGTCATCGCCGACGTCCGGATGCCGCCGACCCACACCGACGAGGGCATCAGGGCCGCGCTGGTGATACGGCGCCAGTGGCCGGAGGTGGCCGTGCTCGTGCTCTCCCAGTACGTGGAGGAGCGGTACGCCGCCGACCTGCTGACGGCCAACACCAGCGGCGTCGGCTATCTGCTGAAAGACCGGGTCGCCGATGTGGGCGATTTCGTCGCGGCGCTCCGGCGGGTGGCCGAAGGCGGTACCGCCCTCGACCCCGAGGTCGTCTCGCAGCTGCTGCTGCGGGGGCGCAGCGATCCGCTCGACCGGCTGACGCCGCGCGAGCACGAGGTGCTCAGGCTGATGGCCGAGGGCCGCTCCAACGCTGCGATCGCTCAGACTCTGGTGATCACCGACAGCGCGGTAGCCAAGCACATCAACAGCATCTTCACCAAGCTGGACCTGCACCCCGATGAGGGCGATCACCGCCGGGTGCTGGCCGTACTGCGGTTCCTGGACATCGCATGACGATCGCCACGACCGGGCCGCGCCCGCGTCGGCGGTGGATCTGGGTTCTGGTGGCCCTGGCCACCGCCAGTTTCGTGGTCGTGCCCGTCACGCTGCGGGTCGCGCTCAAGGTCGGCATGCATCACCAGTCCGATCCCCAGGTCACTTACCGGCGCGACGTCACCGAACTGCAGGTACAGGCGGACGCGGGCGGTGCCGTCACGGTCCAGGCTGGCCAGCCCGGCCGCGTCACGATTACCAGGCAGCTGGCGTGGGTGTTCGGCAGGCCGACTGTCTCGCAGTCCTGGTACGACGGGATCCTGTACGTCGCGGCGATTTGCCCGAAGTTCGACGTATTCGAGGACTGCCAGGCCAGCGTGACCATCAGCGTTCCGGCCGGTACCGCGGTATCGGCGCAAGCCGGCGCGGGCAGCGTCGTCGTCACCGGCATGAGCGGGCCGCTGCATCTGGCCGCGACGTCCGGTTTGGTCCGGGTCAGCCGCGATAGCGGCCCGCTCTGGCTGTCCGCGACGTCGGGAACCCTGACGGCGCGTCTCGGCCTGCACTCGCCCCAGGTCTACGCGCTGGTCACGACCGGGTACATCGCACTCGGTCTTGACGTCGCGCCGCGGCTCCTCACCGTCGGGGTCGGGTCTGGCTACGCCAGCGTCACGTTGCCGCAGGGGTCCAGGTACCGGGTGGCTGGCTCCGCCGGGCCGGGCGCGCTTGAGATCCCCCCCGGCCTGAGCGACGCCAGCTCGGCTCGCGTGCTGACGGCCATGGTCGGCGCGGGCGAGGTGAAGATCAGCTACCCGCAGGGCCGGAAGCCCGGTCCCGCCTAGAGCACATCGCGCAGCTGCACGGTCTGGTCCCGGCGCGGGCCGACGCCGACCGCGCAGATAGGGGCACCGGCCATGTCTTCGAGCGCCCGCACATACGACTGGGCGTTCTTCGGCAGGTCAGCTAGCTCCCTGGCGGCCGAGATGTCCTCCCGCCAGCCCGGCAGGTACTCAAACACCGGCAGCGCGTGATGGAAGTCGGTCTGTGTCATCGGGATTTCGTCATGCCGCTTGCCATGCACGTCGTAGCCGACGCAGACCGGGATCTTGTCGAGGCCGGAGAGCACGTCCAGCTTCGTGAGGAAGAAGCCGGTAACGCCGTTGACCCGCTTGGCATACCTGGCGATGACCGCATCGAACCAGCCTGTCCGCCGCGGCCGGCCGGTGGTGACCCCGTACTCACCGCCAGTCGTGCGCAGCCACTCACCAAGATCGTCATGCAGCTCAGTTGGGAACGGGCCGGATCCGACCCTGGTCGTGTACGCCTTCACAATGCCGATCACGCTGGTAATTCTCGTCGGGCCAATGCCGGATCCAGCGCAGGCCCCGCCCGCGGTCGGCGACGAGGACGTCACGAACGGGTAGGTGCCGTGATCCACGTCGAGCAGCGTGGCCTGTGCTCCCTCGAGCAAGACCACCTTGCCCTGGTCCAGGGCGTCGTTGAGCACCAGGCCGGTGTCGGCGACATACCGCTCGAGTCGCTGGGCGTAGCCCAGGTACTGCCCGGTGACAGCCTCGGCGTCGATGCCGCGCCGGTTGTACACCTTCGTGAGGACCTGGTTTTTCTCTCGCAGCGCGAGCTCGAGCTTCTGGCTGAGAATGCCGGGGTCGAACAGGTCCTGGACCCTGATGCCGACGCGCGAGGCCTTGTCGCTGTAGGCCGGGCCGATCCCGCGTCCGGTCGTGCCGATCCTGGCCTGGCCGAGGTAGCGCTCGGTGACCTTATCGAGCGCCACGTGGTGCGGCATGATGAGGTGCGCGTCGGCCGAGATCAGCAGGCGGTCGCGCCACGCCCCGCGCTCGATCAGCGCGTCGATCTCCTCGAGGAGAACATCAGGATTTATCACCACTCCATTGCCGATAACGGCTGTGGCGTTGTCCGAAAGGACGCCGGACGGCAGCATGTGCAGGGCGTAGCTCTCGTCACCGATTACGACGGTATGACCGGCGTTGTTACCACCCTGATACCGGACTACGTAGTCGACCCGGTCGCCGAGCAGGTCAGTCGCCTTGCCCTTGCCTTCATCGCCCCACTGCGCGCCGACGATAACGATGGCGGGCATGAAACCGGTCCTTCCCGTAACAAAGTCAAAGCCCCGGCCGACGTCGTTGCAGGCTCGCAAGTGCGGCAAGGGGCTCTTGCAATCAGATGCTACCGGACCCCGCGCAAGGCACGGCGAGCGTTCGCCGGGCCGCCGTCCGTTGGTCCGTGCGCAGAGCCTTCAGCGTGCGAGCGCGCGAGCCCTAGCTCGCGCGCAGGGCCGCCACGGCCGCCGGGCTGCTGTCGGCCAGAAACTCACGGCAGCGTTCCGCCTCATCGTCTTCCCCGATCTCCGCCGCCGCCTTGCCGAGCAGGTAGAGGGACCGGAGGAAGCCGCGGTTTGGCTCATGCTCCCAGGGGATCGGGCCGTTCCCGTGCCAGCCTGCCCGGCGCAACTGGTCGAGGCCGCGGTGATAGCCGGTCCGCGCAAACGCGTAGGCGCTGACCGCGTCGCCTCCGGCCAGCGCGCGCTCGGCCAGTGCGGCCCAGGCTGCGCAGTAGGCGGGGAAGCGGGCGGCCACCGTGGCCGGGTCTGGCGCGGCGGCGAGCGCGGCCGCGGCCTCGTCATTCGCCGGGAGGTAGGTCTCGGGTGGCCCGCCGAGCAGGTTCTCTCGCGTCATGCAGCCATCCTGCCGTGCCGCCCGTGGGGGCCGCCGCCCTGCCTGGGTAAGTTGACCGTATGGCCGACATCGAGCGTCCTGCTGCAGCCAGTGGCACCTTCCTGATGGGCGGCGACTTGCCGGTAACCCGCCTCGGTTTCGGCGCCATGCGGATCACCGGGCCCGGAATCTGGGGTGACCCGCCGGATCGCGGCGAGGCGGTCAGGGTGCTGCGGCGGGCCGTCGCGCTCGGGGTTGACTTCATTGACACGGCTGACGCGTACGGTCCGTTCGTCAGCGAAGACCTGATCGCCGAGGCCCTGTATCCGTATGACGGGGTGACAATAGCCACTAAAGGTGGTTTCGTTCGGCCTGGTCCCGGCAAGTGGTACCCGGTCGGCTTGCCGCCATATCTGAGGCAGTGTGTGGAAATGAGCCTGCGCCGGCTTCGGGTTGAGACGATCGACGTCTATCAGCTCCACCGGATCGACCCCAAGGTGCCGACGGCGGATCAGATGGGCGAGCTGGACGCGATGCGGCGCGAGGGCAAGATCGCCAGGATCGGGCTGTCCGAGGTGAGCGTCGAACAGGTCACCGAGGCGCGCCTGACGGCGCCGATTGTCTCGGTGCAGAACCAGTTCAATCTCGTGGACCGAAAGTCAGAGGACGTGCTCGAACACTGCGAGCGCGAAGGCCTTGGTTTCATCCCGTGGAACCCGATCGCCGTCGGCCGGCTGGCCGAGCCGGAGGGCCTGGTCGCGGATATCGCCGATGAGACCGGTCATACTCCCGGTCAGGTCGCGCTGGCCTGGCTGCTGCAGCGTTCCCCGGTGATGCTGCCGATCCCGGGCACGGGCTCCGTCCGGCACCTCGAGGAAAACGTCGGGGCAGCCCAGGTCGAGCTGACCGATGATCAGCTCGCCGCGCTGTCGGCACTCGGCTAACACCGGGCCGGCGGCCTCAGCTCAGCCTCTTTCCGGCCGACAGCAGATCCTGGCACGCCTCGACGACCCTGGCCGACATGGATTCCTCGGCCGCCTTGCCCCAGCTACGCGGGTCGTAGGCCTTCTTGCTGCCGACGTCGCCGTCAACCTTGAGCACGCCGTCGTAGTTCGTGAACATGTGCCCGGCAACCGGCCGGGTGAAGGCGTACTGGGCATCGGTATCCACGTTCATCTTGACGACGCCGTACCCGATGGCTTCGCGGATCTCCTCCAGCGCCGATCCTGAGCCGCCGTGGAACACCAGGTCGAACGGCTTGTCCACGCCGTACTTGGCGCCGACCGCATCCTGGATGTCCTTCAGGATGGACGGCCGCAGCTTGACGTGGCCCGGCTTGTACACTCCGTGCACGTTCCCGAATGTGGCCGCCAGGAGATAACGGCCGCGCTCGCCCAGACCCAGGGCCTCGGCCGTCGCCAGCGCATCCTCCGGCGTGCTGTAGAGCTTCTCGTTGATCTGGCCGACGACGCCATCTTCCTCACCGCCGACCACGCCGATCTCAAGCTCCATCACGATGTGCGCCCTGGCGCAGAGATCCAGCAGTTCGGAGGCGATCTGCAGGTTCTCGGCCAGCGGCAC
>JASHUG010000481.1 GCA_030040155.1 Streptosporangiaceae bacterium | reverse complement strand
CCGCCCCGGCCACGTCTAGCTGCAGGGTCTGGTAGGGGTAGCCCGTGCGGATGGTGAGGATGTCCGGCGCCCGGCCGTGACCGGCACCCCCGCCGAGCAGCCCTGCGCCCAGGGATCTCTTGCCGCCGGCGTGGCTGAACCGGTACCGGGCCTCCACGGAGTGCGGGCCGGCCAGATGGCTGAGCAGCTCGGGCTGGATGCGGCCGACGACACCGCGGTGCAGGAACTGGTGGTTCATGTCGAGCAGGTTCTCGTGCAGGAACGAGTAATGGCAGGCCACGGTGCGGGAGAACGTCATGGTGTGGTGCCCGGCGGATTCGAACTCAGGCAGGTCGGGCAGCGGCGTGGTCACGGCCTGCTCCGGGTTGCCGGGGAAGACGAACACCAGCCCGTAGGCTTCGCGGACCGGGTAGGCACGCACTGCGCGAGGCGGCCGCGATGCGCCCTCGGGCAGATAGGGGATCTGATAGATGCGCCCGTTGCCGCGGTAAGCCCAGGCGTGGTAGCAGCAGCGCAGCGCCTCCCCTTCTACCACGCCCATGCTCAGCGGCACCTGACGGTGGGCGCACCGGTCCTCCAGCGCGTAGACCTTGCCGCGGGCGCCGCGGTACAGGGCGATCCGCTGGCCGGCAAACCGTGCGGCGAACGTCCGTCCCTTGCGCACGTCGGTGCTCAGCGCGACCGGGTGCCAGAAGTCCGGGTTGATCCCGATGCGCCGAAGGTCTTCGGTCTGGTTGGGAGTGAAGGTCGTGCCGCCTGCGGCAACCGTCTCCGTCATGTGCTCCTCTCTTTCCGCACCTCATCGAGTCACTAACGCGCGGGTGCCCGCGCTCGTCGCCTTCCGGATGTTCCCGCGCGCGAAGCCGCTGACCCCTACCCGGGCCGCAGCGCGTCAGCCGGCCTGGATCGCAAGCCCGCCCAAGGTCGCGGTAGGTGGTCGGAGCCGAGCACGGTGAGCGTGAGCAGGGTAAACGGCGGCGGTGCGGACAACCGCTGTGCTGGGTAGGTTCTGCCCAACCGCGGATCACGACGGGCCCGTGGGCGGTTAGCTCGGTCCTGGACCGGATGGCGACTTGTCAGGGGGTGGCGGGGGAGTTTGTCCGATCCCGCAGCCATCGCGCTGGGCCTGGGCGCCGCGCTGGTGCTGGGCATCGCCGAAGTGGCCGACCAGCGCAGCACCAAGCGCGTGCGCCACCGGAGGGCCCTGTCGCCGAGAATCCTCGTCGACCTGGTGCGTCAGCCGCTCTGGCTGGCCTCGATAGCCGGCACGGTCCTGGGGTTCGGGCTACAGGTCCTCGCCCTTCGTTTCGGCCCGCTCGCCCTGGTCGAGCCTCTGCTGCTCTGCGACCTGATCTTCGCCGTGCTGCTCAGTGGCCTTTTGCGCCGCGTCTTGGACCCGATCGTGGTCGGCGGCGTCGTTGCCACCGCTGGCGGGGTGGCCACCTTCCTCGCCGTCGCCCGGCCAACCGCCGGGCACTCGAGCGTGGGCTTTTTCGTGGTGCTGCCGCTCGCCGCCGGCCTCGCCGCCGCGGTGGCCGCGTGCCTGCTGGCCTCGCGGCACAGCAACGACAATGTCCGAGCCCTCGCGCTGGCACTGGCCTGCGGCATCTGCTTCGGTTTCGCCGCATTCCTGATCAAGCTCGTGGTTTCCCCGACCGGCGCCGGGCTCGCCGGGATCCTGACCGACTGGCCGATCTACGCCCTGGTCATCGTCGGTCCGCTCGGCTTCCTGCTGAACCTGAACGCGTTTCAGCAGGGCGCCGTGCTCCCTCCCGTGCTCACCATCATCACGGTCTGCGACCCGCTCATCTCCATTGCCCTGGCCCGCCTGTGGCTGGATGAGAAGCTCAGCAGCAGCCCGGCGGCCATCGCCGCAGAGATCATCGCGCTGGCTGTAATGGTCGCCGGCATCGTGGTCGTCACCGATCGCTCGCCGCACTTGGTCGAGGCCGCCAAGGCGAAGGCCGCCCAGGCGAAGGCCGCCCAGGCGAAGGAGACGAACGCCGCGAAGGGGAAGCCAGGCTGACGCGAGGCGACCGCCTCTAGCCGAGGCCGGCGAGGGCACGGGTCAGGGCCGGGCCGAGCTCGGCGAGCGTGCTGACCGGCTGGCAGATTCCTCCGCCGGCGCGGGCCAGCGCCGCTCCGGCCGCTGCCGACTCGGGTGTTGGCAGCGGGGTGAGGACGTTGAGCCGGTCGATCCCGGCGAGGGCGGCCGCCGGATCGCCGCCCTGGGTGGCCAGGCAGTCCGACAGCAGGATGACCTCACGATAGCCGGGTGAGCCCGCGAGGTCGGCGGACGCTGCTCGGAGCGCGGCAGCCAGGTCAGTCAGGCCGTGCCCGCGCAGGGCGAGCAGTTCGCCGATGACGTCGGCGGGCGGCCGTCGGACTCCGCGCGGCTGGAGCACGGTCACCATTCCGCCGAACGCGAGCACGCCGGGATCCATGCGGCTGTCCGCGGCCAGGATCACGCCGGCCGCTGCGATTGCCGCCATGGCCAGGGCTAGCCCGTACATCGAGCCGCTGGCGTCCACCAGCAGGCAGACAGACCGCTGGCGGGCCCGCCAGTCCCTGGTTGCTATCTCTTCTGAAGAGGGCGGCCAGGTGCCCGACATGCCGCCGACCGTGCGTTCCAGGTCGAGATCACCGTCGCCCGGCCGGCCAGGGCCGATCCGCCGCACGCCGCGCGACTTGTGCTGACCGACGGCCGCAAGCTGGACGAAGACGCGCGCGGCGAGCCGCCGGGCCGCGGCGCGCATCCGGTCGTCGGTGGCCTGCGTGAGGTCGGCCAGCAGGCGGGCGGCAGCGTCTGGGTCCGCCGCCAGCAGGTCCGCGAAGGCTCGCTCGTCAATCGCTCCGGTCTCCGGCGAGACCTCGGAAAAGGCCGCATGCTGGCCGGCCAGCTCGGCGCGGCTCCTGGTCCGGCGCGCACCGCCGGCCTGCCGGTCCCGCCGCAGGCTCGACCGGGATCTCGCGCGGCCCGCATCGGGTTGCGGGCCGTCAGCTTTTCCCCGGCCGTCCTGCCCGCCGTCGGCGCTGTCGGGCTCGGGACCGAGGCTGGGACGCTCCTGATGCGGGGGCCAGATCCCGGCCAGCAGCTCATCGAGCACAGACTCGGGCGACCGGTCGCAGCCGTCGGCGATCCTGATCCGGCCCGACAGCGCCGCATGGACCGCGTCCCGCGCGGTCTCCCTGGCCAGCTCGGCCTCCTCGCGCAGCGCCGTGAGCCCGGCCAGCAGGAGCACTAGGTCGATTGCGCCTCGCACCGAAGAACCCATGCGCACGTCGGGGTGCTCGCGGGTCGCCCTGGCCAGCGTGACCGCCAGGTCGACCTCCAGCCCGTCCCGGCCAGTCTGGGCTGAGGTGATCCGCCGTTCCCCGGCAGCGTCCTGGTACCCGAGGACCACCCGGCAGATCCGGTCTGCGATGGCGTGGCTGACCCTCGCCGTGCCGATCGCGTCGAATGGGTTCATCGCGGCGATCAGGCGGAAGCCAGGATCGGCCCTGACCAGGCCGAGCCGCGGCACCGCGATTTCGCCTTCGGTCAGCACCGTGATGAGGACGTTGAGGGTCTCCTCAGGCACGCGGTTGAACTCCTCCAGGTACAGCAGTGCGCCGGCCCGCATCGCCTGCAGCAGCGGGCCGTCGGTGAAGCTGGCGGCGACGTAGCCCTCGGCCAGCACCTGCGCCGGGTCGTACTGGCCGATCAGCCGGGCCGGGGTGAGCTCGGCATTCCCCTCGACGAACACGACCTGGGTGCGCAGATCCCTGGCAATGTGCCGGAGCAGCGTCGACTTACCAGTGCCCGGCGGCCCCTCCAGGACGACATGCCGCCCGGCGCCCAGCGCGACTGTCAGTACCTCGCGTTCACGCCGCAGTCCGATGACCTGCGGAGCGGCGGGAATGTCAGGCTGAGCCATACACGATGAGGCCGCGGATGTTCTTGCCGTCGAGCATGTCCTGGTATCCCTGATTGATCTGCTCGAGGTCGTAGGTCGTCGTGATGAGCTCGTCGAGTTTCAGGTCGCCGGAACGGTACAGCTCCACCATCCGGGGGATGTCGTGGAACGGGTCGCCCGACCCGAACAGGCTGCCCTGGATCCGCTTCTCCATCAGCGTCAGCATCGAGCTGTTGATCTGGATGTTGTTCGACACCAGGTCGCCGAGCCCGGTGACCACGACGGTGCCTCCCTTGCGGATGGTGTTGAACGCGTCGGTCACCACCTCCGTACCCACGGTGCCGGTCGTGATGATGGCCTTGTCGGCCATGACGCCGCGGGTGAGTTCGTGGATCAGCAGCGCGGCGTCGCCAGCGGTGGCGCAGCTGTGGGTGGCGCCGAGCTGCTCGGCGCTCTCGCGCTTGAATGCCACGGGATCCACGGCGACCACGTTGCGCGCGCCGGCCAGGGCCGCGCCCTGCACCGAGTTGATGCCGATCCCGCCGATGCCATAGATCACGATGGTGTCGCCAGGCTCGACCGCAGCCGCGTGGACCGCCGACCCCCACCCGGTCGGCACGCCGCAGCCGACGAGCGCCACCTTCTCCAGCGGCACGTCATCGTCGATCTTGACGCAAGACAGCTCGGAGACGGTTGCGTACTCGGAGAACGTGCCGAGCATGCACATGCCGCCCACGTCTTCGCCTTCGGCGGTGTGGAACCGGTAAGTGCCGTCGGTCAGGCAGCCGTCCAGGATGGTCGCGCCCAGGTCACAGAGGTTGGACTTTCCGGTCGAGCACCAGCGGCAGTGGCCGCAGACCGGAAGGAACGAGCAGACGATGTGGTCGCCGGCCTTGAGCCTGGTAACGCCGGGGCCGACCTCCTGGATGACGCCCGCACCCTCATGCCCGCCCACGATGGGGAAGCGCGGAGTCAGGTCGCCGGTGCGGACATGCTCATCGGAGTGGCACAGACCGGAGGCGGCAAACCGGACGAGAACCTCGCCGACCTTCGGGGGATCGAGTTCGAGCTCGGTAACCTCCCAGTCCTGGCCCGTTCCCCGCATGATCGCAGCCTTGGTCTTCATCCACTCTCCCGTGACTCAGAATCGTGCTTTGTCGTAACACTAGGGCTGAGAGCACGCTGGGGCCAGAGGCGTGACCGGCAACCGCCGGGGGCGCGACCCGCTACGAGGTACTGCCCAGGCCGAAGACCCGCGCCGCGTTCGCGCCGAGGGCCGCGGCAACGTGCCCGTCGTCGCAGCCGGCCTCGACGAGTACCTTCTGCAGGGCGCGCGCGTTCCGCTGCACTCCCGGCACGCCAGGCCAGTCGGTGCCGAAGATCATCTTGTCGGCCAGCCTGGGTAGCGCGGCGCCGTAGTAGTCGGGCAGGCGCTGCGGCGGGAGGCCGGATACCTCGAGCCAGACGGTCGGCCGCATCAGGGCCAGGAAGGATGCCTGCTCATACCACCAGCCGCGGCCGCCGTGCGCCAGCACGACCGTGAGGTCAGGAAAATCGCGGAAGACCGGATCTAGCAGGACGGGATCACCGTAGGCGTTGACCGACCCGGCGAATGTCGACGTTCCGCAGTGCACGATGACCGGAAGACCCCGTTCCTCGGACCAGGAGTAAGCCGGGTACAGCATCCGGTCGGCGGGCTCGAACCCGACGTGCACCGGATGGATCTTGCAGGCGACCGCGCCGAGG
This sequence comes from Streptosporangiaceae bacterium, assembly GCA_030040155.1. GTDB lineage: Bacteria > Actinomycetota > Actinomycetes > Streptosporangiales > Streptosporangiaceae > JAJYUU01. The sequence goes on along the minus strand of JASHUG010000481.1, from coordinate 7,964 downwards.
CTGACCTGGCGGGCGAGCTCGGCCGCGATCGGGTAGTGCAGGTGCGGGTTGATGTTGGCCACGAGGCGGAATCGGTCCGGGTTGTACTCGGCCAGCGGCAGCACGTCGACGATGGGCTGAATGCCGGTCGTCTTCGGGCTGTGCTCGGTGAACAGCAGGACATGATCGGCACCCTCGGCGGCGAAGTACTCGTCAATGGCTGCGGGCACTGGTACGCCATCGTCGTCGTAGAGGTGCTCGATCGAAATGGCCTCGCCGAACGCGGCTCGCCAGGACTGCCAGTCGGCGGACAGCGTCGGGAGCCTGGCCACGTGGACGTGCGCGTCGACGAGCAAGTTGCCTTCGAGCATTCGCGGGGCTACCTCCGGCCCCAGGGTAACGGCTGCCGCGGCGGCGCCGCGGTTGTCCTGGCGCCGCCGCGTCGCTCCGTGATCAGAGTCGCCGTTTGCCCCGGTTGCGCGGGTCCGGCGGCTGCGCGTCAGGCAGCCGGTCCGGTCGCAGCCCGAAGAACATGCCGAACATGACGATGAGGTCGAGGATGGCGATAAGCCCGCCGATATACGGGCCGGGGCCGCCGAGCCAGGCCAGGTAACCGCAGAAGGACAGGACGATGACCAAGGCGCCGAGCGCCCGAGGCCGGCCGCTCTGGGCCAGCCGCTCGGGTATCTCGTAGGGGGCCCGGTCGACGTAGTTAGCTGTGTTCGCCTTCTCCTGCGCGACCTTCAGCCAGAGGTCGTACAGCTCTGGCGCCTGCTCGCGCAGGGCAATGGCCTGGTCGACCGATGGGATTTCTGAGTGCTGCCGCCGCTGCGACGACTTGCCGCCGATCCGATCGATCACCGCGTCGGCGATCTCGCCTGCGTCGGCCGACTCAGCCGTCCTCGCGGCTGAGGGAGGTTGCCGGATTGCCGCGTCAGTCCCGTGGGAGGGGTCTGCGGGGCCGGGGACTGGGACTCGGTCAGTGTCAGTCATGCGAGTAACGCCTCACCGCTCTCTTCTTCTTGCGCACTTCTGGCCGTCGCCTCTGGCTTCGCGGCCATGATCGTGCTCATCGCCGCGCTGAAGGGGTCTTCGTCGTCGCGCGGCGGGCCGGGCGGAAGGACTGGACGCATGGTTCTGTACAGGACGGTGCCAGTCAGGTCGAAGATCGCCGCGATGCCCATCGCCAGCGACAAGACCCGGCGAGCTGACCTGTTCGTCGGCATGTCAGGAGCGTGCCCGGCCAGCATTCGGCCAAACTTGGTACCGGCATCAAAGGCGCATATACGCATGAAGCTGGCGGTCGGCTATGCCCGCAGCCGGCCCGCCGGAGGGGCCAGCCGGACACCGTAGCCGTGGCTGGCCGCCGCACCCATGCCTACGATCTGCACGTCCAGGAGATCATGCCGCCGACTGCGGGCGAGCTCGCCCTGCCGTCCAGGTGGGCACCCGAGTAGACCAGCTCGCCTGAGCCGTTGCTATTGAGGAACAGCACCTCCTGGCCCGGTTTGAGGCCATGCGCCGAGGTCGTGATGTCGTACTGCGAGAGGCCGCCCTTGCTGGTAAGAAGAATCGTGTCCAGCTTGTCGCGTTTCAGCACATCGGGGGGATACGTGCCCGGCCCGTGGAAGCGGGCGATCAGGATGTCGTCCTGCGGCATCGGCGCCCTCCCTGACGGCACCTGAAAGAAGCCCGAGCCGCGCCTGGCCGCATCGGCGCAGGTGCGCGCCCCCTTGACCTGCTCGGTAAACGCCCTGGTGACGTGCCAGGCAGTCGGGCCGGTGTCGTCCTGGCTGCTCACGTAGATCTTGCCTTTGTAGGTGGTGCCGTGAATCTGGTCCGCGGTGACCGATCCGTAGCCAGACCCGGTCGGGTGATTCCCGCCGCCCAGCGAGCCGCAGGCGCTGACGGCCAGAGCCAGGGCAGACAAGCCGATGGCAGTACGCCAGGCGTGCTGGATGGGTTGCGTTGAAGCAGGCTTAATCATGATGTGGACTCCTACGGCGCAGGCTGAGCTGACTCAGTACATGGCTGCCAGCCCATCGAGGGCTGCGGCTCCTTCACGCAGGAGTAGTTACCTCAAGTCATTGCCAGATAACGCCGAGTTAGTGAACTGAGCGGCCTGGCTGGATCCTGGCGGGCCGCACGGCGCCCGGGAGAGTGGCGCCGGCGGCAAAACCGCGACGACTAGCAGTGCGCCGGCCCTCTAGACTTACGTGTCCGAATCAATCCCGCGTACGGCAAGAAGAGGCTCGCTCATGCGCTGGTCACAGCTGCACATCCCGACGTTGCGAGAGGATCCGGCAGAGGCTGAGGCCGCCAGCCACCGCCTGCTGGTGCGGGCCGGTTTCATCCGGCAGCTGATGGCCGGGCACTACTCCATGCTGCCGCTTGGCATCAAGGTGCGCACGAAGATCATCGCTATCATCCGCGAGGAAATGAACGCGATCGGCGCGCAGGAGTTCCTGCTGCCGTGCATGCATCCGGCCGAGATCTGGGAACGCAGTGGCCGACTCGGGCACGTTGACGTCATGTTCCGGCTGAAGGACCGGAAGGGCGCCGACATGGTGCTGGGCTTCACCCACGAGGAGATCTTCACCACGGTCGCGGAGGAGCTGTCCTCCTACCGCGAGCTCCCGCAGTTCTGGTACCACTTCCAGACCAAGTTCAGGGATGAGCCCCGGCCGAAGAGCGGGCTGCTGCGGGTGCGCGAGTTCACGATGAAGGATTCCTACAGCTTCGACCTCGACGAGGCCGGGCTGGACAAGTCGTTCGACGCGCACCGCGCCGCCTACGAGCGGATCTTCGCCCGGCTCGGCATCCCGGCCATCGCGGTCGAGGCGTCCAACGGCACCATGGGTGGCAAGGACTCGCTGGAGTTCATGTGCCCGTCGGAGGCCGGCGAGGACCTCGTCGCCACGTGCTCGAACTGCGACTACGCCGCGAACCTCGAGCGGGCGACGTCCGCGCTGCCAGCCGTCGGGGATGAACCGGGCCCGGCCGCGCCGGCCCGGCTGGAGACGCCCGGCGTGCGCACCATCGAGGACCTGGCGGCCGGGTACGGCCTCGCGGCCGACCGCCAGATCAAGACGCTCGTCCAGGTCATGAACGGCCAGCCGACGCTGGTACTGCTGCGCGGTGATCACCAGCTGCAGGATCAGAAGCTGATCGACGCCACCGGGGTGAGCGAGATCCGGCCGGCCCACCCGGACGAGATCCAGGCGGCGCTGGGCGCGCTGCCGGGCAGTCTCGGGGCCGTTGGCGTCACTGATCTGCCGGTCATCGCCGATCTCGCGCTGCGCGGCCGGCGCGACATGGCGACCGGGGCGAATACCGACGATGTCCACCTCACGGGCGTGGACGTGGATCGCGATATCGAGGTCGGCACGTGGGCGGACCTGCGCGAGGTCACAGCCGGCGAGCCGTGCCCGCGGTGCGGCACGCCGCTGCAGCTCATCAGGGCCATCGAGTGCGGTCACATCTTCAAGCTCGGCCGGAGGTTCACGACGGCATTCGGCGTCACCGTCCTTGGCCCGGACGGGTCTCCGATCGTGCCGATCATGGGCAGCTACGGGATCGGGGTGGAAAGGGCGATGGCCGTTATCGCCGAGATGTACCACGATGATGCGGGCCTGGCCTGGCCGGTTCAGGTGGCGCCGGCTGAGGTAACGGTGATTCCGCTGTCGCCAAGGGACAACGCGGTCGTGACCACCGCCGAGTCGATCTATGCTGACCTGCGCGCCGCGCGGACCGACGTGGTGATTGATGACAGGGACGAGCGGCCGGGCGTTAAGTTCAAGGACGCCGAGCTGACGGGCATCCCGGTCCGGGTCGCCGTGGGCAGCCGCGACCTGGTCGACGGGCTAGTCGAAGTGGCGCGACGGTCAACCGGCGAGAAGGAACGCGTCCCCGTCGACCAGGCTGTGAAGCGCGTGACAGAAATGCTGGCGGCCGCAGAGCGTAGCTAGAGCCCCCACAGCCCCAGCCTCGCCGCCGCAGCCGGCTCGCTACGCCGCGGGAGCTGCGGACGCCGCGAGCCGGAAGCCCGACGGGAGCTGTGCCGAGTTGGCCAGCCGGGACAGCGGGTCCGAGTGCCCAATGACCCGCTCGCGCTGGCTGGCCAACTCGGCCCACCGTGCCGATTCAGTGGTCTCTGGGTCGTCGACCTGCCCGAGCTGCGTGTCGGCCGCTCGCAGGAGGCGCTCGTTCTGGCTGGCTAGCTCTGCCCAGGTCCCGCTGATACTCGACATCGGTGCCTCCCGTCAGACACAGGCCCGGCGGTCGCCCCTGCTGGACCACCCGGCCCTACACTCCTTAGACACGCTTGAGGCCGCGTTTGGTTAGCGCCTGGATGGTCACAAGTGAATAACTTCGAGGACGCAGCGCTCAGGCAAAAGAATCAGCCGTCGGCTCGGTAATCATCATGGCGCCGCTGGACAGAGGCAGGTGCTGGTAATGAGGCAGACCGCCGGGAGAAGCCGCGGCTCAGATCTTCGTCGACGCCTCGGTGAGCACGCCGCGCAGGATCTGCTCCATCTCGTCGAAGTGCTCTTGCGTGCACGTCAGCGGCGGGGACAGCTGGATGACCGGGTCGCCGCGGTCGTCCGCCCGGCAGATGAGCCCGGCGTCGAACAGCGCGTGCGAGAGGAACCCGCGCAGCAGCCGCTCGGATTCGTCGTCATCGAATGACTCCTTGGTCGCCTTGTCCTTGACCAGCTCGATGCCATAGAAGTACCCCGCGCCCCGCACGTCTCCGACGATCGGCAGGTCGCCGAGCTTCTCGAGGGTCGTCCTGAAGGCGTCCTCGTTCGCCCGGACGTTGCCGAGCAGGTCTTCCTTCTCGAACACGTCGAGGTTGGCCATCGCCACCGCGCAGGAGACCGGGTGCCCGGCAAAGGTCACTCCGTGCAGGAACGAGGCGTGTCCCTCGCTGAAGGGCTCCATCAGCTTGTCGGCGACCAGCATGCCGCCAAGCGGGGCGTAACCGGAGGTGATGCCCTTCGCAAACGTGATGATGTCGGGCTCGTAGCCGTACCGGTCGCAGCCGAAGTAGTAGCCGAGGCGGCCGAAGGCGCAGATGACCTCGTCGGAGACCAGCAGCACTCCGTACCGGTCGCAGATCTCCCTGACCCGCTGGAAGTAGCCGGGCGGCGGCGGGAAGCAGCCGCCGGAATTCTGAACTGGCTCAAGGTAAACGGCCGCGACCGAGTCCGGGCCCTCGTGCTGGATGACGCGCTCGATCTCGTCCGCGGCCCAGACGCCGAACGCGGTTTCGTCGTCGGCGACAAAGGCCGGCGCCCGGTAGAAGTTGGTATTCGGCACCCGCACGCCGCCGGGCGGGAGCGGCTCGAACGGCTCCTTGATCCCTGGCAGGCCGGTGATCGCCAGGGCGCCGAGGGACGTGCCGTGATAGGCGATGGACCGGCTGAGCACCTTGTACCGGCCAGGCTGGCCAATGGACTTGAAGTACTGCTTGGCCAGCTTCCACGCGGACTCGACCGCCTCCGAGCCGCTGCTGGTGAAAAAGACGCGGTTCAGGTCACCAGGCGCCATCGCGGCAAGGCGGTCAGCTAGCTCAATCGCCTGCGGGTGCGCATAGGACCAGAGCGGGAAGTAGGCGAGTTCGGCCGCTTGCCGGGCACCGGCCTCGGCTACCTCGGTCCGGCCGTGGCCGATCTGGCTCACGAAGAGCCCGGCCAGCCCGTCGAGGTAGCGCTTCCCGTGCTGGTCGTAGACATACTGGCCCTCGCCGCGGACGATGACCTGCATCTCGGCATTGTCATACGACGACATCCTGGTGAAGTGCAGCCACAGGTGGCGCTTGGCCTTCTCCTGCAGGGCGGCGATCTCGTCCTTGCTGTACGGAGTGCTCATCTGGTCCCCCAGCTATAGGTCTGCTTGCATAGTTTCAGGTAAACAAATGTCTCGGTCGCGGTCACGCTCGGGATGCCACGGACCCGGCTGAGAATCTCCAGCAGCTGCTCGTCGTCCTCGCACACCACCTCGATGAGCAGGTCGAAGGAACCGGCCGTGATCACGACGTAGTCGATCTCCTCCATGGCCGCGAGGTGGTCGGCGACCCGTTCGAGCTCACCGCCGCAGCGGACGCCGACCATGGTCTGGCGATGGAAGCCGAGGCTCATCGGGTCGGTGACGGCGACGATCTGCATCACGCCAGCCTCGACGAGGCGCTGGACCCGCTGCCGCACGGCCGCCTCGGACAGGCCGACCGCTTTGCCGATCGCCGCGTACGAGCGCCGGCCGTCCTGCTGTAGCTGCTCGATGATCTGCTTGGACAGGTCATCGAGGACGGTCCTGGCCAGGTCGCCGTCCCGGCCGGCCGGGGCCGCTCGGCTCCGGCTGACTACGGAAAGCTGAGGGGCAGGGGTGTGCGCCATGCGTTGGCCTCCTTCGGAGCTTCCCATGCTGCCACGCTAGCGACGGCTGTCTCAACTGATTCCGTAGTGGATAGGCACATATAGGACTGAATCACTTGTGCGGAAGCCCCGATTCTGTCAGTGTCGTACCCGCATAAGATCGTTTCACCTGGAGGCAGCAGTGGGACCATCGGGTCCTGGCCGCGGCGAGGTGCTGGCGAACTTCGTCGGCGGGAAGTATCAGCAGGCCAGGGCCGACCGCACCAGCGAGGTCATCGACCCCAGCACCGGCGAGGCCTACCTGCGCGCGCCCGTCTCCGGCGCGGCCGACGTCGACGCTGCCTTGCAAACCGCGGCTGAGGCCTTCTGGACCTGGCGGGACACCACCCCGGCCGAGCGCAGCCTGGCGCTGCTGCGGTTCGCGGACGCCGTCGAGGCGAGGTCGGAGGACCTGGTCGAGGCGGAGTCCAGGAACACCGGCAAGCCGGTAGCGATGACCAGATCCGATGAGGTTCCCCCGCTGGCCGACGAGCTGCGGTTTTTCGCCGGGGCGGCGCGCTTGCTTGAGGGCAGGTCGGCCGGGGAGTATCTGCGCGGCCACACGTCGATGATCCGGCGCGAGCCCGTTGGGGTGTGCGCCCAGGTGACGCCGTGGAACTACCCGATGATGATGGCCGTCTGGAAGTTCGCACCGGCGTTGGCGGCGGGCAACACCATGGTGCTGAAGCCCTCGGACACCACGCCCGTCACGGCGCTCCTCATGGCCGAGATCATGGCCGAGCACCTCCCGCCCGGGGTCTTCAACGTGGTCTGCGGCGACCGCGACACCGGGCGGGCGCTCGTGGCGAACGCCATCCCGGCCATGGTGTCGATCACCGGGAGCGTGCGAGCCGGGATGGAGGTGGCGACCGCTGCCGCAACCGACGTCAAGCGTGTCCACTTGGAACTCGGAGGTAAGGCGCCGGTCATCGTGTTCGACGACGCCGAGGTCCTGCCGACCGCGGAGGGCATCGCCGGGGCCGCGTTCTTCAACGCCGGCCAGGACTGCACGGCGGCCACACGCGTCCTTGCGGCCCCGGCCGTCTTCGGAGACCTCGTCGACGCGCTCGCGGAGCGGGCCGACGAAACCACCGTGGGCCCCTATGGCCAGGACGGCGCCGACTACGGACCGCTCAACAACGCCCAACAGCTGGCCAGGGTGCGCGGGTTCCTCGACCGCGCGCCGTCGCACGCGCGCGTGGTCACCGGCGGCCAGCAGGTCGGTGACCGCGGCTACCTCTTCGCCCCGACGGTCGTGGCCGGGCTCCGCCAGGACGACGAGATGATCCAGCACGAGGTGTTCGGGCCCGTGGTGACCGTGCAGCGATTCGACGACGAGGCCCAGGCCCTCGAATGGGCGAACGGGGTCGAATACGGGCTCGCCTCCAGCGTCTGGACCAAGGATCACGGTCGGGCCATGCGCATGGCCCGGGACCTCGACTTCGGGTGCGTCTGGATCAATACCCACATCCCCCTGGTCGCGGAGATGCCGCACGGCGGCTTCAAGCACTCCGGGTACGGCAAGGACCTGTCGGTGTACGGGTTCGAGGACTACACGCGCATCAAGCA
>JASHUG010000480.1 GCA_030040155.1 Streptosporangiaceae bacterium | reverse complement strand
TCATGCGCTTCAGCGGGCTGCGCACGCTTGCCAGGCTGGCCGAGGGACGCCAGCCGGGCCCGGAAGCGTCGGTCAACAAGCTGTTCTGGAGCGAATACCACAAGCGGCTCGGCGAGATCGCGATCGGGATCGAGGGCGCCGACGGCCTGCTCAGGCCCGAGGGCGACGGCTATCCGACCACGCCGTGGCAAAACGTGTTCCTGTCTAGCCGGGCCGGGACGATCTACTCGGGCACGAGCGAGATTCAGCGCAACATCATCGCCGAGCGCGCCCTCGGGCTGCCCAAGGAGCCGCGGGCGCAGGGGTGACCGGTCCGGTGTCAGCCAGCAACGTGTCAGCCAGCAACGTTTCAGCCAGTGCCGTGTCAGCCGGTACTGCGTCGGCTCGCGGTGCATCTGCCTCGCGTTCGCTGATCACGCCTGAGCGGCTGGCGGAGTTCTTTGCGCCGCGCAGCATCGCGCTGGTCGGAGCCTCCGACACCTCGGGCTGGGCCCGGTTCATCGTCGCGGCCAGCAATGCCGTCGGCTACTCGGGTCCGCTGCACCCGGTGCACCCGGTGCACGAGAAGGTGTTCGGCCGTTCTGCGGTCCCGAGCCTGCGCGACTTGCCCGAGGCGGTCGACCTGGCGTTCATCCTTGCCCCGACCGAGGCCGTCATGGCGGTCATCGACGATGCCGCGGCCGCCCACATTGGGAACGTGGTCGTCCTCGCCTCGGGATACCGTGAGGCCGGCAGTCGCGGCCGGGAACTCGAGGACTCGCTCGTGGCCAGGGCCACGGGCCACGGGATCGTGTTGCTTGGGCCGAATTGCCTGGGCTTCCTGAATACCGCCGCCTCGGTCGCACCGTTTGCGCTGACCGTGCCGCTGCCGCTGACGCGCGGGCCGGTGGGAATCGGCCTGCAGAGCGGTGCCTTGTCCAGCGCGCTGCTGGCGTTCGCCCGGTCGCAGGCCATCGGCGTGAGCACGGTGGCCTCGCTGGGCAACGAGGCGATGATCACCACTGCCGACGTGCTTGACTACTTTGTCGCGGACGAGCACACCAAGGTCATCTGCCTGTTCCTTGAGGAGATCGGAGACCCGGCCGCGTTCAGTGCCGCCGCGCAGCGCGCCGACCAGGCGGGCAAGCCGATCGTGGCGCTCAAGGTGGGCACCAGCCAGGCCGGACAGGAGGCGGCGCTCGCCCACACCGGCGCTGTCGCCGGCGACGACGCCGTTGCTGACGCGGTCTTGCGCCAGCTGAACATCATCCGGGTCCACAGCATCGAGGAGCTGCTCACGACCGCTGCGCTGCTGGGGTATCACCCGTTGCCGCGCGGCCGACGGATGGGCGTGCTCACGGCGTCGGGCGGAGCCTGCGACATCATTGCCGACCGGGCCAGCGAGCAGGGATTCGAGATCCCGCCGTTCGCTCCGGCTACCACCGAGGCCATCGCGGCGCACCTGCCGTCGTTTGCTTCGGCCCGGAACCCGCTGGACGTGACCGGCTACGTGCTGGCAAACGCGCGTACCTCTCCGCTGACCGCGATTGACCACGCGCTCGACGCGGCACTCGCCGACCCCGGCTTGGACTTCGTTCTGTTTACCGGCTTCACGATCCCCGAGACGCGGCCACCGGATGAGAGGCTCGCAGCTTTGCTGGAGTCCCGGATCGACTGGCTGGCTCGACGAGTCCGCACGGCGCCGATACCGGCCATTCCGATGAGCCTGACTTGCGTGGACGTCGGAGCTTACTCCCGGCAGCTGCTGGGCGCGCACGACGTCCACCTGCTGAGCGGGATGGAGCTCGGCGTGCGCGCCCTGGGGAATGCGCTGCGCTGGCAGGACGGCCGGGGCCGCGTGCGGCTGCTGCCGTCCTGGCACAGGCGGGCGGACTCGTCCTTGTCCGGGTCCGGCGGGCCGGCCGCGGTGATCTGGTCTGAGCAGCGCGCCAGGCAACTGCTCGCTGGCGCCGGGGTCCCGGTGGTTCCCGGTCGGCTAGCCCGCTCGGCCGACGAAGCCGTGGAGGCCGCGTCCGCCGTGGGACGGCCCGTTGCCGTCAAGATCAGCTCGGACCGGATTAGCCACAAGTCCGACGTCGGGGGCGTGGCGCTCAACCTCAGCTCAGATGAGGAGATTCGTTCCGCGTACGAGCGGGTAACCGCGGCCGGCTCGCACGCCGGGGACGACTCGGGCTCGGTGCTGGTAACGGCCATGCGCACCGGCGGCGTCGAGGTGCTCGCGGGGGTGAGTGTCGATCCGGGCTTCGGTCCGGTACTGGCCGTCGGCCTGGGCGGCGTTTTCGTCGAGGTGCTGCGCGACGTCAGCCTGCGCGTGCTGCCGGTGGACCCGGACGAGGTCGGCCGCATGCTGGGCGAGCTCCGCGGCCTGCCGCTGCTGACCGGCGGCCGCGGCAGCGTGCCGGCCGATCTTCGGTCCCTGGCCAAGGTGATCAGCGATATCGGCGAGGCGGCGGCGTCGGTTCCGGGGCTGCGCGCATGTGAAGTCAATCCGCTGTGGGTGCGCGGTGATCAGGTCGAGGCACTTGACGTCCTGGTGGTAACCCAGCCGCACGCCGATGATGAGTATCCCCCCAATGGAACGGAGCCGGGCAGATGATCCTTGGTGTCAGCGCTGAGCAGGAAGAGCTACGCGCGTCGGTCCGGCGATTCCTGGCCGATCGGGTGCCGATCGCCGCGGTGCGCACGCTCATGGACGGCGCCGACGGCGGCGATCCGGCAGTCTGGGAGATGGCGGGGAAGCAGCTCGGCCTGCAGGGCATCGCCATCCCGGAGGAATACGGCGGTTCCGGGTTCACCTTCGCCGAGCAGGCGATCGTGCTCGAGGAACTCGGCGCGGCGCTGTACGGCGGACCGTATCTGGCCAGCGCCGTGCTGGCTGCCAACGCGCTGCTGGCCAGCGGAGACGAGGCCGCGAAGAAGGCTTACCTGCCTGGCATCGCATCGGGTGAGCTGATCGCGACCCTGGCCTTTACCGAAGAGAACGGCTCGTGGGAGCCGGACGCGACCAGGCTGACCGCCACCGCCGCCCCCTCTTCGTCTTCGGCGTCCGCCTCCGTCGTCGGCGGCTGGCGGCTTGACGGACGGAAGAGCTTCGTTCTCGACGGTCACACAGCCGGACTCATCCTGGTCATCGGCAGGACGGAAGCCGGGCTCAGCCTATTCGCGGTGCCTGCTGACGCGGACGGGCTCACCAGGACCTCGCTGCCCACGCTTGACCAGACCCGCAAGCTCGCCCGGCTGGACTTTGCCGGTGTTCCGGCCACGCTGGTCGGGACGGGCGGCGCAGGCGAGGCGCTGCTCAGCCGGATCCTGGACATCGCCGCGATCGGGCAGGCTGCTGAGCAACTGGGCGGCGCGCAGCGCGCTCTGGATATGGCAGTGGAGTATGCGAAGGTCCGGTATCAGTTTGGCCGGCCGATCGGCAGCTTCCAGGCGATCAAGCACCGCTGCGCGGACCTGTTGCTCGAAGTCGAGTCGCTGCGCTCCGCCGTCGTCTACGCTGCAGCAGCGGTCGCCGAGGATTCCGCCGAGGTGCCGGTCGTCGCCGCGCTGGTGCAGGCGTACGCCTCGGACGTGTACTTCCACGTCGCGGCCGAGAACATACAGATCCACGGTGGCATCGGCTTCACCTGGGAGCATGACGCGCACCTGTACTTCAAGCGCGCTAAGGCCAGCGAACTGTTCCTCGGTGACGCGACCCTGCACCGCGAGCGGCTGGCAACCAGAATCGGGCTCTGACTCCGCTGACATGCCTACGAGCTGGTGAGGATCTTGATGACCTCGACGTCGGGCATGAGGTCGTAGTCGGCATCCTGCGTGACGATCGGGATGCCGTGCGCGATCGCGGTGGCCGCAATCCAGCTATCGTTCAGGGGTACTTTGCGACCGAGAGCGCGCAGACGTGATACCAGCAGAGCCCACGCCTCGGACACCGCTTCATCGATGACGATGGCCTCGAAGCGTTGCGCAAGCTGGTACGTGGAGAGTCGCCTCGAGGCCGTTTCGGGATCCTTGGCCTGCAGCACGCCGAGTCTCAGCTCGCCGAGGGTGACTGCGGAAATGCCCCACTCAAAGTCGGCGAACTGAGACGGACTGAAACGACGCGCCTCGATGCCGGTGAAGACGGAGGTGTCCGCGATCGCGCGCTGCACTGTCACCACGGCAGGTCATCGGTTGTCTCAGCCAGAATCTCCGCCAGGTCATCGGCCAACCCGGTGCTATCAGGACCGAGCCGGGCGAGTTCGGCAGTGACCTCGGCCGCGGGCAGCCAGCGCCGTCGCCAAGGAAGCGGAATGATCTTCGCGACCGGCCGGTTGTCCTTCAGAACCTCGATCTCCTCGCCGGCCTCGACACGGCGCAATATCTCCGCGGTGTGATTGCGGAGATCTCGGGCAGGGATTGCGGGCATAGATGTGAGCGTAGCAGATTTGCTACAAGCGTAGCGCCGAGGTTCGATCTCCCTCGTCAGGGGTGCAGCTTCAGGCCCTTAAGTACCTTGTCCAGCGCGTTCCTCGGGCCGTAGACCGCGAGCCCGACGAGCGCGAGACTGGCAGCCTCGGCGGCCAGTACCGCCGCCCGGTTGTCGTCGTCGTTCCCGGTCTTGAACATCTCCTCGATATAGACGGCAACGTCGAGATGGCGAGCCATCGCCCGGGCATGAATCGCGCCCAGTTCCGCCGCCGTAGCGCCGTAGACGAGGACGGGCTGGCGGAACATCGGCAGGTAGTCATTGCCTGCCGCGTCCTCGTAGTGCTCTCCGATAACCTCAGTCCGGCCGCCGGCCACCGCGCTAGCCAGGAACGCGGTCACGTTGAGCTTCTGCCAGACGGCTAGGTCCTCTAGCACGACGATGGCGATCTTTGTGTCGAATCGCATGCGTACAGTCTGCCGCGCCGGTGACGAGCGGTATTGAACGCTAGTGCGGTGCGCGCCAGCCCTTGGCGAGCGCGAAAATGGATACATGCGGGGAGATTGGAGTCGCTACTGGCGGTCGGCTGACATGCCCCTCGAGGCGATGTACGCGCACTTCGAGCGGCACGTCTACCACCGGCACAGTCATGAGGGCTACTCCTTCGGAGTCACCGAGGACGGCGCTCAGTCGTTTCGGTGCCGTGGCGCCGGGCACACGAGCGTTACCGGCATGGTGATGGCCTTTAATCCCGACGACCCGCACGACGGGCACCCGGCGGACGAGCTCGGCTTCACTTACCGGATCATCCACATCGGTACCGGCCTGGTCACGGCCGTGCTGGCCGACATTACCGGCCGCCCTGCTCGGCTGCCGCTGTTCACCGAGCCGGTGCGCACCGATCCGGTGCTCGCGCGCGACCTCAGCGCGCTGCACCGGGCCTTGCTCGGCGAAGCGCCAGCGCTGCGCCGCGACGAGCTCCTAGCGGCCGCGGTGGGTTCGATGGCGCGTCGTGCAGCAGCCCGTCCTGGCGGGATTGCAGTCCAAGCGCCATCGGCCGGGAGAGCGGCCGCCCGGCGGGCTCGTGAGGTCATCGAGGCAAGTCCCGAGGCGGACATCACGGCCGCGCAGCTGGCCGAGGCGGCCGGATGCAGCCGGTTCGCGCTGCACCGCGCGTTTACTGCTGCCTATGGGATGACCCCTGGTGATTATCAGCGACAGGTGCGGCTGCGAGTCGCGCGGCAGCTCATAGCGCAGGGGTGGTCCATCAGCGAGGCCGCCGCGCACGCGGGCTTTGCCGATCAGAGTCACCTGACGCGGTGGTTCGGCCGCTATTACGGGGTCACGCCGGGCGGATACCAGCACGCCGTCGCCGCGGTCGGCTAAACCGCGGCTTGCCTCGTTATGCTGCCTGTCGATGACCGACGACGAAGTGCCAGGGTTCCTCGGTGCACTAGGCATCCCCGGCATCGTCGACGCACACGTGCACTTCCTGCCAGACAGCCTGCAGCAGGCCGTATGGCGGTGGTTCGACCGGCTGACCCCGCCATGGCCTGTTACCTACAGATCGTCAACAGCGGAACGAATCGCGGTCCTCGCGCAAGTGGGCGTTCGGCATCACACTGCCCTGGCCTATGCACACCGTCCGGGGATGCTGCGGTTCCTGAATGATCACACGCTCGGGCTGGCGGCCGAGGCTCGCGCCGTGATCCCGACGTTCACTATCTTTCCCGAGCCCGGTGTCGGCGCGGAGACCGCGCGATGCCTGGCGGCGGGCGGGCGGTGCGTGAAGGTGCACCTCCAAGTTGGCGGTTTCGACGCAGTCGATCCGCTGCTGGGAGACGCGTGGCAACAGCTGGCCGATGCGGGCACCCCGATCGTCCTACACGCGGGGGCAGTCGCAGACGGCTCGGGCAACGAGCGCTGGTGCGGCCCCGAGCCCGTGCGCCGCCTGCTGGCCAGGTTCCCTGATCTCAGGCTCGTCATCGCGCACATGGGCACCCCGGACCAGGACGCGTTCGTCGACATGGCCGAACGTCATCCAGGTCTCTGGCTCGACACGGCGATGATCTTCACCAATCCGCCGTACCTGGGCCCGACTCCCCTGTACCTGGTGGACCGGCTCAGCGCGCTGGGAGACCGGATCGTCTTCGGGTCGGACTTCCCGACGATCCCGCACCCGTTCGCCGCTCAGGTTAGCGGGCTTGCCGCACTCGGGCTCGGTGACGACTGGCTCCGTGACGTGCTGTGGCACAACGGCAGGCGACTGTTCGGTCTCTAGACTGTCCCGGCCGCCGAAGGTCAGCTGGTTCCCGGTTCGGCCGTGCCATCCTGCGGCTGGCCCGGATAGGTGGTCGCCGGGTCAGTGGTCGGAGCGTCGGCAGCGGCCTGATCGTCGATTGGCACCTGGTCACCCTGGGCAGGCGCGGCCGTCATGCCCGATCCAGCCGGGGCCGTCATGCCGGGGCCGGCCGTGGCCATGCCGGGCCATCCGGCGGCGGGACCGAGGTGCAGCGGGGTGCCCGCTGCGGCAACGGCCTCTTGCCGATCCGGCCTGGCCGCCATCCACCCGCACATGATGACCAGCACGATGACGAAGGCGCAGTAGGCCCAGAACCAGCCAGTCAGATTGGCAGTTGCCGTCAGACTCACTCTGCTGGCCTGTGCCGGGGTGACACCAAGCTGGGTCAGCGCGGGCTCGGTGATCTGGACGATAGCCGAGATCAGCTGCGCGATCAGCGGAACGATGGCACCGGCCGCCAGCGCCCAGCCAAGCCTGGTCGGCCGCCAGAGCGCGGCGGCTACGAGGACCGCGATGACAGCGATCATCACCGCGACGTCGCCCACGATGACCGGGCCAGGGTTGGAGAAGGCGTTGCCCTCGCTCAGCGACTGAGTGCCAGACGGATAGGTCAGCACGTAGTGATCCCACGAGGGCGCGAACGTGACTGCGGCTCCGACCGCGGCCGCGATCAGCGTCGCGGCGAATGCGACCTGCCGGCCGTGCAGCTGACGGGACCAGTCGGCCGGCCAGGGCCCGAAGGCGAGAATTGAGCCCGCCGCACAGCCGAGCCAGCCAAGGATCCCCAGGACAAGCCCAACGCCCATGCCGGCCGAGTGCGCGCCATGGGCCAGCGGCAGGCCCGCATCGGCGAAGAACAGGCCAAACGTCACGACGCTGACGCCCAGTCCTAGCAGGGCGCCGACCCGCAGCCGAGCGCCGCCAATTCCTATGAGTACGGCCGCCGCCGCCCATGCGGCGAGGTAGATCACGTGCGGCACCAGGTTGACCGGGTCGGACGCGAGGCTTGCATTCTGAACGTAGGTGGGGAACAGGCTGATGACGCCGCACACAAGGCCGAATATCAGCAGTCCAACGGCGACAGGGCCCTGCCAGGTCGCGCTCGCGGCGAGGCGCTGACTGCCGTATCCGGCTGGTGCCGCTCCATGGGGCTGGCTCCACGACGCACCCTGTGTCGGTGCTGCGTAGCCCTGACCCTGAGCGGCGTAGGGCTGGGTGCCGTAGGGCTGACCGCCGTAGGGCTGGCCGGCCTGAGCCGCATAGGGCTGGCCGGCCTGAGCCGCATAGGGCTGGCCGGCCTGAGCCGTGTAAGGTGGGCCGCCGGCCGCCATGTGGGGCTGGCCTGCCGGAAGAATGAACGGCTCGAGATTCTGCGGGCCAGTGGGCCCGGCCGCGTCAGGCCCTGCGGTCGGGCCGGCCTGAGGCGTTGGGTGCCCCGGCTGAGCTGCGGGCTGCCCGGCCGGGACCGCCGAGGGCGGGCTTACCTGGACGATCGTGCCGGGCACCTCGATGGCCACGAACCGATACCACGCTGCTGACCAGCCTTCGGGAGTCCCTGGCCACCACTCGTTCGGCTGGGAGTGACTCGCCCCCGCGGCCCATATCCCGTATCCCTGGGGCCACTGCCCCAGTTCGTAGTTGGTGCCGCGATAGGCGATGATCACGTTCTCACGCACGGTCTCGAACCCCTCATGGTTGATCGTGTCCGCCAGCGTAGAAGCTTCGGCTGCGGGTTTGCTGGAAGATCGCTCAGGCGTTCCTGACGCCTTCCTCGGAAGGCCAAGCCTAGGCAGACCCGGAGGATAAGGGGCAGCCAGAGTCCCCCAGCCCGGCTTCAGCCCCGGCGGGCATACCGGATGGCGTGCGGACGGTACTCGCCTGTAATCACGGCCTGCGGTAGCGCCGCGAGGAACGCGGTCGGCCCGTCAAAATCGGGCATCTCAAGATAGGCCGCGCCGATGCCTTCGGGATCGTGCGCATCCGACCCCGCCCCGGCAGGAAGGCCGTACCGGGATGCGAGCCGCGCTGCCTGCGCGTTGACCTTCTGGTCCTCGACCTTGGCGTTGAATACCTCGACAACATCGGCCAGTCCGTCGCGGCAGAGCTGCTCGGCCGTCTCGCCCAGGCTGGACCGGCCGCGGTCGAACGGATGCGGCAGGTAAATCAGGCCTTCTTGTGCCCTGATCAGGCTGGTTACCTCGGCCAGCGGCAGCACGTACGGGATCCGGTCGGTGAGGAACAACCCGATCAGGTCTCCGTGCTGAGTCCTGATCTCCTCACCCACAATCACCCGAGCGCCAATGCCGCGCTCGGCTGCGGTCACCGCGGCGCGGGTGATGTTGTGGTCGGTGACGCAGATCACATCGAGCTTATTCCGCTGCACCTGCTCGGCGAGATCGTCGATCGTGGTGACCGCGTCGCCGGACTCCACCGTATGCAGGTGGCAGTCGACCCGGACCCATCCTGGGCGCGTCACGGAGCTTGCGGAACGGCGACGCCGAGCTCGGCCAGCAGTTCCTGGGAATAGGTAATGCGCCCAGTAAGGCTGTGCGGCTGGCGATGACAGAGCATCAGTGCCGCCTGCGCCATGACCGCTGCGTGCTCCGAATTCGGATCGTCATCTCCGCTGGTCAGGTGGTGGAACAGGGTGCCCGGCGTGGGGACCACCTTGGTGGGGGAGAGGGCGTTGACGGCGACGTTGTCCGGATACAGTTCGGCGGCCAGCCCGGTGGAGAACCGCTCGATCGCGGCCTTGCACATGCCGTAGACGGTGCCGCCGCGGCCGGCGAACGGGCCTGGCGGCATCACTGGATGCCGCGCCGCGATCGAGGAGATGTTCAGGATCCAGCCGGCGCCACGCTCGCGCATTCCCGGCGCGACCAGCGTGGCCAGGTGGAACGGAGCCTCCACCTGCACCGCGAACATGAGGGCGTAGCGCTTGGGAGTAAAGTCCTCGACCCTGGTGAAGTAGGTGACCGCCGCGTTGTTGACCAGGATGTCCGGAGTACCGAGTTCGCGGGTCGCCGCCGCCACGAGTTGCTCGCGCTCGGCGGGCTGCGACAAGTTGGCCGGGACTGCGACGGCCACGCCGCCCGCAGCCCGGATCTCGGCGACCGTCTCCCCGATCGTTCCCGCAAGCGGTGACATCCCAGCCTGCGTAGTCCTGGCGACCACGGCAACCGCCGCCCCCTCTGCCGCGAAGCGGCGCGCGATCTCCGCTCCAATGCCGCGGCTCGCGCCGGTGACGATGGCCACCCGGCCGTCCAGAAGTCCCATGCTGCCCTCCGCATAGCTGTCGCGCCGCCCTGCCAGGCGCTCGGACAGTGGAGCGAAATACTAGAAGCGTGTTCTACTAGCCATCATTGGATCTAGTTGGCCGGAGTCCTGTCAATGCATGACCGGTCCGCCCAGCGTGGAGGTCGCTGTGTCGCTCGATCACAGTCTCGTTGGCGTGGCTGGGGAGCCGCGCGAGCGTTCGTGGACGTCGAAGGATGCGCTTCTGTACGCGATCGGGGTCGGCGCCGGCCTCGGCGACCCGCTCCGGGAACTCCAGTTCAGCACCGAGAACTGTGAAGGCATCGAGCAGCAGGTGCTGCCAACTTACGGCGTGCTGCTGGCCCAGGCCGGAACGGCGCGCAGCCTCGGCGACTTCGACCGCGCCCTCTTGGTCCACGCTGAGCAGTACGTCGAACTGCACCGGCCGCTGCCGGTCAAGGGAACGGTACGGGCGTCCTCGACAGTCACCGGCATCTATGACAAGGGCTCGGGTGCGCTCGTCGAATCGGAGAGCGTCGCCGTCGATGTGGCCACCGGGCAGCCCATCATCACCAGCAGGACCAGCACGTTCATCCGCGGCGAGGGCGGTTTCGGCGGGGAGCGGGGCAGTTCGGCGCGGTGGTCGCTGCCCGACCGCGCGCCTGACCACAAGGTTGTCGAGCCGACCCGGCCCGAGCAGGCGCTGCTCTACCGGCTGTCGGGCGACCGCAACCCGCTGCATGTTGACCCCAAGTTCGCAGCCAGGGGCGGTTTCGCCAGGCCCATCCTGCACGGGCTGTGCACCTATGGCTTCACTGGCCGGGTGCTGCTGCACGAGCTGTGCGGGTCGGACCCGGCCAGATTCTCCTCGATGTCTGGCCGGTTTAGCGCGCCGGTGTTGCCCGGTGACTCGCTGGTGATCTCGATCTGGCGCGATGGGGACGGGGCAGCCTCATTCCAGACGGCAAAGGAAGACGGAACGGTCGTGATCGACCGCGGCCTGGTCACGTTCGCTGAGCCATAGGGGTGCCGCCGACGGCCCCGCTTCTGTCACGCTGAGCAGCGTGGAGCTGGACCGCGCCGAGCAGGTGGCCACGCCCGACCCGGCGCTGGTCGTGCTGATCGGGCCATCGGGGTCGGGCAAGTCATCGTGGGCGGCAGGCCGGTACCTCGCGCGTGAGATCGTGTCCTCGGACCAGCTGCGCAGCATCGTCGGCAGCGGCGAGCACGACCTGGACGCGTCAGCCGACGCGTTCTCGCTGCTTGACCAGATCGTCGCGGCCCGGGCCGGCCGCGGGCTGACGACGGTCATCGACACGCTCGGCCTGGACTCGGGGCGCCGGGCCAGCTACCTGGAGATAGCCCGCCGGGCCAGGCTCCCAGCCGTCGCGGTGGTCTTCGATGCGGACCAGGCCACGTGCCGGGACCGCAACCGGGCCAGGGACCAGCCGGTACCGGCCCAGGTGCTGATGGCGCAGCTGCGGCGGATGCGGGGGATCACGGCGGAGCTCGCGGCCGAGGGCTTCGACCAGGTGCTCCGGGTGGACACCAGCGGGGCGGGCGGCGGGCGGGGTGCTGATCGCGGTGGCCGTAAGACCGGTCAGACCAAGACGTCGGTTGAGTCCCCGGCCGGCGCGGGGCAACCCGAGTTCGTCCTTCAGCTTTCCCGCTTTGAGTGGGGCGATGACCCGGCCGCCTGGATCAAGTCAGTCGCTCAGGCAGCCGCCGAGGCTGGCTTCCAAGGCCTCGCCCTGATGGACCACCTCATCCAGATCCCGCAGGTCGGGCGCGCCTGGGAACCCATTCCTGAGCCACTGGTAACGCTCGGCATGCTGGCCGGCCTCCGGACCGGGCTGCGCCTTGGCACGCTGGCCACTCCCGTGACCTTCCGGGCTCCCGGCGTGCTGGCCAAAAGTGTGGCGACATTGGACGTGCTCTGCGGTGGGCGGGCGTTCTGCGGCATAGGAGCCGGGTGGTGGGACCGGGAGCACTCGGCCTTCGGCTTGCCCTTCCCGCCCGCCAGGGACCGGCTCGACCAGCTTGAGGTCGCGATCGAGACGCTGCGGGTCCTGTGGCAGCCGGGCACGAAGGCCTACCGCAGCGACCGAGTGCAGTTGCCCGAGACCACGTGCTATCCGCGCCCCGTATCGGCTGTCCCGATCATCGTGGGCGGCAGCGGGGAGCGGCGGACGCTGCGGATAGCAGCGCGACTTGGCGATGGTTGCAACCTGCCGTCGGACCTTCAGGTCCTCGACCACAAGCTGTCGGTGCTGCGCGAGCACTGCCGGGCCGTCGGCCGGGATCCGGCGGACGTACAGGTCACCGTCCTCGACGTGCCCGTCATCGGGCGCAGCCGCGAGCACGTCGCCGCGGCTGTGGAGCGGCTGCGCGGCCGATCCGACGCTGCAGCATTCGCCCGGCGGCACCACGCGGGCCTAGCGGCCGATCACATCGCGCGTTACCGGCAACTGGCCGAGCGGGGCGTCAGCACCATATTCGTCGCGCTCCCTGACCTGGCCGAACCCGACGACGTCGGGCGGCTTGCGCCAGTCATTGCCGCGCTGGCGTGAGGGCACCCGCCGGCCGAGTTGCCCGGCGACAAATCCGATGGCCGGACAACTCGGCCGGAGCGCGCCCGAGGCCGGTGACCGAAGCGGTGGTCGGGCAACTCGGCCGGAAGGCGCGCTAGGCCGGCGGCTACGTGGACATCCGCTCGGGCGCGCCCGGCCGGATCTCGAGCCGCCGCTGATGGTCGCTACGAATCTTCGCCTGCAGGGCACGGGCCGACGGGGCGTGAATCTCCTCCGCCGTCCGCAGATAGTACGCCGACCAGATGCCATCGAGGCAGGTGATCGAGTAGACCCCCTGCCACCTGTTCCTGAGCCGCAGCAGCTCAGGCGGCACCTCGTGGTTGTCCTCCTGCAGGCGATCGTCCATCGGCTTGACTCTTTTTCTGGCGGCTCTGGCCGGGCAGCTGGAGAGTGCCCGGGCGGGTCCAGAGCCGCTCGGGCTCATCATACCCAGGTAGTCCCAGGTGTGCCAATCAAAGCCTGGGATGACCAGGAATCTGGGGTGGAGAAGACGTGGGGCGCCGGCGCCCGGCAGATCTCAAAAATCACCCAGGTAAACCCAGGCTAACCCGGTCCTGCCGAATAGTGCCTGGTAGAGCCTGTCTAGCGTTGTTGCGCATGGAGGAGATTGACCACACCGCAGGCGAGCCCGTCTGGTCCCAGCTGGCTGGCATACTGCGCCGGCAGATCGAGCGGGGAACCATCCAGCCCGGCAAGCTGCTGCCGTCGATCTCCACGCTCATGCAGATCTACGGAGTCTCGGACGGCACCGTCAAGCGGGCGATCCGGGCACTGCGTGACGAGGGCCTAGTGAGCACTGTCCCCGGCCGCGGCTCGTACGTCTCAGAATGACGGCAGGCGGACGACCGCCGCGTGACATGCCGGTCGCGATAGGCCGCTACGACCCGGCGTGCCCGGATCGGTTCGCGCAGGTGCCGCGGCGCGCTGCGCTCCCTGCTACGGCAGCTTCCAGTCGAGCGGCTCGGCGCCCTGCTGCCGCAGTAGCTGATCGGCACGGCTGAATGGCCGGGAGCCGAAGAAACCACGGTCAGCCGACATAGGGCTGGGATGCGCGGACTGGATGATCGGGGTGCCGCCAAGCAGCGGCGCAAGATTCCGCGCGTCGTTGCCCCACAGGATCGCGACCAGCGGGCCGCCGCGCGCGGCGAGCGACCGGATGGCCTGCTCGGTCACCTGCTCCCAGCCTTTGCCGCGATGCGAGCCTGGTGCGCCTGGCTGGACGGTCAGCACTCTGTTGAGCAGCATGACACCGCGCTCGCTCCACGGGCTCAGATCCCCGGTCGACGGGCGCGGGAAGCCGAGGTCGGCCTCGTACTCCTTGAAGATGTTGACCAGGCTGCCCGGCAAGCGCCGGACGTCGGGGGCAACAGAGAAGCTGAGGCCGACCGGATGGCCGGGCGTGGGATACGGATCCTGCCCGACGATCAGTACGCGCACGTCCGACAGCGGCTGGCGGAAGGCACGCAGGATGTTGTCGCCGCTCGGGAGGTAGCTGCGGCCCGCCGCGATCTCGGCGCGAAGGAATTCGCCAAGCTCGGTGATGCGCGCCTCGACTGGCTGCAGAGCCGCGGCCCAGTCCGGCGCGACCAGGTCGTGCAGAGGGCGTGCCGCCATGTCAGCTCACTGTAGAGGACGGCGACGGCGGGGGCGCCGGACTTCGACCGCTTCGATCGGTCCGCCGCATCCACTGGCCGCGGACGTCGTGCTAGCCAGAGGACGCATAGGCAACCGCTACTTCGGCTGCCAGCGCGGCATTGTCAGCGATGAGTCGGCGGTTGACCTCGACGCTAAGCCCACGGGTCAGTTCTTCGACCGTCGCGAGCACCGCCGGCGTCACCGCCTGGCCGGTAACGCCTTCGGCGCGGACCCGGTCCACAGCCTCGGTGATGAGCGCCTCGACGTCCAGGCTCATGGTCGGGGGACGCCCGAGGATCAGCCCACAGTCCGCATTGATCTGCCAGTGCGCGTCCGCGATACGGGCTGCCTCAACGGCGTCGGCGACGGTTGCTGATACGGGCGGCCCGCCCGCGCCGGTGTAAAAGCGCGGCAATGTGCTCGTGCGCCAGCCAATGACCGGGATGCCAAGGGTCTCCAGCAGTTCGGATGTGGCGCTCACATCCAGGATCGACTTTGGCCCCGAGCAGACGACCATCGCCTGGGTGCGGGCGAGTTGCGGGAGGTCGGCCGAGACATCCAGGCTCTCGGCGAACCCGCGATGTACTCCTCCGATGCCGCCAGTCCCCATGAACCGGATCCCGGCTAGCCGGCACACCGCGAGCGTTCCGCCCACCGTGGTGGAGCCGATCGCACCCTGGATTACGGCTGCGGCCAGGTCGCGCCCGCCGACTTTGCGCGCACTCGTGCCTGCGGCGGCGAAGCGCTCCAGCTCGGCTGACGTAAGGCCGACTCGGATCACGCCGTCGAGCACTCCGATCGTGGCCGGCACGGCGCCTGCAGCACGGACGCGCTCTTCGGACTCCAGCGCCACCCGCAGCCCTCGGCCGGCCGAGAACCCGTGGGAAACCAGGGTGGTCTCGAGTGCGACGACCGGTTCCCGACGTCGCAATGCCTCGCTGATCTCCCCGGTTAGCTGCGGCGCAGCCGGGTGCTGCGCGGTCGTCATGGCATCGCCCCCATCTTGGCCATCGCACGCGCGGCAGCCTGCAGACCGAGCGCGACACCGCCTACGAGGTAGCCGGCCGCAAATGCGTCGCCAGCTCCGGTGGAGTCGACCGGGACGGTCGGAAGCGCCGGGTAATGCCTGCCGCCGGCCCGCACACCCTCGGCGCCCAGCTTAACGATGAGCCGTTCGCCCAGCACATCGCCGATCATGGCGGCCTCGGCTTGGGTACCGAAGACGACGTCGGGTTGCAAGGCTACGAGCAGGTCGCGGAAGCTCGCCCGACCGTAGGCCTCAATCAAGGCGGTCGAGGAGAGGTCAATGCTCAGCCGGGCCGACCGGGCCGCGGCCAGGGCTGCGCCGGCCGTCGCGGCGGACCTGACCGGCTCGCAGGCAAAGCTGTACGCGGGGATGTGCAGCCATTCGCAGTCGTCGAGCCACTCGCCGATCAGGCCCGCTGCGGCTAGCTCGGTGCCGACTCCGCGGTCGGTCAGCATCGACCGTCGCTGGCCGCCATCGGACAGGGAGATAACGATGCCCGTCCGGCCGGGTACCACCGGTCCGACGATTTCCACGCCGAGCCGGGACAGTTCATCGGCGACCAGGCGGGCGGCCAGGTCATCGGCCTGCGCCGCGATCAGCCTGCTGCGGCCGCCGAGGGCGGTCACCCAGGCCGCGACATTGGCGGCCTGGCCGCCGACGGTCAGCCACGTCGCGGCTGGAGTGTCCGTTTCCTCGGTCGGCGGCCAGGCGACCCGGGTCACGACGTCCAGGTGCGCATCACCGAGTACGCAGATCACGTAGCGGCGGATCCCGCCTGGCCCTCGGGCGCCTCACCCGCATCGCGAGCCGCCTTCCACCTGCTGGTTCGCGTCGCGATGTAGTTGTCGAAGTCGGCCGGCGTCACCTGGTTCGGCAGTGCCGGGGCGCCGACCAGCTGCTCATCCGGCACCGGCAGGTCGGCGACCATCTGGGCCTGCAGTTGCTGCAGGTGTGAGACCTCGCCGGCGGCCGGGTTCGCGCCGGGGACGGTGGGCGCCAGGACGCCGGCCAATGGGTCATCCGTGCGCGGGGTCGTCAGCGTCAGCACGTCGCCGAGATCGGGAGCCGCTGCGTCCCGTTTGGTCAGCGCGGGCAGGCCCCAGCGGAGTTCGATGGTCTTCAGCACGGACGTGTGGTCGATCGGGGTGCTCCCGGCGGCAACGTTGAATATCGTGCCGGCGGCAATGAGTGGCGAGACGAGAACGGCGGGCACACGGACGCCGAACCGGGTGAAGTCGAATCCGTACTCGCCCACGCTGGTGTCGGGCGCGACGGCATTCGTCGGCGGTGCAACGTGGTCGTACAATCCGCCGTGCTCGTCATAGGTGATGACCAGGAGCGTCTGGTCCCAGCCCGGCCCGTTCCGCACCGCCTCGTATATCTGCTGGATCAGCAGTTCGCCGAGCGCGACGTCATAGTTGGGATGCTGGCTGTTGCCGGTCGAGCCCCAGCTCGGCTCGAGGAAGCTGTACTGGGCCAGCGTGCCGGCCGCGCAGTCGGCCTGGAAGTTCGTGAACTCGCCGAAGCAGCTATCCGGCGCGCTTTGCGTGTCCGGGTAATTGGCCCGGGTCAGCGGCTCGGCGTCATAGCCGTAGATCTTCCAGCTCAGGCCGCGCGCGGTCATGAGCCCGAAGATGCTCTGCACCGTGTACGAGGAGGTGCTGTCGTTCATGTGGCCCTGGCTGGTACCGGCACAGGCGAACGCCCGGTTCGGGAATGTCTCGGTCGGCACGGAGCTGAACCAGTGGTCACAGACGGCAAAACCGCGGGCGAGCCCGGACAAGACCGGGAGCGCCGATGGCGGGAAGACGCCCATGATGTCCGATGCGACGGTTCCTGGCAGCACCGTTCGGTTGTTCTGTCCGTCCCAGGTGATCGCGGCGGCGAAGTTCCTGACGAACCCGGCATTCGTCGCGACCGCCGGATCCGGCGGGCTCCCGGTGCCGAACAGCTGAGAGTTGGTGTTGGCATAGCCCTCGCCGGGGTCGGCTCCTGGCATGAAGTAGGAGTTCTGCTGGCTGACATCGATCTGGTACACAGTCACCGGATTGCCGCTCGCATCCAGGTTGGATTCGGTGCCAGTCAGGCCCTCGAATGGCACGCCGTTCGGACCCGTCTTTCCCTCGTAGAGGAATCCCAGCATGTGGTCAAAGGACCGGTTCTCGAGCATGACCTGCACGATGTGCTGGATCGAAGAGAGCTGATTCGCCATGGTCGATAGTTTCCTGGCCGGCAGCCGTTGCTGCCAGCAAACAAACGGGAAAAACCGAGAGGCAGTGGTGTCCCAGCGCGCAAACTGGCGGCTCCCGATCGGAACCGGGCCGGCCGAAGCCGATCGCAGCTGGCCGGACACCCGGTGCGATCTTCGCCCCGCCGACTAGCTTGAATGCACGCCAGAGTGATCAGCTAAAATTCGCGGGACTGTGGTCAGCTACGATTCAAGCCTCCTGTCGCACTGAGGCGGGATGTGCTCGATTTACCTAAACTGGTATGTAGGCCGCAGAATTCGCGGCGAGGCCAGGCAGGGAGGTCCACGAGGATGGCGCTTCGGGAGCGCGGACTGGGCGATCAGACGGTCGAGCTACCAGAGCCATGGCGGTCGGCGGCCGTTACGGTGGTCCTGCCGACCTACAACGAGGCCGCAAACTTGCCCGTGATCGTTGACCAGCTCTTTAGCCTGCCGCTGACCGGCCTGAAGATCCTCGTCGCCGACGACAACTCGCCCGATGGCACCGGGAAGATCGCCGACGAGCTCGCCCAGCGCTACGGCGCCGACCGGATGACGGTCGTGCATCGGCCAGGAAAGCAAGGCCTGGGCCGGGCGTACGTGGACGGAATGGTCCGGGCCGTGGACGCGGGCGCCGAGTTCGTCGTCCAGATGGACAGCGACCTCTCGCACTCGCCTGACTACCTGCCGCAGATGCTGGGCACGCTGCTCGCTAGCAACGCCGATGTGGTCATCGGCTCCCGGTATGTGTCCGGGGCCAGCCTGGCCAGGGAGTGGACCTGGCAGCGCAAGGCCCTGTCCAGCTTCGCCAACTACTACGTCCGGGTGCTGCTGCGGCTGGGCATCCGTGACGTCACCGCCGGGTTCAAGCTCTGGCGCAGCTCCGCCCTGAAGACGATCGACGTGGCCAGCGTCCGGAGCAACGGCTACAGCTTCCAGGTCGAGATGAACTACCGCACGATCCAGCATGGTCTCAAGGTGGTCGAACTGCCGATCCACTTCGTGGACCGGGCCGAGGGCGAGAGCAAGATGAGCGTGAAGGTTCAGCTGGAGTCCGCGTTGATGCCGTTCTCGCTGCGCCGGCGGGCACGCTAGCCACGGAGACGCCTCGTTCCCAGCAAAAATCGGCCTGCCCGGGCAGGATCCTGCGTCCGGGCAGGCCGATCAGTTACCGGCTCACGCAGCGATAACCGCTGGCGAGCGCGCCTCCTCCAGTGCCAGTTCGAGCACCTCGCGAACGTCGCTAACAGGGTGAATCGTCAGCGCCTCGCGGACGTTCTCGGGCACGTCCTCCAGGTCAGGCTCGTTCCGCTTCGGGATCAGGACCGTGTCGATCCCGGCCCGGTGTGCGGCCAGCAGCTTCTGCTTAAGGCCGCCGATGGGCAGGACCCGGCCGGTGAGGGAGACCTCGCCGGTCATCGCCACGTTCGAGCGGACCAGCCGGCCCGACAGGAGCGAGGCCAGCGCCGTGGTCATCGTGACGCCCGCGCTCGGCCCGTCCTTGGGCACGGCCCCGGCCGGCACGTGAACGTGCACGCCGCGGTCCTTGAGGTCGCCGACCGGCAACTCGAGCTCGGCCCCGTGCGACCGCAGGTAGGACAGCGCGATCTGGGCCGACTCCTTCATCACGTCACCGAGCTGGCCGGTGAGCGTGACGCCGGTCGTGCCGGTCTCCGGGTCGGCCAGCGACGCCTCGATGAACAGGACGTCACCGCCCACCCCGGTCACCGCCAGGCCAGTAGCCACGCCGGGCACCGCGGTCCGCTCCGCCGACTCCGGCGTGTGCTTGGGGTGACCAAGGTAGCCGGTCAGGTCGTCGGGGCCGATCGTGACCGGAACCGACGCGGGGTCGGTCTCGGCCTTGGCCGCGAGCTTGCGCAGCACCCTGGCGATGGTCCGCTCGAGGTTACGCACGCCCGCCTCGCGGGTGTACTCGGCCGCCAGGCGACGCAGCGCGTCGTCGGTCAGGTCGACGTCGGTCGCCACGAGTCCCGCCCGGTCCAGTTGACGGGGCAGCAGGTGACCGCGCGCGATCGTGACCTTCTCGTCCTCGGTGTACCCGTCGAGCGTGAGCAGCTCCATCCGGTCAAGCAGCGGCGCCGGGATGGCGTCCGCCACGTTCGCGGTCGCGATGAACAGCACGTCGGACAGGTCAAGCTCGACTTCGAGGTAGTGGTCGCGGAACGTGTGGTTCTGCGCCGGGTCGAGCACCTCGAGCAGGGCCGCGGTCGGGTCGCCCCGGTAGTCCGCGCCGAGCTTGTCGACCTCGTCCA
>JASHUG010000479.1 GCA_030040155.1 Streptosporangiaceae bacterium | reverse complement strand
TCGCCGGGTGACGCGCCTGGCCGGTTGGCCCGGTACGTCGGCAGCGCATTCGCGGCGAGCCCGTCGGCGGCGGCGGCCATCTGCAGCATGTTCTCGTCGATGAAGCTCAGGATGCCGGTCGGCACCAGGAACAGCCGCTCCTCGTCGCTATTGGTCCCGATCAGCACGTCAACGTCGCGGCCGGCGCCCGCGCGGATACCGTCGAGCGGCACGGACGGCAGCACGTCACCATCCACGACGGGCTCGAACACCATGAGGTTGGCGGTGACCTCACCCCAGCGGTCCGGGTTTGGCGGCGGCGTCTGCGCCTCCTCGCTCAGCGCGGTCTGGGCGTCGAGCAACTCCTGCAGCGGGACGGCGGCGATGGCCTCCCTCGTGGCCGGGACTCCGAGCTTCTCGGCCAGGTAGCCGCCGACCCGCGCCGCGGTCACCGAGGAGAGGACGTGCTGCCCGGCCCCGCTCTCCGCGATGACGCCGCGGAAAAGCCCGGCCGAGCGGGGCATCGACAGCAGCGTGGTCACGCTCATCCCGCCGGCCGATTCGCCTGCGATCGTGACTCTGGACGGATCTCCGCCGAAGCCGGCGATGTTGTGCTGCACCCACTGCAGGGCGGCGAGCTGGTCGAGCATCCCGGTGTTGGCCACGCCATCATTGAGGAATAGGAAGCCGTCGGCGCCGAGCCGGTAGTTGATCGTCACGCACACGACCCCGTCGCGGGCGAAGGCGGTGCCGTTGTACTGCGGTACCGCGCTAGAGCCGTTGAGGAACGCGCCGCCGTGGATCCAGACCAGGACCGGCAGCCGGGCATCGCCCAGGTCCGGAGTCCAGACGTTCAGGTTGAGGCAGTCCTCGCCGGGGATGGCGGGCTCGGGCAGTAGCGAATCAAACGGAGCCGGATACGGGTTCTTGGGTACCGTCGGACCGAACTGCGAGCAGTCCCTGACGCCTTCCCATGACGGCGGTGGCTCGGGCGCACGCATGCGCCGCGATCCGAACGGCGCAGCCGCGTACGGAATGCCCTTGAAGACGTGCACTCCGCCCGCCTGCACGCCGGAGACTTTGCCCTGCATGGTCTGCACCGTCGCCATACTTCCCGTTCCTCTCCGGAGAGGTTTGCTGATCGTAGCCTCTGCCTGAGTTGCCGGGAAGCGGGCAATTGCGCGGGCGGCAAGGACCCGGATGAGCTCACGGGTTGCCGGAGCCGGATCCCTGCTGGCACTGGATGTCCTGGCCCGGAGCGCTCGCGGACGCGCTACCGCTCGTGACCGTGACCTGGACGGGCTGACCGCAGGCAGCAGAGCTGTTGATCTGAATCAGGATCATGCCTTGCACCTGCTGACCGGCGGAGATTGCGTCGTGCTGGCAGGTGGCCCCGGATGAGGTGGCCTGGCAGCTCCACTGGCCACCGCGATGACCGTGACCGAAGCTGGCCAGCGAACTGCCGGACGGCAAGCCGATGGTCGCGGTCAGCGTCCCGGTCCCGGCGCTGCCAGTGTCGGTCACCTGGAAAAAGACCTGGGCTATGTTTCCGCCCCCTGGGCCGTTGACGCTCGCGGAAACGGCCAGCGTGACGTCCGGCGCGGCCGAGGAGGATGCAGCGGGTGACGGGGTCGGCGTTGCGCTTGGGCTGGCTGGGGCGCTGCCGTTCGGCGTCGCATGCGGTGTCGTAGGCGTCGTGCTCGATCTCTTCGCCTGGGCCGACGGTGATGGCGTGGCCGTGCGTCCCGGTGTCGTCTCGTGTCCGACGGCCGCGGTGCTGACGGATCCACTGGTCGCGGCTTGTGGCGTTGAGGCGTGAGAGGGCTGCGCCGTGCCGAGCCCCGAGGTCGTGATGGCCAGGACGCCGCCGGCAATGGCCAGCAGGGCCGCCGCGGCGGCAATGCTGCGCCGGGGGTGGCGCCGAACCGACAACCCGAGTCCGCCCAGCCCGCCCAGGATTCCGAGCTCGCCATGGCGGCCTGGCCCGCCCGGCCCTGCTGCGCCGCCCTGTCCGCCACCGGTTCCATGTCGTCCAGCGCCGGCATCCGCCTGGCCGTCGTCGCTTTCGCCTGCTATCCAGGCCATGGCGGCGGTGTCACCGGCCGAAGCCGCGGGCAGCTCGGCGACCGTAGAGGCCGGCGCCGCGGCAGGCGTGATGCTGTAGCCAGGGCTCGACAGGTATGAGGCGGCCACGCTGCCCAGGATCACGGGAGCGATGACGCGGCGCAGGGTGGCGCCGAGGTCGACGAGTTCGGCGTACACAGCGCGGCACGCATCGCACTCGCTGAGGTGCACCGCCACCTCGCTGGCTCTCGGCTCGGACAGCTGATAGCGCAGGTAGGCCGCGAGTCGCTCGGCTACCGGCACGCACTCGATCCGGCTGAGGCTGGCAATGTAGGCGTCCAGGCACGCTTGCCTGACGCCTTCCCTGGCTCGGCGCTCCAGCGCGGCGAGCCCGTCGCGGCTGAGCCCGAATAGCGGCGCGACGTCGTCCGGGTTCTCCTGCTCGATCTCGAGGTGCCAAAGCAGCGCGCTCCAGCGCTCAGGCTGGGCGATGAACGCGCGCACCATGAGCGTGTCGTCGAGCCCGGCCGCGGCCGGGTCAAGAAGCCGTTTGCCTGGGTCGAGCGACAGCCCTGAACCTCGCTGCGCACCGGGGAGCTGATCGGAGTACCTGCCCTCGCACACCCGCCGAACGGCGGCCAGCACGTAGCAGCGGAACGCGTCGGTTGGCCCGTCGCCTCGCTGCAGAACCTCAAGGATGCGGTCGAACGTCTCGGCCACGACGTCGTCGACTTCGGCTGGCGATACGACCAGTTCTCTGGCAAGCCGGCTGGCCGCCTCGGCATGCCGCTGGTAGAGCACGCCAAAGGCTCCGCTGTCGCCCGTTCGCACGAGGTTGATCAGCCGAGCGTCGTCGTAGTCCAGCGGTCTTTGTGTGTCGTCCGCCACTAACGTCCCCCACCCCAGATTTACGCCCCAAGCGCACCCACAAGCATGATGGCTGCTCACGCCTCACCTTGCGGCAATTTCGGCGTGATTTCGGTGCAAGCGATGGTTAGCGGCCGGCCTGGACGGCCGGTGCCAGGGCGGGCCGGTAGTGGTAAGAAGGCATGCAGCCGGGACGAGTCGGCCTCGGCGGTCCCTGCGGGAAAGAGGTCGGTCCGGCATGAACGGAGCCCAGGCGGTCGCGACAACGCTGGTCAAGTCGGGCGTCACCACGTGCTTCGCTAACCCCGGCACGTCCGAGATGCACTTCGTGGCCGCGCTCGATGCCGTGTCGCAGATGCGAGGTGTGCTCTGCCTGTTCGAGGGCGTGGCGACCGGCGCGGCCGACGGCTACGGGCGGATGACTGGCGGTCCGGCCGCGGCGCTCCTGCACCTGGGACCGGGCCTGGCGAACGGATTGGCCAACCTGCACAACGCACGCCGGGCGCACACACCGGTGCTGGCGATCGTCGGCGACCATGCCACCTATCACAAGCGGTTCGACGCTCCGCTGGAGTCCGACATCGACGCGCTGGCGGGCTCGGTTTCTGGCTGGGTCCGGCGCAGTTCACGGAGCGCGGAGGCGCCTGCGGACGCCGCAGACGCTATCGCGGCCGCGATGACCCCGCCGGGCCAGGTCGCCACGCTTATCTTGCCGGCGGACGTGACCTGGACCGATGGTGCACAGCCGGCGCCGGCGGCTATCGCTCGTCCGCCGGCGCAGGTAGCGGACTCCGTGATTGACCCGATCGCGGCAGTCCTGCGCAGCGGTGAGCAGTGCGTGATCCTGCTCGGCGGGGCTGGCCTGTACCGTCCGGCACTGGAGGCAGCCAGCCGGCTGGCCGAAGCCACCGGCGCTCGCCTCATCGCGGAGACCTTCCCGGCCCGGCTCCAGCGGGGGGCAGGCATTCCGGCCATCGACCGGCTGGCGTACCTGGCCGAGTTCGCCGTCGGGCAGTTGGCCGGCGCGCGGCACCTGATCCTCGCCGGAGCCCGAGCACCGGTGTCCTTCTTCGCCTACCCGGACAAGGCCAGCTACCTGGTGCCAGCCGGTTGCGACGTGCATACGCTCGCCGTTGCGGGCGAGGACGTGGCGGGCGCACTTGCGGCACTAGGGCAGAGGGCGGCGCCGGACGCGACCGCGCGCCCCGCGCCGTCCGCGCGCCCCGAGCTCCCGACGGGAGAGCTGACAGGGCAGAGCGCCGCGGCGGCCATCGGCGCTCTGCTGCCTGAGGATGCGATCGTGTGCGACGAGGCGAACACCTCGGGCATCTGGCTGCCGGCCGCGACCGCAGGGGCGCCGCCACACGACTGGCTGACGCTGACTGGGGGCGCGATCGGTCAGGGACTGCCCGTTGCCACCGGCGCGGCCGTGGCCTGCCCCGGCCGGCCGGTTCTCGCGCTGGAAGCGGACGGCAGCGCGATGTACACGATCTCGGCACTCTGGACACACGCCCGCGAGCAGCTCGACATCACCACAGTGATATTTAGCAACCGCTCGTACGCTGTGCTCAACATGGAGCTCGACCGGACCGGGGCGACAACGACCGGCGATGTGGCGCGCAGCCTGCTCGACCTGTCCAGGCCGACGCTTGACTTCACGGCGCTGGCGGCCGGGATGGGCGTGCCTGCGACCCGTGCCGTCACCGCGGAGGAGTTCGCTGGGCAACTCCGGCATGCGCTGGCGGAGCCGGGCCCGCACCTGATCGAGGCCGCCCTGCCTGCGGTCGGATAACCGGGCCGAGGCGGAGGGCAGCGGGCTGGAGATGAGCCCGTTCCCCTCTGGTCAGCTGCCGTCCGGGGCCGCAGCTCCCGGCTCGTCGCCGACGACGGCCAGGATCGCGCCCAAGGCGCTGGCCAGAAAGCCGCGCACCGCTCGTCGGCTCGCGCCCATGACGGCCGCTATCTCGCTGTCGCCGAGGTCGAGATAGTGGCTGAGGACGATCGCCTCACGCTGGCAAGCCGACAGCGATCCGAGTGCCCTTAGTGGTGGCGTGGCTTCCCAGCCGGGCAGCCAGTGGGCGGGCTCGCCGCGCCGCGACGTCGAGCGGGAACGCGCGGCGCGGCGAGACCTAATCACCACCTGCTGGCGCAGGTGGAAGAGGGTCCACTCCGGTGCCTTACTCGCTGGCCGGCAGCTGGCCAGTGCGAGCAGCGAGTCGGCGACCACCTCTTCTGCCAGCTGTGCGTCGCCGGTGAGCAGCGCTGCCAGGCGAACCAGCGAGCAATAATGCGCCTGATACAGCTTGCCCAGGGCCTGGCGGGCGGCGTCGTCCGCGATCCTGGCTCGGCTCCTTCCCCCTCCGTTGCAGGAGCCTTGCCCGGACGACGGACGGTCTGATGCGTCGGGCGCGCCGCTGACCTTGCCGGTGTCGCCCATAACACTCCAGACTCCGGGCCTTGCGGGCCACGGGCCGCCCGCCAGGTAGTGCTGCAGATCCGGAGCTGGATCATCGCATCTGAATACCTGGTGTGCACAGTTTAGGAAGAAAGAGGAAGAGAAGTCAATATAGTGGCAGGGTCAGTTGGACGCTGATACAGGCGCCGGACAGCGACCGCATCGCAGAGGGCAGGCACGGGAAGGGAACGGGAGTGACACCGGGTTAGGGTTGTCGTCTGGCTCGCTGGCGCGACATGCTCTGCGTCGAAGGGACTTGCGATGGCCGGTGAGAACTGGCGACGGCTGGCCGACTACGTCGTCGCCCGGCGGGTCGCGCTTGGCATGCGAGACCGGCGAGCGCTCGCGGCTGCAACCGGCGTGACGGAGCGCACCCTCGGAAAGCTCGAGAACGGGCAGCGCGTTTCCGCGAGCACGCTCGGCGCCATCGAGAACCAGCTCGGGTGGGCTCCTGGTTCCTGCCGTCGCATCCTGGCCGGCGGCGAGCCCCTCGCCGGTCCCGCCCCGTCGGGGGACCAGCAGGCCTCCGACTCCACTCTCGAGTACCTGGCCAGCACCCCGGGTCTGCCGCCGGAGGTCGTCCGCGGGCTGATCGCGCTCGCTAAAAACTGGCGTGAGGTCGAGGCGGGCGCGGAGGAGGAATCTGACGCCGACCGCCGGCGCGCTTGAGCGCGCCGTGTGCCGGCCCCGAGTCCTGCGGCCATTCGCTGCGGCACCCGAGTTCACAAGCAGATCACGATGCCGAGAATCCTCAGGCAGGTTCCGCCGCCTCCCGAACCGCCCGTCGGTGACGGGCTGGGCGTCGGCGACGGCTGAGACGGTGATGTCGAGTGGCTCGGGCCAGGCGCCGGCGTTGGCGCGCCGGGCGGCGAGGACGTACTCGCGGATGGCGATGGCAGCCCGCTGGGAGTCGGCTGCGGGCTCGTGCCCGGGCTAACCTCCGCGACGACGCCCGGCGCGGTCGCACCGGCGTGCGCAGGCGTCGGTGCGCCTGGTCGCGCGCGGGCGTGCGCCCGGCCCGTTGTCGTTGGCTGGCTCGCGCCAGGCGACTGCTGGTAGCCGGGCGCACCCGGCGACAATGCGGCAGAGGGAGCATGTGGCGCCGGCATCCCGACGATGACCACGGTCGCCGCGACAACGGCTGCCGTCGCCGCCCCTGCGAACGCGGTGGCGACGGTGTGCGCCCGCAGGAAGTGGCCCAGCTTGGTCAGCGCCGAGCGTGTCGCGGACATGAAGATCAGCGCCGGCAACGGGAGCAGGCCAAGCCTCCAGTCGTTCCGCCGCGCGGCACGCAGGGCCGCACGAACCGCTGCCCGCTGCCGATCAGGGTCGAGGCTCTGGGAGACGACAATCGTCAGGTCGCCGCGCTCTCCCTGCCGCGCGACCGCGCTGAGGCCTGCCGGCAGACTCCGGTGCTCGACGCGGATCACGTGGCACCCTCAGGCTGCCCGGCTACCGCGCAGACCGCCGACCACCACTCGCCCGGATCGCCTGGACCGCCGATGACGGCGATCACCTTGGCGCCGCCAACATCCAGCATGATCGGCGACTCATCCTGACTCAGTGTCCGCGCGGCCGCTGCCAGGCTGGCAGGCATCGGGTTCGCGGGCGGGCGCGTTCCGTGCCACTGCGGTTCGGGTAGCGCTGCTCCGGCGGCCCCGGCGATCATCTCGAAGACTTCCAGCCGACGGCGCAGCTCAGCCTGCTCGGCCCTGGCCGCGGTTATCTCGTCCTCTAGCCGGCGGACGCGGCGCCTTCCCCGCCACAAAGGTTCGCACCTCCCCGCGCACGTCCCCCGGCCGTCCGCACAGTCAGCTGCCACCTACCCTGATAACCCAGACTAAACATATGAGCATGCGAACGGGATAGGTCGCATCTTGCCGGATAACGGCTGCTATCGATTCGCAAGCAGCCTCTGCACGCGGATCGCGCATCGGTCGGTGCCACCTCGCATCGACACCGCAGTGCGGAACGAACCTTGATCCTCTGATTCGCTGACCCTGGTGAGCCGGGGCCTCACGGCGCGCCTCCGTCGCGATTGGAAGCCCGCCGCAGCGGCTCAAACCCGCCCGGCGCTGGTGGTCACGGGGGAACCACCAGCGCGACGGGGCGGGGCGGGCCGAGCTAGCTAGTCGTCAGAGTCGTCGTGCCACGGGTCGTTTCCGGTGGATCCGCCCCACGGGCCGCCGCCGCCCCAGGGACCGCCGCCGCCCCACGGGCCGCCGCCGCCCCACGGGCCGCCACCACGGAACGGGCCGCCCGGCGGCTGATTGCTCCAGTTCGATCGCCAATGGCGGCGGAGACGCCGCCCGAACCGGACCGCAGTGAAGATCCCCGCGATGCAGGCGATGACCCACAGCAACAGGAAGATCTTGAAGAACACCCATGCGCCGCCCGGCAGAATCAGCGCGAAGAACAGCAGGAACAGCACCAGCGGCAGCAGCCGCGGGCCCCTCCGGTAACGATACGGGCCCGCAGCCCACGGCTGTGGTCCCCATCCTCCGGCCGCACCCGGTCCGGCCTGCGCTCCGGCCGGCTCGGGCTCAGGCAGGTCAGCCATGATGCGGCGCAGGTCCCCGAAGGTCTTCGCGTTGAGCGTGGCAGTAATGCGCTCGTCCAACTCTTCTTGGGTGAGCCGCCCTTCGGCGAAGTGCTCGCGCAGCTGCGCTGTCACTCGCTCCCGGTCGGCGTCAGACACCCGCATGCGATCATCCATTGCTTTCC
Organism: Streptosporangiaceae bacterium; assembly: GCA_030040155.1. Classification (GTDB taxonomy): domain Bacteria; phylum Actinomycetota; class Actinomycetes; order Streptosporangiales; family Streptosporangiaceae; genus JAJYUU01. Next base: position 534 of record JASHUG010000479.1, on the reverse strand, counting down.
CCGTTTGCCTACTCGTCTTGCTCTTCCTCGTCCGTGTCCTCGTCGCCATCGGCGAGAATCCGGTACAGCTCACGCCGCGTCCGTTCCAGCAGTCGCTCGGCCGCGCGCAACTGATCGGGCGTGCCTGCGTGTGCGATCTGCACGATTCCTGCTCCCAGGCGCGCCGCCTCGGCGAACAGACCCGGCACCTCCCAGGCTTCCCGCTGCGCCGAGGACTCCCAGGCGCCGCGTGCCCTGTCTGGATGCTGTTCCACGTACTGCCGGCCCGCGTCGGTAAGGCGGAACACCCTGCGGCCGTCCGCCTTCTCGTCGACGACCAGGCCCTCGTCGGCGAGCTGCGAGAGCGCGGGATAGACCGCGCCAGGACTGGGACGCCAGGCCCCGCGGCTGCGCTCTTCGATTTCGGCCATGATCTGGTAACCGTTGCGCGGGCCTTCCTTCAGCAGCGCGAGGATAGCGGCGCGCACGTCGCCCCTGCTGGCCTTCGGCCCGCGCGCCGGGCCGGGCGGACCGGGCGGGCCCGGCCACCACCCG
>JASHUG010000478.1 GCA_030040155.1 Streptosporangiaceae bacterium | reverse complement strand
CCGCCCGGCCGGCCCGCGCGCTTCCACGCCCGGAGCAGGTCGCTGATCGCGAGCACGGCCTGCTCACCGTCGCCCAGAACCGCGCCGTCGAGGAACTCCGCGATCGGCTCGGGATTGAACGCCGCGTGGCCGCCCGCCAGCACCACCGGATCGTCGTCCCCCCGGTCCGCCGCCGACAGGGGTATCCCGGCCAGGTCGAGCGCGGTCAGCAGGTTGGTGTACCCGAGTTCGGTCGCGAAGCTGACGCCGAGCACGTCAAACGCCCGCACGGGCCGGTGCGAGTCGACGGTGAACTGCGGCACCCCGTGCTCGCGCATCAGCGCCTCGAGGTCCTGCCACACGCTGTAAGTCCGCTCCGCGAGCACTCCCTCCTGCTCATTGAGTACCTCGTAGAGGATCTGAATGCCCTGATTTGGCAGGCCAACCTCGTAGGCATCCGGGTACATCAGGGCCCAGCGGACGTCTGCTGACTCCCAGTCCTTGACGACAGAGTTCAGCTCACCGCCGACGTACTGGACCGGCTTGCGAACCAGCGGGAGCAGCGGCTCAAGCAGGGGGTATACCGACTGCACGGGCACCGTTACAGGGTACCGACGGCCGGTAGCTGATGTGCTTGCTGGTCCGGCCTGGCTCACCGGACTGGCTCGTGTGCCTGGTGAGAGCCGGAATCGCGCGAGCAGGCTCTGGCCGGAGCTCGCCGGATGCCTAGCTGAAAACAGTCCGGTGCCGGTGAACGGTATGCAAGATACCGATCGCGATCATGTCAGCAAACATAGCTGACCCGCCGTAGGACACGAACGGCAACGGGAGGCCGGTCACCGGCATGATGCCGATCGTCATGCCGATGTTGATGAATGACTGCACGCCGAACCAGATCGCGATGCCGGCCGCGACGAGCGTGCCGAACTGGTCGTCGGCCCGGTAGGCGATCCGCAGCGTCCGGAACAGCAGGATGCCCAGCAGGCCGAGGAGTATCAGCGATCCGACGAACCCGAGTTCCTCGCCGGAGACCGTGAAGATGAAGTCGGTCTGCTGCTCGGGCACGAAGCTGCCGGCAATCAGCTGGCCGTGGAACAGGCCCTGGCCGTGCAGCCCGCCCGATCCGATCGCGATCGCGGCCTGATGGGCGCTGTACCCGGTACCGCGCGGGTCGGCGTTCGGGTTGAGGAACGAGGTGAGCCGCGACGCCTGGTAGCTCTTGAGCAGGTGCATCTTGATGATCGCGACGACGCCGATCGCTGCGACGACGGCCATGGCTGCCAGCCAGCGCAATCGGACGCCGGACAGCGCGATCATGCCAGCGAGCAGCGCCACCATCAGCATGGTCACGCCGAGGTCAGGCTCGGCGATGACGAGCAGGAGCGGGATCGCGGAGATACCAACCGTGAGCGCGACGGCCCGCAACCGCGGCCGGGTCTTCCCGCTCGGCAGCTGGCCGAGGAACACCGCGCCGATCAGGATGATCGACAGCTTCGCGTACTCCGACGGCTCGATCTGGAAGCCGGCAGGCAGGTCGATCCATGACTTCGCGCCGTTCACGACGTTGCCGAACGGGAGCACGTACAACAGGCCCAGGCAGGAGATCACCATGACGACCGGCGACAGCATCCGGATCTGCCGGTAGTCGAGCATGCTCACCGCCGCCATCACGACGAGCCCGATCGCGATGTTCAGCAATTCCTTCGTCAGGTACTGATGCGGGTCAGCGCCCTGCGCCTTCAGGATCGGCTCGGTCGCCGCGTACACCAGGAGGGTGCCGAGCAGGCTCAGCGCGAGCACAGAAGCGAGCAGGATCCAGTCCAGGTGGCGCAGCGGCGACCCACGGCCGAAGACGGTGCGAAGCAGCCGGGCCAGCCGCCGGCGCCGGCGACCGCCGCCGGCGCCGAAGCCGATGCCAGCTCGGCGCGAGGTGCCGTCCAGCCGCACCGGCGCGAGCCCTCGGTAAGCGGCCCGATCGCGGTAAACGGACTGGCCCTGGCCAAGCGGGCTGCCCCTGTTCCCGGTCAGGCTCCCCGACCCACGTGTCCACGCCATCGCCGCGCCTACCCCGCCTTGGTCTTGGACTTCGTCGTGGTGCCGGGACTGGACTCGACCATCTGGCCTGAGGTGTTCAGGTGCGGGAGCGGCGGCAGACCATTAGGCAGCGCTGCCTTCTGCCCTTCCAGGCCGTAAAGCGCATCCCAGATCTGGCGGACCGCGGGACCTGAGGCGTCTGCGCCGTATCCGGCGTCGGGGATCATCATGACCACCACGTACTTCGGGTCGCTGCAGGGCGCAAACGAGGCGAAGTTTGACGTGGAGTTACGGCCGAACACCTGCGCCGTTCCGGTCTTACCTGCGACGCATACCTTGTCCAGCGGGAAGCCGGCGAACGTGCCCGCCGCGGTACCGGACGTGATCACGCCCTGCAAGGCCGTGCGAATGTACGCCAGGGTCGTGCTGGAGGCCGGCAGGTGGCCGATGACCGGCGGGTTGATCTTCTTGACGACCTTGCCCGAAGGGCTTATCAGCTCCTCGCCGATCCGGGGGCTATAGAGGGTGCCGCCGTTGGCCAGCGCGGCGTAGGCGTTGGCCAGCTGCAGCGGCGTGACGCCGACATAGCCCTGCCCGATCGAGGCGATGATCGCCTGGCCGGGTTCCCAGATGTTGCCGTAGTAACAGTCGTCCCACTCGATCTGCTGGACGTAGCTGCCGTACTCCCGTCCGAACTTGCACCAGTCCTGCCCGGTGTGGGCGTTGTCCTTCCAGAAGTAATACAGCCACGCCCGCGTCGGGATCTGGCCCTCGTACTCCCCCGGCAGGTCGATCCCGGTCGGCTTCCCGAAGCCCCAGTCCATCTCGATCTTCTGCTCGAACTGGGTCGGGAAGCTAGGGCTGGTCACGTCGTTGTACTTGCGGTTGTCGCTCTGCCAGATCTGGTAGCCCATGTCGTAGAAGACAGTGTCGCAGGATTCGATCAGCGCCTCCGACAACGAAATCTCGCCGCCGTTGCCGAAGTCGTTGTTGAACACGTGCCCGCCGACGTCGAGCGAGGCCGGGCAGTCGTAGTCGGCGTAGAGCGAGTCGCCCCACTTGATGCCGGCGGTGAGCGTGGTCACCTTCCACGTCGAGCCCGGCGGGTACACGCCCTGCGTCGCCCGCTCGAGGATCGGCTCGCCCGCGCCCGTCCCGAACAGCTGCTTGAACTCGTTCTCGCTGATGCCCCCCGTCCACACGCTCGGGTCGTAGGTCGGGTAGCTCGCCATCGCCAGGATGCGGCCGGTCGTCGTCATGACCACGGCCGCGCCCGAGGTCGCGTCGGGGTTCCCCTCGGCCTGCGCCTTCTCGATGGCTGCCTGCAGCGCGTTCTCCGTCGCTTCCTGCAGCTGGACGTTGAGGCTGGTCACCAGCGTGTCGCCGGCGACCGGCTTGGTGTTCTTGATCGTGCCGGTGACCTGCCCGGCGGCGTTGACCGAGACCTCGTCCAGGCCCGGCTGGCCCCTCAGCTCGCTGTCGTACTCGGCCTCCAGGCCAGACTGCCCGATCAGGTCGTCCCCGGAGAACCCGGTGATCGGGATGTGCAGCTGGCTGACCTCCTGCGCGGTAATCGGCTGCAGGTAGCCCAGGATCTGTGCGGCGTCGGTCCCGATCGGCTGGGGGTAACTGATGGTCGGCTGCACGTCGGCCGATACTCCGGGGTACTCCTTCTTGTTCTCGAGCACCTGAAGGGCCTGCTGGTCGGTCACGTGCTCGGCCACGGGAATCGGCTCATAGGGCGAGCCCGGCCAGCACGGCTGTTTCACGCCGGCGGTGCAGATGCGCACCTTCTCGACCATCGTCTTGTCGCTGATCCGCAGCACCTTCGCGAGCCGGTCGAGCTCGGGGACGCCGCCGCCAGCTTCCTGGCCGACCACGGCCATGTTCACGGCGACCGTCAGCGAAGACGTCTGCGTTACCAGCGGCTGGCCGTCGTCGGAGACGATCCCGCCACGCACGGCCGGCTCGACGATCGTCCGCACCTGGTCCTGGGTTGCCAGCGCTACGTAGTTGACGTGCTCTTTGACCTGCACGTAGTAGAGCCGCACCCCGAGGACCGCGAGCAGCGCCGTTACCACGACGGTAACGCCGATGAGCCGGGGCTTAGAGGCCGGGATCATTGAATGCCTCCTGTCCGTCTGCCGAGCAGCCAGACACCCGAGCGGGTGCCCACCCGTCTGCCGGCCAGCCACTTACCGCCTGGCCGTCTGGCCAGGAACGACAGCATGGAGTGGCGGCCGTAGCCAAAGCGCGGGCGCTTGGCCGGGCGGCGCGAGCCTGAGCCGGCGAGCGGCCGCGAGTGAAACCGGGGGGATGAGGGGCGCACCGAGCCGTGCACGGTGGAGCCGGGCACCTTGCGCCCGAGCGCCGTGCCCCCGACGACGCCGTCCCCCCGCCGCCGGGCACCCAGCCGGAGCCGCGGCGCCGGCGACAATCGCCGCCGGGCGGACATGATCGCCTGCTGATCTGTGGCCCGGCTGCCGTTGAGCCTGGTCGCGAGGCCTGGCGTGACCGCTCCGGATTGGCGTCGGAACCGAGGCTCGGCAACATGACGGGAACGAGGTGTCACCGCTGCGGACTGGCGTCTGAAGCGGGGCTCGGCAACATGACGGGAACGAGGCGTCGCCGCTGCGGACTGGCGTCTGAAGCGGGGTTCGGCTATACGGCGGGAACGAGGTGTGACCAGCAAGCTCAGCGGCGTGCCCAGCAGTCTTCCCACGCTCGCATCACCGCGGCGGGTGCTGAAGCTCACCGTCACCGGTCGCCGCCACGAGGGCTGCGCGATCGCCGCGGACTGCATCGCGGCCGACCCGCCGGGTGCTCCCCCGTGCGGGCGGAAGCGGGCCGACGCGGTCCGCAGGCCGGGGTGCAGGCCCGGGTGACGGCCCAGGGAGCTGCCGACTGCGTTGCCCAGCGCGCCGTCCCGCCGGCGCTTTGCCGACAGCCTTAGGTTCGCCGGCCGGGCGGCGGGAACCGGGCGGCGAGTCGGCCCGGCGACGGCCGATCCAGCGACCCC
>JASHUG010000477.1 GCA_030040155.1 Streptosporangiaceae bacterium | reverse complement strand
GACAATAGTAAGACGAAAGGCTAGGCTACTTACGTAATCACGTGGGACCTTCCTCGGCGGAGCGACTGGTGCAATCCGATTCTCAGATCTTGGCACCGCACGGCCGCGCGGGCGATCAAAGCGACTCGCGGAGATGGCTGACGCTGGTCGTGCTGCTCCCGGCCGCTTATGCGCGAGCGGATGCGGCTGCGGACCCGTCTGTGAATCCGTCCGGCACCGAGGGCTCGGGCCAGGTCGTCGTCGGCCGAAGGAGACTGTGAATGCGAGTGGCACTGCTGGGCGGAACGGGCCGGATCGGCGGCTTGCTGCTGGCCCGGGCCCTGGAGTCGGGCCACGTGGTTACCGCGCTGGCGCGGAACCCCATCGCGCTCACAGCGGCCGCGGGACTCACCGTCATCAGCGGCGACGCGACCGATGCGCAGGCCGTGCTGGCGACGGTCGAAGGCGCCGACGCGGTGCTGTCGGCGCTCGGGCGGCGCGGTGCGAAGGCGCCCGGTCTGCTGGAGTCGGCCGCCAGGAGCATGGTCCTCGCGATGAGCAAGACCGGCACGCGGCGCCTGATTTGCGTGTCAGCGGCCGGGGCGTTCGTCGAGAGCGACCCGAACATGAACGCGCTGCTCAAGTTCGCCCTGCCAAAGATCCTGGCGGCGCAATTCGCCGACGTGCGGGCCATGGAGCAGGTCATCCGCGCCACTGACCTGGACTGGACCCTGGTCCGGCCGACCAGGCTGGTCAACAGCGGGGTAACGGGGAAGTACCGGGTCGCACCCGACTACCCGCCGCGAGGCGGGCGCAAGATCTCCCGTGCCGACGTGGCGCACTTCATCGGCGCCGCGCTGGAGCAGAACTCCTGGCTGGAAGCCGCGCCCGCCCTGGCGTACTGACGCCAAGCCGAGATGGCTAGCCCAGCGTGGCCGCACCGAGCGTCAGCGTGATGGTGTTCCCCGAGCCCGGGATCGTCAGGTTGATCAGCAGGGTCGCCAGGCCGCAGTGGCTGAAGGTCGGGATCGTGTAGGTCCCGGCCAGATTGCCTCCGCCCAGCACGCTGAAGCCCGCCTGCGAGCTGACGGCGATCGTCGCCGGAGTCCGCGTCTCGCAGTCGCGTCCGACCGGGATCGGTAGCCCGGCCACCGACAGCTTCGTAATCTGCAGCGTGGTCTGCGAAGTGACGGTGACGGTATTCGTGCTCAGGTCGGCCGTCCCGGTGGCTGTGCCGTCCTGGATGAACTGCGTGGTCGCTGTGACCGGGATGAATCCAAGCTCCTTGAACGATCCGGTCGCGGCTGGCAGCGACAATGTGGCGCTGACAGCCGAGGTGTTGAGGTCGAGGGTGCTCGTGAGCGTGCCCGGGCCGAGCGACACCGTCGAGCCGATTGCCTTGATGTGCGTGCTTCCCGTCACCGGATAGGTGACGGTTACCGTGGTGTCGGCCGACGCCGCCGAGGCGGGCACCATGCCGAGGCTGAGGAGGCCTCCGGCAGCCGCGGCGACGACCAGAGTTTTCATAGCGGGTCTGCGCATCGGTTCTGAACTCCTTGTGGAGATGGGCGCATCGTGCCCCCCGCGGCAGCGACCGCGGCTCCGGCCCGCGTGCTCTGTCTGCCCGCTGCGCGTCCGCAACCGGCTGACCAGGCCAGTCGCCTACGGACCAAGGCCGCCTCGACGCCTGACAGCACTACTACTGGCCAGTAGGTTACTCGGCGGTAGGAATGGTGACAATAGCCAATCCCGCCGTTGCGACAATGGTCGCGACGACGACGGCCGCCTGGGTCGCTAGCTGGGACCGGGCTCCGGCAGCGGTAGCTACCGGCCGGCCGCCCCGTTCCGCTGCGCCGCGATCAGGCCCCGGTACCAGGCGAACGAGGACTTGGGGGTGCGCCGCTGGGTCTCAAAGTCCACGTGGACCAGACCGAACCGCTGGTGGTATCCCTCCGACCACTCGAAGTTGTTCATCATCGTCCAGGTCAGGTACCCGCGAACGTCGACGCCCGCGGCCATCGCGGCCGCCACCGCGCGAATGTGGCCGTCGAGGTAGTCGATCCTGAACTGATCGTCGATGCTCCCGTCGGCGGCCGGCTCGTCGGCAACCGAGCAGCCGTTCTCGGTGATGTAGACCGGCGGCAGCCGGTCGCCGTAGCGATCCCGCAACTGCACGAGCAACTCGGTCAGCCCGGCCGGGATCACCGGCCAGCCGAAAGCCGTGAGCGGGTAGCCAGGAATTGGCTCCATCTGGAACGGCAGCGGCGCGTCGGCCAGCGCGGAAACCCTGGTCGGCATGTAGTAATTCACGCCAAGCCCGTCGAGCGGGACGCTGATGCACGCCAGGTCGCCGTCCTTGATCAGGTCGAGGCCGTCGGCATCCAGGCCGAACGCCGACAGGTCCGGGTAGCTGCCGGCGATGACCGGATCGGTGAACAGCCGATTCTGCAGCGTGTCCCAGGCGGCTGCGGCGGCGCGGTCCCCCGGGCTGTCGGAGGCTGGCCAGATGGGGGAGTAGTTGTTGGTGAGCATGACCCGTCGCACGCCGCTGGCCCGCAGCGCGGCGGTCGCGAGTCCGTGACCGAGCAACTGATGGTGCGCGGTCGGCAGCGCGCCGAGCATCAGGGCCTTGCCCGGCGCATGCATGCCGAGCGCGTATCCGAACGCCATCACGATGAAAGGCTCGTTGAGCGTGATCCAGGTGTCGATCCGGTCAGCCAGTCGCCCGGCTGCCAGGGCCGCATAGTCGGCGAACCGGCCCGCGGTGTCCCGCGACAGCCAGCCGCCAGCGTCCTCGAGAGGCTGCGGCAGGTCCCAGTGGAACAGTGTGGGCATCGGCTTGATGCCCGCCGCCAGCAGTGCGTCGGTGAGCCGGTCATAGAAGTCCAGCCCCGCCGGGTTGGGCCCGCCGGTTCCGCCCGGCTGCACGCGGGGCCAGCCGACGGAGAACCGGTACGCGCTGATGCCCAGGTCGGCCATCATGGCCACGTCCTCCGGCCAGCGGTGGTAGTGATCGGCGGCGACGTCCCCCGTCTGCCCGTCGCGGATGACGCCGGGCTGCCGGCAAAACGTGTCCCAGACCGAGTCGGTCCGGCCGTCCTCGGCCACGGCGCCTTCGATCTGATAGGCGGCGGTGGCGACGCCCCAGGCGAAGCCGGGGGGGAACTGCGGCATCGTAAGGTCGTTCACGCCCCGATGGTAATAGCCCCGGCCAGCGATGGTTAGGCGCGCGCAGGCATGGTAAGACCGGCCCTATGAAGAAGCTTCTTGAGCTGCTCGTCTGCTTCCTTCACCCGGTGGCCGTCGTGCTGATCTGGATCGACCTCCTCACCGGCCGCAACATCTCCAGTGGAGCGAAACTGGCGTGGGCCCTGTTCTGCCTGATCCCGCTCGTGCCGTTCGTGTACGTCCTCACCGGCGGCGACCTGTGGTGATCCAGGCCTGACGCCCGTCCCACGCCGTGGGCGAG
>JASHUG010000061.1 GCA_030040155.1 Streptosporangiaceae bacterium | reverse complement strand
CGGCCATCCGCTGTACCTGTTCTCCAACGAGGGCATCGCGCCGACGGCGACGGGCTACGCCGCGACCGGCAGCGGCAACGGCGTAGTGCTCGACGGCGGGACGTTCTCGCTCGTGCGGGTCTAACCCGTCAGAGCCGCAGGGTGGCCCGGTGCCTGAGCGCCGGGCCACCCACGCGCCGGCCGATCCCGCCCGGCCGATCCCGCCCGGCCGCCCGAGCTTGGCCGAACCCCCGGTCTTTCGCGCCGCTGTTAGTCGGTGTCAGGCCGGACCGGGTCGGTAGTACTCCTCGATCGGAAGCCGCGCCTCCTCAAACAGCGCCGGGCCCTCCTGCACCACCGTCGGCCAGTCTGACCCTGGATTGAGCGCGACGAGCTGCTCGGTGGACAGCGCGTAGACGACCCGGCCGAGCCCGGATCGCACGATGCCGCCGGCGCACATTCCGCAGGGCTGGCAACTCGTGTACATCGTGGTCCGCGCGGCCGTATCGGGGTCAAGCTCGCGGGCAGCCCAGCGCGCGAGCTTCAGTTCCGGGTGGGCGCTGATGTCGTTATCGCGCCGGACCGTGTTGTGGGCCTCGATGAGGATCGCACCGTCGGGGTCGGCCAGCAGCGAGCCGTAAGGCGCGTCGCCCAGGGTGATGGCCTCGGCCGCGATGGCGATCGCGCGCCGCAACAGAGTGAGGTCGGCGGGCGTGCACACGATAGTGCCTTCCGATTGGCGACGGGGGGAACGAAGGGTGCCCCCACGTCTCCTCGGATCACGGGCGCGGCTGGCAGGGCCACTCTACGGCGAGGGCCAGCCGGTCAGTCCCGCTGCGCCCTGGCATGTCATTGCCGGCCAGGCTTCTTGGCAAAGGCAGCGTAGGGCGCCGGCTCGCACATGTAGCCGGCGGATGCCTCCAGGACGCAGAGCCCGAGCTTCGGCCCGCCCGGTATCCGGAGCATCAGTAGCCCGAGACTCTCGGGGAGCGAGGTCTCGCGGAAACCGGCGGGGACCGGCACGGTGAGCTTGGCGAGGTTCTGGGCGGTCGGTGTCAGCCAGGTGATGTTCGCCGTGAGCAAGTGGAACCCCGTGCTGACCACCACGCGCACCGGCAAGTAGGTGCCAGGGCTGACCCAGATGGTCTCGCCGAGCCTGCTGTCTGGCTCGCTGCTCAGTTTGATGGCATCGATGCCGTCGACACGCTCCCGGCCGACCTGCGTCAGGGTTCCGCAGGAGACCGCGGTCCGCAGGGCCGCGGCCATGGACGCAGGCGGCGAACTGGCAGAGAAGTCGACCCCCGGCAGCCCTGGCTGGAACAGCGCCCCACTGGCGGCAAACGGGCCGCAGCCGCCTGTCGCGGGTTCGGATGCGCTCACGCCACCAAATCCGGATTCCCGTCCGCGGGTCCATGTGCGCGTCAGATAGCTGACCAGGGTGTACACGGAAGAGGAGTTCGTACCTTCGTCGTAGACCGGATGCCCGTTCAGGTACGTGATCGACCGCCACTGGTCACCGTAGGACCACTCCTCGGCGGTAGCCGTTGCGACGCCGGGCAGCACGCGGCACACTCCTCCCGAGCATGACCGGGCAATCGGGCCGTGGCTGGTGATGGTCGTCTGCGCCATGTCCGCGGTGCTCAGCGCGCTGTCGACGCGCTTGACCGTGGAGGCTGCCAGAGCGACAGACTCCCCTGTGCTGGTACTTGCGGCTGGCAGCACGACAGCCACCACAGTCGCGGCGCATGCCGTGGCGGCCGCTGCTGCCATCGAGCGCAGCGTCAGCCGGCGACGGCGCCGCTGCGCGACCCGGCGGGTCAGCCCGTCCGGGGCGCGCAGATCCCTGGTGAACTGCTCCATGCCCTCACGCAGCAGGTCCTCGACCTCGTTCATGATCGCTTTCCATTCCGGCCGCACACGGCCGCCGTGTCGTGCCACTCGTCGGCCAGCTCGCGCAGCCGCATCATGCCGCGCGCGCCGGCCGACTTGACCGTGCCCTCGGGACAGCCAAGGACCGCTGCCGTCTCAGCGTCGGTCAGCTGCTCCCAGTACCGCAGTACCAGCACGGCCCGCTGCCGCACGGGCAACTGCAGTAGCAACCGGACCAACGCGTCCCGCAGGTCCACCTCGCCGGTCCCGTCCTGGGTCTGCCGCACGCCCGTCCGCAGCAGACGCTCCTTTTGCCGCCACCGGCCCGCGCGCCGGTGCTCGTCGGTCGCCAGGTTGCACAGCGTCCGGCGAAGGTAACCTTCCGGATCCCCGTCGAACCGGCGCCATCGCCGGAGCAGCCGCTCGACCGCCGTCTGGAGCAGGTCCTCGCCGGCCTCTCTGGTACCGGTGAGCAGCACCGCCGTGCGCAGCAGGTGATCGGCGCGCTCACCAAGGAAGCGCTCGAGCTCAGCGGCGCTCCGGTCGGCTGCCATCCGGGTCTCCTCCCAGTTCGCAATCAAGCACGAAGAACCAGGCAGGAACGTTCCACCCCGCGGCCAAGTCCCGGCCGGAGTCGGCCGGGGGGTAGGTCCTCGGCGTTGACCGACGCTAACCCGGCCCGCTCCGCGTTCAAATATCGGTCAACAGACCGATGTCTTTAAGCCAAAGTCTCAGCACAATTTGTCGTGCAATCAGACGCACGTTCAGCAGAGATCGGCCCATTCGTCCTGGTCAACCCCGCACGCGTGTGCGACCGCGCTGCCCTCAAACAGTTCGACGAGGAATCCCTGATGAACAAGACGGCGCCGACCCGCTCGCCGGTGCAACGCTCACTGTCTGTCTTACTCAGCCCTGGACCGTCGGCTGCGGCCGAGGCCCGCCGCTATGTCTGCGAGGCGATTCGAGCCTGGTGCGTGTCCGTCGATCCATATATCGCGGCCCTCCTCACCAGCGAGCTGGTCACCAACGCCATCCGGCACGCAGGCGGGCCGGTCAGCCTGTTCGTCAACTGCTCGGCTGGTCAGCTGAGGGTCCACGTTCAGGACACGTCCCCCGAATGGCCGGCACTGCTGGAGCCCCAGGTCGAGGCGGAGGACGGGCGCGGCCTGATGCTCGTTGCGAGCCTCTCGGCGGATTGGGGCTGCTACCGCACCTCCGTCGGCAAGGCCGTCCACTTCACACTCGCGCTCGCGGACGGTCTAGACGAGTCTTAGGGCCACAGCTCTGACCAGGTCACTTCCGCCCGATCGTGCGCAACGCCGCCTCACGGGCGATGTCCGTTCGCGACTGAACGTTGAGCTTCTTCAGGATGTGCGATACATGAGTGGCCACGGTGCGGCGGGACAAGAACAGCTTGGCGGCGATGTCTGGGTTGGAGAGCCCATTCTCTACCAGCGCGGCGATCTTCGTCTCGGTGGCCGTGAGGCTCTCCCAGCCACTTCGCACGTGACGGTGCTTGGCCTGCGGGCCGCGGCGGATGCCGTAGGTGCGGAACCTGGCCTGGAGCCTGGCGGCGTCCATCGCCGCGCCGAGCGACCCGTAAAGCTCCAAGGCCCTAGTAAACGCCGCCCGTGCCCCTTCGCGGTCGCCGGCGTTGACGAAGCTTCCCGCCGCCGCCTCCAGTGCCTGCGCGCTGAGCAATGGTCTGGACGCTGCGGCGTACCGGTCGGCGGCGCTGAGCAGCTGCACCGCATCCTGGTCCACCAGACCTCGGCACAAGAGCGCGTTTGCCCGCCGACGCGGAAATTCAGATTCGGTCGCCAGCGCCTCGACGCGGCCGGCGAGCCCTTCGGCTGTGCCTACGTCACCAAGCGCCGTGGCGACGCGAACAGCATCGGGCAGCAGGTCCTCGACCTGCTCCAGCTCCTCTGCATTGCTGGCGAATCCCGCAGTCAGCTCCGCCAACGCATCCGGCAGCGCGTTTAAGTGCTCGCTGTACAGACTGCGGGCTAGCGACAACGGCGGGACAACTCTGTTGCCAATCCGGTCGGCGTACGGCGCAGCCGCAGCCAGGTGATCGCGCGCAGCGTCAACCTCACCGCGATGGAAGCAGATCACGGCGGCGATGGCCTGGTCGCAACACGCGCAGGCAGGCTCCTTCAGGTCTTCGTGCACGGCCTTTGCCTCGACAAGCGCGTCGTCCCATCTCCCGGTTTCGAAGTACATGTTCGCGAGCGCGCCATGCACCTGGCCTTGCCTGGTCACGGTGCCTGCCTGGTCGGCGAGTTGCTGCGCCTGCCGCGCCGCGGCGAATGCCTCGTCATAACGGTCGAGTTCACTCAGCATCACGGCTTGGTTGACCTGCAGGAGTATGTGCAGGTCGGTCAGCGCCGCGTCAGTCTCGGTCACGGCGAGCGCGCGGTCGAACTTCACGAGCGCCTCTATCGCCTTCCCCTGCACACCGGAAACGATGGCGAGCACGTGCAAGGCCCAGGCCATCGCCCAGTTGTCGACTTCTAGCGAGGCAGCTTCCAGCGCGTCGGCGGCAACCCGGCCCGCTTTCTCGACCTCGCCGAGGTTGCTGTGCACCCGTGCGGTGAGCACCAGCAGACGTGCCCGGTGTCGGCGGGAGGTTCGTATGAGGTCGAGGGCACAGTTCAGCATCGGGATGGCTTCGGTGGACCTGCCGCTGCGCATCAGGCTCTGCGCGATGGTCCAGTGCAGGTCGACGACGAGATCGGGGTCATCAGTATGAGCGAGGGCTCGTCTTGCGACCCGCTCGGCTTCCGGCACATCTCCAACGCGATAGAGCGCATCGGCGAGGCGCCCCACCAGGAAGTAGTGCTGTTGCGAGTGATCTGCACGTCGCGCGACCGCCCGGCGCAGAAGGTCGACGGCAACCTGCGGCGCTCGCCCGATCAGCAACTCCGAGGCCTCCACGAGCCAGCTCAGCATCCAGTCGTCGACCGGGTCATCGGGGCTGCCGACCGACCACAACAGCTGTCTTGCGACCCGGTAGGCCGGCGCGCCCGCGGCTGCAAGGGCGCGACCGGCATCGCGGTGCCACGCGATGCGCAGCGACGGGGGCATCTCCTCATACAGGGCCGCCCGGATCAGCGGGTGTCTGAACCGTAGATCTGTGCCTGATTCGGCGAGTATGCCCGCGACCCGCGCCTCTTCGAGGGCGGAAACCAGATCGGCGACCCTGCGTCCGAGAACCGCCGCAAGGTCGGCAACGGCGAACTCCACCCCAAGCAGGGCTGCCGCACGGATAGCCTCGCGCGCCGGGCCGGATACGAAGTCCAACCGGTCGGCGATGGCGGCCGGCAAGGAGGCTGGCGCAGATCTGCTTGTCAGCTCGACCGCGCCAGCGTCAGTGACGTTCAGACAAGAGCCGCGAGCTAAAGCCGCGACCAATTCGGTGATGTACAGCGGGTTCCCAGCAGCGCCGTCGGCCAGACGCAGCAGTTTGTCATCGGGGTTGCCGCCGACTAACGCAGCAACCAGCTCCGCTGCGTCAGCATCGGCCAGCCCGCCGAGCTGGAGATGGACCGAGTCGGCCACCGCGCGCCGGAGGGCCAGTAGTTCGTCGCGCCGGGGCACCGGCCGCATAGTGCCAACGAGCATCAGCGCCACCTGCGGCGCCAGGTGCGCGAGCCGTTCCCACAAGGCGATCGTGGCGTAGTCCGCCCATTGCAGGTCGTCGAGCACGAGGATTGTCGGGTGCGCAGCAGACTCCTCGGTAACTAGAGCCAACAGCTGTTCGGCCAGCACCGCCGCGACATCGACGCCCGGGCCAACGTTCAGCTCGCCACGCAACATCCGGACGATCGTGCTGCGCCGTGCAACCGCATCCGTCTCACGCACCCGTAACGCGTTAAGCAGTGGCAGCAGCGGGAGAGCCTGACCCAGCTCGTCGCCCGCTCCCCAGAAGACCTGGCAGCCGAGATCCGTCGCCTTCGCGACGGCAGCGCGCACCAACGCCGACTTGCCGATGCCCGGCTCGCCCATGATGAGCGCTGAACCTCCACGTCCGCCGGCTAGGTCCGCCATCAGAGTTGTCAGGGCGGCTAACTCGCTGTCGCGGCCGATCAGACGACGAGCCCCGGTCGTTGTGGGCACGCTGCGAACACTACTCCTCGAACATTAGGGAAACAAGTTCGAATAACGGCATAATGCTCGGGACTCCGGCAGCCAGAAGACTGGTTGCGCGTCCGCGCCGGGGTCCGCTGTAGAGACCGCATAGACCGTTCGACGAAAAGGTGCAGTAGATTTATCTGAATGGCGCTTCTCCGATCCTATTCCGGTGTAGTTTCTGATTCGAAAGGTTCTGCGCAGATCCATCGGCCTAAGTCACCGACAAGAGGATACGTCCAATGAAGACACACAAGCGGCTGGTGCATTTCGATATGCATGCTCGGGCTGTTCCGAGCAAGCGATCAAGGGCCTCTGAGCGCAGTGAACGATCGAGCCGTGCGGCACGCAGATTTTTCGCCACGGCGCTACTGCTCAGCCTAGGCATGGGCGCCCTGGCGACGTCAGGATACGCGATCAGCCAGGTCAGCGCCCATGGCCACGCCAGCGCGGGCCAGGTCCCCAACATTCCGTGGATGTACTGACCAGCACCAACTTCGATTAATCTCCCGCAGCTCCTCATCGTTGCCCCTTACGGGCGATGACAAGGTTCGGCTTCCTCCGGCCGAATGATCAACTTCCCTTTCCGGGACCTTGCCAGAGCATGCGGAAGTAGGCTCTGGTGGCGTCTTGCTAATGCTTGCCCGATCGAGTCGGCGCAGCCAGGTGAGACGCCGCCAGGGCTGTCCTCAGTTATTCGGTCGAAGATATGGCTGAGCGCCATAGTATTTGCTTAATACAACGTCCGTGAATTCGCCGGATGCGGCATGTATTAATAGGTCAGTTCACTACCCCTTCTTGCAATGCCAAGCGCTGGTAGTGCTCCCCGCCCAATTAATTCGAGTCCTTTATATCGCAGCAGTCTCGGAGGTCTCATCAGGCCGCCATCAGAGGTCCGTGCCGACCCGTCTGTGACGCGCTAGCACGCCATTGGAGTGCCGCTGGAGCAGCCGACGAGGGCGCTCGTCAGAGCGCGCCGCTCGAGCCGCGGCGGCGGAACAGCGGCGGTTAGCGGCTCCGCATGATCCGTCATGCTCCGCTCGCCGAAACATGCTGCCGTCGTCAAGGCGCGTTCCACCCCGCAGTATTCGATCCGTACGTGATCCTCCGCCATGCAGGGCGGAGGCTGTAACTCGTCGTCTTCTGCTGCCGCCGCCATAACCGAGCCGACGAGCCCGTACGCCGCAGTCCAGTCTGCTCGCAGCTCTGGCGTCCAGGACGGACCGGAGAAATATTCCAAGGTAGCCAGGAGGCTGGTCCCGACGGCGTCGTAGTGCTCGGTGGCTGCGCCGAATCTCCGGTGGTCACGGCCTAGGGCCTGCAAGAACAGGGTCAGGTCGTTTGGGTAGTCGACATTCGCAACGATCTTCGCCAGGGCATGGACGAAGTGGCCGCGTTGTGCCTCCGTCGAGATCGGGAACAGGTCCCGCACCTCGGGGTGCTTGATGAACAGGTCGGAGTAGAAGAACAGCGGTACCTCGTCGCCGTGCGCGGCGACGTCGGCGAAGTTCTTGCGTAGACCGGCACCGTTCACCGTGCTCTGCCTTCCTCTGCGTCGTCGCGGCCCCCGTTGGCCCGCCGACCGGGCCTGCATGGAAAGTCTCATCCAAGTTGCCGGACGAGACATCCGTCAGCTGACCGATGTTCGAACCTCCGACCTAGCGCTGAGCTTGGCTGATGGCCCATGCGGCGTTTACGAGGCCGACGTGGCTGAACGCCTGCGGGAAGTTTCCGATCATCTCGCCGCTGTGGGAGTCGACTTCCTCCGGCAGGAGCCCGACGTCGTTCATGGTCGCGATGCCGCGCTCGAAGGTCGCCACGGCGGCATCGACGTCGCCGACCAGCGCCTGGGCTTGGGCTAGCCAGAAGGTGCAGAGCAGGAACGTGCCCTCTGTGCCGGCCAGGCCGTCGTGACGGC
>JASHUG010000476.1 GCA_030040155.1 Streptosporangiaceae bacterium | reverse complement strand
GCGCCGCATAGGCTGGTGCCGTGGCTCCACCCGTGCCCTCGCTCACCACGCAACCTGAGACAGCGCTGCCCAATAAGGCGAAGTCGTCGCCCGCCGCGGCGAAGTCGTCGCGGGCCAGGGCGAAGCCCAAGGCGAAGCCCAAGTCGGCGGCGAAGCCCTCGCGCGCGCGGGCAAAGGCGGCCCCGGTCCCCAAGCCGCCGACTGTGCTTGTGCGGCAGGCGCGCAAGATCAACCGCGTGCTGGCTGAGCTGTACCCGGACGCCCACACCGAGCTGAACTTCAACACGTCGCTTGAGTTGCTGGTCGCCACGATTCTCAGCGCCCAGACAACCGACAAGGGCGTCAACCTGGTCACGCCGATAGTGTTCGCCAAGTACCCGACGGCGGCGGACTACGCGGCCGCCGACCGGGCCGAGCTCGAGAAGATCATCCAGCCGACCGGGTTCTTCCGCAACAAGGCCTCCAGCTTGATCGGACTCGGGCAGGCGCTTTGCGACCGATTCGGCTGCGAGGTGCCTAACCGGCTCGCTGACCTGGTCACGCTGCCGGGGGTTGGCCGCAAGACGGCGAACGTCGTCCTCGGTAACGCATTCGGCGTCCCCGGCATTACGGTCGACACGCATTTCGGCCGGCTTGCCCGGCGATTTGGGTGGACCAAGGAGCACGACCCGGACAAGGTCGAGCGGGACGTTGGCGCGCTCTTCCCGAAGTCGGAATGGACCATGCTGTCGCACCGCTTGATCTGGCACGGCCGTCGCGTCTGCCACGCGCGCAGGCCGGCCTGCGGCGCTTGCGGCGTTGGCCGGCTGTGCCCGTCGTTCGGCGAGGGCCCGACCGATCCGGCGGTGGCCGGCAAGCTGGTCAAGACTGGCCCGTTCTCTTGACGATCGAATCAGGTAACGGGCTTGTTCCCGACTGGCTTGCCCGGCTGGCCGCAGCAGCCGAGCACATGCAAGTGCCGCCGCCTTTGCGTCCGCCTGGCCAGACCGGCCGGCCGGCCGCTGTGCTGATCTTGTTCGGCGATACCGGCGAGACCGGGCCTGACCTGCTGCTGGTGCGCCGTAGCGCGGCGTTGCGACAGCACCCGGGACAGCCCGCGTTCCCTGGCGGTGCAATCGATGAGTCAGACGGCGGTCCGATACGGGCAGCGCTGCGCGAGGCGGCCGAGGAAACGGGGATCGACCCGGCCGCCGTGCATGTGGTAGCGGTCATGCCGGAGCTCTATATCTGGCGCAGCGACTACCGCGTCACGCCGGTTATCGGCTGGTGGCATACTCCCGGCCCGGTGGCCCCTGGTGACCTGGCCGAGATCGAGTCGGTGAGCCGCATCCCGGTGGCCGACCTGGCCGATCCGGCGAACCGGCTCATGATCGAGTATCCGGGCGGCCGCAGCGGACCGGCGTTCCGGGCTGGCGGCCTGCTCATCTGGGGCTTCACCGCGCTGCTGCTCGACCGGGTACTCGCACTCGGCGGCTGGGAGCGGCCGTGGGATGTGGCACACGTGACGCAACTGCCCGACAGTGACCTGCCTGCCGGCTGGCCGGTCACAGGTGGTTAAAGTGCCGAGGCTGACATGCGCCGGCATCGGCGCCCGACCTATAGGTTGATGGCGTGCCCGGCGACTTGCTCGACCTCATCCTGCTCGTACTCATCGCCGCGTTCGCCGTGGCCGGCTGGCGGCAGGGCTTCATCATCGGCATCCTCAGCCTCGCCGGCTTCATCGGCGGAGCCGTCGTCGGTGCGGTGATCGCGCCCGGTATCTCGCGCGCAATCGCTCATACCGCAAGCGCTCAGGCGATTGTCGCGATCGTCGTGGTCTTCATGTGCGCGGTTCTGGGCATGCTGCTGGCCTCGGGCATCGGAGTCGCGGTCCGCTCAAGAGTGACCGGCGGGCCGGCTACGTTCCTGGATTCGGTCGGTGGCGCGATCGTCAACGTGATCTCGGTCTTGCTCGTGGCCTGGCTGCTCGGCTCGATCGTGGCGGGCGCGCGGTTTCCGTCGGTGTTCAAGCAGGTCAACGACTCGGTGGTGCTGCGCACGGTCGACCGCCTGATGCCGCGGGCCGTCGTCAACCTGACGCTGTTCCCGCCACTTCGCGGCCTTATCAGCGGCGACGGGCTTTACTCGCCGGTCTTCAGTGCTCTCGGTGCCGATGACAGCGAGAACCTGCCCACCGCCAACCCGGACGTCCTGTACTCCAGCGCTCGCGCCTACATCAAGCGCAGCGTCGTGAAGATCCAGGGCGTAGCGCCGTCTTGCCAGCTCAAGATTGAGGGATCGGGGTTCGTCATCTCGCCCGACCACGTGCTGACGAACGCGCACGTGGTAGCCGGCGTCACGATCGGCCCGCAGGTGTACACCAGGACCGGCCAGGAGTACAGCGCCACCGTCGTCTTTTACGACCCGCGCACGGACATCGCGGTCCTGGACGTGCCCGGCCTGCAGGCGCCGCCACTGCAGTTCGCCGGGCCCGCGCCGTACGAGGCGAACGCGATCGTGGCCGGCTACCCGCTTGATCATCCGCTCACGATGCGGGCAGCCACGGTGGGTCAGAGCATTGAGGCCGATGGTCCTGACATCTATCAGTCGGCGATCGTGCAACGGCAGATCTACCAGCTCAAGGCGCTGGTCCAGCCCGGCAACTCCGGCGGTCCGCTGATGGCACCTGACGGCAAGGTCTACGGGGTGGTGTTCGCCGCGTCGACCGCCGAGTCCGACGTGGGATACGCCCTGACCGCATCGCA
>JASHUG010000475.1 GCA_030040155.1 Streptosporangiaceae bacterium | reverse complement strand
AGATGCAGGCAGTACAGGCGCCGGCGCACCTGCTCGGCATCTGTTAGCGGGCCACGTCCGTATCCGCGCATGAACGCGTCCGAGGTACCGAACTGCGGCAGCTGGGTGCCGATGAAGCCGGCCTCGATCAGCGGATCGCCATAGAACGCGCGCTCGTGATCGATGATGCTGACGATCGCGCCATCGCGAATCATCACGTTGCTATCCCATAGATCCCACTCGACGTAGGCGGGCTCCGTCACCTCGTCCAGGCTGGCCGCGTGCGCGCCGAGTACCTCGCGGATGACGTCGTAGTCCCAGCCCAGATCGACCTGGCGGCGCTCGCCGTCCCGCAGTGCGTCCTCGACGAGGTTGGTGAACACCGCCCGCCAGCTCGCGTCGCCGGGCCCATCCAGCGGGCCGAAATTCGGACCGCGGATCGAGTTCAGTTCCCGGTTGGCCGAGCCGAGTGCCTCGTGATATGCATCAAGGTCCGAAGTCGGCAGCCCGGCCTTGGCGATGCCAAGGTTGTCAGCATCGATGTACGGCATGAAGAAGTAGTCGGCGTCGCAAAGGTCGCGGCTAAGGTCAGCGAATTCGATGGTCGGCACCGGCACGCTGGTGTGCTTCGTGATCAGCCGCAGTGCTGCCAGTTCGACGGCCATCGCGCCGCGCTCATAGGTCAGCACCTCGACGGCTGGCGACGGGGCGATCTTGAGCACGACAGCCCGCCCATCGCTGAGCCGCATTCGGTAGGCGACGTTGAACCAGCCGTGATCCAGTTCCGTCACCCAGTCGTCTCCCGACGGCGCCGCGCCGGGACCGAATGCTCGAACCGCCATCTCACGCAGGGTGCCCAGCGGTTGCCGGTTCTTGGTGATGCTCTCCATGTCCCTCTGCTCATGGTTGGCCAGACCTAGCCTCGCGCCCGCGTCTGCCCGCATGGCCGGAAATATGAAATTGACCCGCGCTGGTCGGCGCTGTTAGCTGACCGGATGCGCGTTGATCAATTTGAGCCGCTTACTGACACGGACAGCATGCGCGCGTGCTACCGGATCATGGAAGCGGCCCGGCCAGTCGATCATCCCTTCTTGCAACCCCAGTCATTCGAGGGCTTCAGCCACTGGTGGCAGCTGGCCGGCCGCCCCCAGCAAGCCTGGCTCGCGAGCAGTGACTCAGGCGAGCCCGTTGGCTTCTGCCAGCTGGTGCTGCCGGACCGCGATAACGTCGCGGTGGCCTTTGCTGCCCTGGTCGTAAGTCCCATCAGGCGGCGCGCCGGGATCGGCACCGCGCTGCTCGCGCACTGCGGCGGCCAGGCCAGGCGGGCAGGCCGCAACCTGCTCGCCAGCACCGACCTCACCCGGGCCAAGGTGCGCGACGGTTCGCCCGGCGGCCGCTTCTCGGCGACGGTCGGCGCGCGTACCGGCCTCGCCGAGCTCATCAGCATCCAGGAGCTCAGCCAGGAGCTTCTTGGCAGGCTAGGGGAACTACGTAGCGCGGCAACGCGAAGCGCCGCGGGCTACGAGCTTGTGTCGTGGCGCGGACCGACCCCGGCCGAGCACCTAGAGCAAACGACGCGGGTGGGAGCGGCAATGTCCGATGCGCCGAGGGACGCGGGGCGCGAGCCAGACACCTGGGATGCCGACCGGGTCATGGCGACTCAGCAGGCCGCCGCTGCTGCGGGCATGCACTTGTACTCCGTCGCAGCCCGCCGGTCCGGCACGAGCGAGTTCGCAGCGATCACCCAACTGAGCCTCGATCCCCGCTCGCCAGAAACGGCCAGCCAGGGGATCACGGTCGTGCGGCCGCGGGACAGGGGCCACCGGCTCGGCCTCCTCGTCAAGATCGTCATGCTGGACCTGGTGATCCAGCATGAGCCGGCCCTGCGTCACATCATGACCGGCAATGCCGAGTCCAACGTGCACATGACACGGATCAACGCCGAACTCGGCTACGAGGTCCGCGGTGTATACCGCTCCTGGGAGCTGGACCTGCCAGCTGGCGTGGTCTGAGCAAGCTCAGGCTCGTCGCCGGCTGCGCGACGCGAAGCGCCACGTTAGGTATTCTCCGGCTTTGTGGCGATCGAGGTTGCCGGCTACGACCCGGCCTGGGCGGACAAGGCGGCGGCAGCTTGCGCGGAGTTGCGAGACCGCGTCCCTGAACTGTTCACGGTCATCGAGCACATTGGCAGTACGGCCGTCCCCGGGCTGGCAGCGAAGCCGATCATCGATCTGATGGCCGCAACGTATGACTTGGATGAAGTTGCCGCCCACGACGGAACGCTCGGGCTCCTCGGCTATGAGCGCCACGACGCCGGCATGCCAGGCCGATTGTTCTATGGGCGCGACGAACTGGGCAGGCGGGCTTATCACCTGCACGTTGTCCCTGCTCAGACATGGTCGACCCGCAACGAACTGCTGTTGCGTGACTACCTGCGCGCACATCCCGCCGACGCTCGGCGGTATGCGGACCTGAAGCGTGACCTAGCCTCCAAGCACGAGTCCGGCAACGACTACACCAGGGGTAAGACCGGCCTGATCCAGGAGCTGACCGACCGGGCTCGGGCCGCGGCTGGGCTTGACCTGGTTCCGGTGTGGGAGGAGTGAGCAGACAGTTCGCAGGGGAACGAAGCCGGGTCTAAGCACGCCGTCAGCCGACTGCGCGGGGTGACCCGACGTAAGCCGCCAGGTGCTCGCCGGTCAGGGTGGAGCGAGCGGCGATGAGGTCTT
Source organism: Streptosporangiaceae bacterium (assembly GCA_030040155.1). Classification (GTDB taxonomy): domain Bacteria; phylum Actinomycetota; class Actinomycetes; order Streptosporangiales; family Streptosporangiaceae; genus JAJYUU01. Next base: position 5,730 of record JASHUG010000475.1, on the reverse strand, counting down.
CCGGCCTGCCCTCGAAAACGATCCGGCCGCCGTCGTGGCCCGCGCCGGGGCCGAGATCGATGATCCAGTCGGCGTGCGCCATGACCGCCTGGTGGTGCGCGATGACAATGACCGACTTGCCCGCGTCGACAAGGCGGTCGAGCAGGCCGAGCAACTGCTCCACGTCGGCGAGATGCAGGCCGGTGGTCGGCTCGTCCAAGACGTAGATGCCGCCCTGGTTAGCCATGTGCGTGGCGAGCTTGAGCCGCTGCCGCTCGCCGCCAGACAACGTGGTGAGTGGCTGGCCGAGAATCAGGTAGCCAAGCCCGACATCGCCGAGCCGCTCCAGGATGGCGTGCGCGGCTGGCGTGCGCGCCTCTCCGGAGCTGAAGAACTGCTCGGCCTCCGTCACCGGCATCGCCAGCACCTCGCTGATGTCGCGGCCGCCGAGGCGGTAGTTCAGCACCGACGCGCCGAACCGCTTGCCCTCGCACTCCTCGCAGGTGGTGGCGACACCGACCATCGTGCCGAGGTCGGTGTAGATGACGCCGACGCCGCTGCACCCCGGGCAGGCACCCTCCGAGTTGGCGCTGAACAGCGCCGGCTTCACCCCGTTGGCCTTCGCGAAGGCGCTGCGGATCGGGTCGAGCAATCCGGTGTAGGTCGCCGGGTTGCTCCGGCGCGAACCGCGGATCGGCCGCTGGTCGACCGATACCACACCCGCGCCCGCCGGGATCGAGCCATGCACAAGCGAGCTCTTGCCCGAGCCGGCCACACCGGTAACAACGACGAGCACCCCGAGCGGGATGTCGACGTCGATGTCGCGCAGGTTGTTGGTGCTGGCGCCCCGGATCTCAAGCGTGCCCGCGGGAGTCCGGACTTTTTCCTTGAGATCATGACGGTCCTCTAGATGGCGCCCGGTGACGGTGTCGCTGGCCCGCAGCCCTTCGAGGGTGCCCTCGAAGCAGACGGTGCCACCGGCGGCGCCGGCGCCGGGGCCGAGGTCGACGACGTGGTCGGCGATCTCGATCGTCTCCGGCTTGTGCTCCACGACGAGCACGGTGTTGCCCTTGTCCCGCAGTTGCAGCAGGAGGTCGTTCATTCGCTGGATGTCGTGGGGGTGCAGCCCGACCGTCGGCTCGTCGAAGACATAGGTGACGTCCGTGAGTGCGGAGCCGAGCTGGCGGATCATTTTTACTCGCTGCGACTCGCCCCCCGACAGCGTGCCCGACGGCCGGTCGAGCGAGAGGTAGCCAAGCCCTATCTCCGCGAACGAGTCGAGTGTCTGCAGCAGTGTGGCCAGCAGCGGACCTACCGAGGGCTCATCGAGGCCGCGGACCCAGTCGGCCAGGTCGCTGACCTGCATCGCACAGGCCTCGGCGATGCTGGTTCCGTTGATCTTGGACGACCGAGCGGCCTCGCTGAGGCGGGTGCCGCCGCACTCCGGGCAGGCGGTGAACGTGACCGCTCGCTCGACGAACGCCCGGATATGCGGCTGCTGCCCCTCCACGTCCCGGTCGAGCATCGACCGCTGGATCCGCGGGACCAGCCCTTCATAGGTCATGTTGATGCCCGCGATCTTCATCCGTGTCGGCTCGCGGTGCAGGAAGTCGTGCATCTCCTGCTTGGTGAACTTGCGGATCGGCTTGTCCGGCTCGAAGAAGCCCGACTCGCTGTAGAGCCGGTGGTTCCAGCCGCCCCCGTAACCGGGGACAAGAATGGCGCCGTCAGCCAGCGACTTGGAATCATCGAACAGTTGCGTGAGGTCCACGTCAGAAACAGTGCCCCGGCCCTCGCACCGCGGGCACATGCCGCCGATGATGCTGAAGCTGCGCCGCTCTTTTACGGTCTTCCCGCCGCGCTCGAATCGGACCGCGCCCGCTCCGCTGATGGAGGCGACGTTGAACGAGTATGCCTTCGGCGATCCGATGTGCGGTTGCCCCAGCCGGCTGAACAGGATGCGCAGCATCGCGTTGGCGTCGGTCGCCGTGCCGACCGTCGAGCGGACGTCGCCGCCCATCCGCTGCTGGTCGACGGTGATCGCGGTCGTCAGCCCCTCGAGCACGTCGACATCGGGCCGTGCCAGCGCCGGCATGAAGCCCTGCACGAAGGAGCTGTACGTCTCGTTGATCAGCCGCTGCGACTCCGCGGCGATCGTGTCGAACACCAGGGAGCTCTTGCCCGAGCCGGAAACACCGGTGAACACCGTCAGCCGGCGCTTCGGGATCTCGACGCTGACGTCCTTGAGGTTGTTCTCGCGCGCACCATGCACGCGGATCACATCGTGGCTGTAGCCCTGGTCGAGCACCGGCCGGCTCATCAGTCGGCGGCCGGGTCCGGGTCCTGAACTAGCCCGAGGACGTTGCCGTCGGGGTCGGTGAACGCGGCCACCAGGCGGCCGTTGCCCACGTTCCGGACGGGATCTTTCAGGGTGGCTCCGGCCGCGGTGACCTCGGCGAGCTTCGCCTCGATGTCGGGCACTCGCCAGTAGGCGACCGGCGAGCTCATGCCCGCGCCGCCAGGTACCAGCCCGATGTGCTGGCCCTCGACGTCGTAGCCGACATAGTAGGACGAATCTGCCTGCGGGGCTATGCCGAGCAGGGCCGTGTAGACCGCCTTGGCCGCATCCAAGTCGGACACGGGGTGCAGCACGATCTTGATTCCCTCGGTGGACGAGTCGCTCATGATCACTCCTGAAGTCTGTGGTTCAGGTCAGGTTGTCTGCGTTAATGACGAACGACGAGCCCGGAACTTGACAGTCCCTGGACAAGCGGCCAGGCCGGCCCGCGGGCCGGCCTGACCATCCCGGTCACCGAAGGTCGAACCGGTCGAGGTTCATCACCTTGTCCCACGCCGCGACGAAGTCCTTCACGAACTTCTCCTTCGCGTCGTCGCTGCCGTAGACCTCAGCCAGGGCTCGCAGCTCGGAGTTCGACCCGAAGATGAGATCGACTCGGCTGCCGGTCCACTTGACCTCGCCCGTGGCGGCGTCGCGACCCTCGAACGTGTTCGCGTCCCGCGACGTCGGCTGCCAGGTCGTGCCCATGTCGAGCAGGTTGACGAAGAAGTCGTTGGTCAGCGACCCAGGGCTCGCGGTGAAGACGCCCACCGGCGACTGCTGGTAGTTCCCGCCGAGGACACGGAGCCCGCCGACGAGGACCGTCATCTCGGGCGCGCTCAGGGTCAGCAGGTTCGCCCGGTCGAGCAGCTGGTACTCGGCCGGCAGCCGCCCGCTCTTCCCAGTGTAGTTGCGGAATCCGTCCGCCCTCGGCTCGAGCACGCCGAACGACTCAACGTCGGTCTGCTCCTGCGACGCGTCGGTCCGACCCGGAGTGAAGGGGACCTGAACGTGAACGCCGCCGTTACTGGCTCCTTGCTCGACGCCTGCGGCGCCGGCCAGCACGATCAGGTCGGCGAGCGAGACCTGCTTGCCGCTGGGGCCGGCGTTGAAGGCCTGCTGGATCCCCGTCAGCGTTCGCAGCACCGTTGCCAGCTGCTCGGGCTCGTTGACCTCCCATCCGCTCTGCGGCTCGAGGCGGATCCGCCCGCCGTTGGCGCCGCCGCGCTTGTCGCTGCCGCGGAACGAGGAGGCCGCCGCCCACGCGGTCGACACGAGCTGGGACACCGTGAGACCCGAAGCCAGGACCTGGGCCTTGAGTGCAGCGACGTCCGCCGCGTCGATGAGATCGTGCTCTACCGCCGGGACGGGGTCCTGCCAGATCAGGTGCTCGGTTGGCACCTCGGGTCCGAGGTAGCGCACGATCGGGCCCATGTCGCGGTGCGTCAGCTTGAACCACGCGCGGGCAAACGCGTCCGCGAACTCGTCCGGGTCGGCCAGGAAGCGCCGCGTGATCTGCTCGTAGACAGGGTCCATCCGCAGCGACAGGTCGGTCGTCAGCATCGTCGGGACGTGCCGCTTCGACGGGTCGTGCGCGTCGGGGACGCTACCCTCCCCGGCGCCATCCTTGGGCTTCCACTGGTTGGCGCCCGCCGGGCTCTTGGTCAGCTCCCACTCGTAGGCGTACAAGGTCTCCAGGAAGCTGTTGTCCCACTTCACCGGCGTTGGCGTCCAGATGACCTCGATGCCGCTGGTGATGGCGTCGGCGCCCTTGCCGGTTCCGTAGCTGCTCTTCCAGCCAAGGCCCATCTGCTCGATTGGGGCGGCCTCGGGGTCGGGGCCGACGCTCTCCGCCGGGCCAGCGCCGTGGGTCTTGCCGAAGGTGTGGCCGCCGGCGATCAGCGCGACGGTTTCCTCGTCGTTCATGGCCATCCGGCGGAACGTCTCCCGGATGTCGCGAGCCGCGGCCACCGGGTCCGGGTTGCCGTTCGGGCCCTCCGGGTTGACGTAGATGAGGCCCATCTGCACGGCGCCAAAGGGCTCGGCGAGCTCCCGGTCCCCCGAGTAGCGTTCGTCCCCGAGCCAGGTGGTCTCAGGACCCCAGTAGACATCGTCGTCGGGCTCCCATTCGTCAACGCGTCCGCCGCCGAAGCCAAAGGTCTTGAAGCCCATCGACTCCAGGGCGACGTTGCCCGTCAACACGATGAGGTCGGCCCACGAGAGCTTGCGGCCGTACTTCTTCTTCACCGGCCAGAGCAGCCGGCGGGCCTTATCCAGGCTGGCGTTGTCGGGCCAGCTGTTGATCGGGGCGAAGCGCTGCTGACCGGCCCCGGCGCCGCCGCGGCCGTCGTTGATCCGGTAGGTGCCAGCGCTGTGCCACGCCATCCGGATCATGAGCGGCCCATAGTGCCCGAAGTCAGCCGGCCACCAGTCCTGGGACGTGGTCAGCACCTCGGCGATGTCCCGCTTCACGGCCGCGAGGTCGAGGGTCTTGAACGCCTCCGCGTAATTGAAGTCCTCGCCCATCGGGTTGGCCACGGCCGGGTTCTTGGCGAGGATCTTGAGGTTGAGCCTGTTCGGCCACCACTCGGTGTTGGCGTCACCCATGGTCGGGTGCGCGCGTCCGGGCGCGATCGGACATTCGCTTTCCGGGGTCGCGCCTTCGATGACTACTGGATCATGCTCAGACATGGGAAGTCCTTCCGGCTCGGCGATGACATTGTTCAGGAACTGCTGGCAGTGGCAGAACAGTTGGCACACAGACCCCAGTAGATGACCTCGGCCTCATCAATCGAGTAGCCGTGGTCGTCGGACGCGGTCAGGCATGGGGCCTCACCGACCGCGCAGTCCACGTCGGCCACCACGCCGCATGAACGGCAAGCGACGTGGTGGTGATTGTCCCCGACGCGTCCCTCGTACCGGGCCGGGCTGCCGGCCGGCTCGAGGCGGCGCACGAGTCGCGCCGTGGTCAGCGCGTTGAGCGCCTCGTAAACGGCCTGCAGGGAGACGTGGCCCACGCGGTCGCGCACGCCGGCGGCGATCGCCTCGACCCCGAGGTGGTCACCGCGCCGGACAGTTTCCAGCAGCGCGACGCGGACAGCCGTCACCCTCAGCCCGGCGCCGCGCAATTCCTCGGCGATCGTCGGGATCTGGGACGCGGTCATGGCACCCAAACCTGTCTTTCCAGACACGAACTGTTCAATACAACGAATAGTTTAAGACTGTCCTGTGGCCGCCGCACGACCGGGTCCCCGGCCTGGCTGCGGGCGACGAAGACCCCGCATGTTCGCGGGGACTTCGTCGCCCGGTTTGAGCCGATACGCTCGGGAGAGCTCGCAGGTCGTCATGCCAGCCGGAACGCACTCGCCGGCCGGTCCGTTAATCAGCTCGTGACAAGTGCCGTTCCAGGGGGC
>JASHUG010000474.1 GCA_030040155.1 Streptosporangiaceae bacterium | reverse complement strand
ATCGAGCCGCTGCTCAACCGGACGCACGTGGCCAGCGTTCAGATCACCATGGCCGAGGCCTTTGACGTATCCGACCGCGGCCGGTTCTACGACGAGACCGGCGCGATGCGGGACGTGCTGCAGAACCACCTGCTCCAGGTGCTGGCCTCGGCGCTGGCCGAGCCGCCGGATGGCAACGGGATGCAGTCGTGGCTGACCTCGAAGTCCGACCTGATCGGCACGCTCCGGCCGCTGTCGGCCGACACCGTGGTGCGCGGCCAGTACGACGGTTACCTCAACGTGAACGGGGTCGATCCGCAATCCACCACAGAGACGTACGTGGCGGTCCGCACGCTGGCGGACAGCTGGCGCTGGGCTGATGTGCCAATCCTGATCAGGGCGGGCAAGTGCCTGCCGGTCACCGCGACCGAGATCATGATCAGGTTCCGCCAGCCACCGCACGACGTTTTCGATCTGGCCCCGCAGACGGTCTCCAATGGGCTGCGCTTCCGTATCAACCCGGACGCCCAGGTTGGCCTGACCCTCGTCGGCAAGCAGCCGGGCGGCGGGTGGCGACCGCAGCCGGAGGAACTCGCGTTCGCGTCCCAGCCGGGGGGCGACATGCGGCCCTACGACCGCCTCATCGGCGCCGCCCTTTCGGGTAAACGCTGGCTCTTCGCCCGCGAGGACACGGTGGAGGCTTCCTGGCGATTCCTCGACCCCGTCCTCGGCAACGTCGTCCCTGTGCATGCCTATGCCAGGGGCAGCTGGGGACCGAAGGAGGCCGACGCGCTGTTGCCGGACTGGGATACATGGCACGACCCGGCCGGTTGAGGGATTAAGGACGGAACGGGGGCGCTCCATGGATCCGCAGGCCAGCCAGCATAAGGTCGTCATCATCGGCGGTGGCTTCGCCGGCCTGTTCGCGGCGCGTGCGCTCCGCCGGGCGCCGGTCTCGGTCACGCTCATCGACAGGACGCCGAGCCATGTGTTCCAGCCGCTGCTCTACCAGTGCGCGACGGGAATACTGTCCGAGGGCAAGATTGCCTTCCCGTTCCGCAGCCTGCTGACCAGGCACAAGAACGTCGACAGCGTGCTGGCCGAGGTTACCGGCTTCGACGTCGAACGCAAGATTGTCAAGGCAGTCCGCCCCAATGGCCAGTCGGTCGAGTACCCCTACGACGATCTCATCGTCGCGGCCGGGGTGGAACAGTCCTACTTCGGGCACGACGAGTTTGCCGAGTTCGCGCCGGGCATGAAGACGATCGACGACGCCATAGCGATCCGGCGGCGGGTCTTCAGCGCGTTCGAGCTGGCCGAGAGCTCGACCGACGACGCCGAGCGCAGCAAGTGGCTGACGTTCGCGCTCGTCGGCGCCGGGCCGACCGGCGTCGAACTCGCCGGCCAGATCCGCGAGCTGGCGACGAAAACCCTGAGCCGGGAGTTCCGGCACATCGAGCCGCAAGAGGCCAAGGTGTTGCTCTTCGATGGCGCCTCCGCGCCGCTGGGCTCCTTCGGCCAGAAGCTGTCGGCCAGGGCCGCGCAGGCACTCACGGAGCTGGGTGTCGAGTTGCACATGGGCTCTGTGGTTACCCGCGTCGACCGCGGCTGGCTGCAGGTGCGTGATCAGGCCGGTAACGAGTCGCGTTACGACGCGGGAACGGTGCTGTGGACTGCCGGAGTCGCCGCGCCGCCGGTAGCCGCCGCGCTCGCCGAGGCAACCGGGGCGGAGCGCGACCGGGCAGGACGCGTCATCGTGGGCGATGACCTCACGATCGCCGGCCACCCCGACATCTTCGTGATCGGCGACGTGATGAGCCTGCGTCAGCTGCCTGGCGTGGCCGAGGTCGCGATGCAGAGCGGCCTGTACGCGGGCCGCCGCATCCGCAACCGGCTGGAGGGACGCGAGACTAAGTCGTTCCGCTATTACAACCTCGGCACAGCCGCCTACATCTCCCGCGGTAACGCGGTCGTGTCGGCAGGCCCGGTGCACCTGAGCGGCCTGCCCGGCTGGATCGCCTGGCTGTTCATCCACCTGGCGTTCCTGACCGGTGTCCGGAACCGGCTCGGCGCGATCATCACCTGGTGGCCTGCCTTTGTCCGCGACATGCGCCGGGAACGCGCCTACCTGGCGTATGAGATCGACTCCACGCGTTCCGGGCGCGCCCAGGCGGCGTCGGCCGCGTCGGCACAGCCGCGCACACCACGTCCGCGCCCTCCGTCCCAGCCAGGAAAGGGGTCTCACCCGGCGGGCCGAAGTCGGCCAGGGAAGAGGCGGTAACCCCCGGCTAGCCGGCCGCTGCAGCGGGCTGGGGCCCGGCCGACAATCAGTTTCTGGAGCTCGCTGGTCTCCCCGTAGCCGCGGAACTGGGACGTTCCCAGCCGCGTCGAGCAGTACACCGCCGGGCCGAGGCAGTGGCTCGACGGGGACCGATAGGTCGACGACCCGCTGCCATCGCGCGGCGACGCGCTCACAGACCTTAGCGCGGACGCGATCGTGGCCGTGCCGCGGCTCTCCGATTAGGCCGGC
>JASHUG010000473.1 GCA_030040155.1 Streptosporangiaceae bacterium | reverse complement strand
AGGCCCGCGGCGCGAGTCGTGCCGTAGGACTCGCCGCACAGGTACTTGGGCGACATCCATCGGTCGTTGCGGCTCGTCCACAGGCGGATCACCTCGCCGACCGACTCGATGTCGCCGCCGTAGCCGTGGAAGTCCTTCGACTTCTCGCCCTTGACCGCCCGCGAGTACCCGGTGGAGACCGGGTCGATAAACACCAGGTCGCTATGGCGCAGCAGGGTCTGCTGGTTGTCGGCGAGGCCGTAGGGCGGCGGCAGCAGGTCGCCGGCATCGCCCATGATCACCCGGCGCGGGCCGAGAACGCCCAGGTGCAGCCAGACGCTGGAGGAGCCTGGCCCGCCATTGAAGGCGAAGGTCACCGGCCGGGAGCCGGCATCGGCGGCGTCCGCCGTATAGGCGACGATGAACACCTCGGCCTTCGCCTGCTGGCCATCGAACTTGTCGTCGGTGTGCCCCTCGAGGCGCAGCACCATCCGGCCGGCGGTGACGGTGTAAGGCAGCTCCGTGCCGTCGATCGTGATCGAGTGCTGAGTCGTCACGAGGTCGTCGGTCGGCTCGGGATCCTTCGGCGCCGCGGTCGTTGGCTGGGCATCGGCCGCGCCGTCAGGCTCGGTTGCGGGCTGGTGGTCCTCGGGCGTCTGCGTCATGCCAGCAGACTAGTGTGATTTGTTCCGGTTACCTGACCCGGGGATACTCAGCCATGAAGGTGCCGCAGGGGAACGAGGGGGCGCCCGCTAGGCCGTGACTAGCTCCGCCGGCTCGGCTATGACATCAACTAGGGCGCCGTTGCGCATGACGGTGATCGCCAGCGGCTTACCTATTGCCTCGGTGAACATGAGCTTTTGCAGGTCCTGCCCCCTGGTCACCGGGGACCCGCCCGCAGTCAGCAGCAGGTCGCCAGGCCGCAGGCCGGCTCGCGCAGCCGGGCTGTCCGGCATGACCTCGGACACCCGCAGTCCGCTCGCCCGGCCGAACCTCGCGCTGTACTTGGCCGGCAGCGGGGTCGGCACGCTGGTAATGCCGAGGTAGGCGCGCCGGACCCGGCCATCGCGCATCAGCGCTGCGACGATCTTGCGGGTGGTCGCGTTGATGGGAACCGCCAGGCCCAGGCCAACGCCCGCGACCGCGGTGTTGATGCCGACGACGCGGGCCCGCGAGTCGGCGAGCGCGCCACCGGAGTTGCCAGGGTTCAGCGCGGCGTCGGTCTGGATGACGTCCTCGACCAGCCGGGCCCGGGCGCCTGAGCCGGTGGGCAGGGAGCGGCCGAGCGCGCTCACCACGCCCGCCGTAACCGAGCCGGTCAGGCCGAGCGGGCTGCCGACGGCGACCACGAGCTGGCCCACGACCAGGTCGTCAGCTTCGCCCAGCGCGGCCGGGTCGGGTGTTGGGATGTCAGCCCGCACGACGGCCAGGTCCGACAGCGGGTCGGCGCCGACGACATGAAATGCGGCGCTCGTGCCATCGGCGAACAGCGCGGTGCCGTGATCGGCCCGGCCGACGACGTGGGCGTTGGTCAGCAGGAAGCCGTCGGGGGTGTAGATAACGGCCGAACCGAGGCCCTCGCCCCGGTAGCGATCGCCCTGGTGCGGCACGCGCAGGCTGGCGACCTTAGGGGTCAGCTCGGCCGCGACCCCGGCAACGATCTGGGAGTACGCGTCGAGCGGTGTGTCAGATGTCATGGTGCTGGTCTCCTGGGGGGATTACAAGATTACACCTTAGCCCCGGGAGAGTCATGCAGCACCGCGACCAGGCCCCCTCAAGGGCCGAGCTCCAGGCGCCGGGCGGGTTAGCGCGCCGTCACGCGTTCGCTGGCACCCTGCGCCGGCTGGCCGCGGCAACCAGCCCGCTGAACAGGCTGAGATCGTCCCCGGCCTCCGGGTGCCACTGGACCGCGAGCAGGAACGACGACGCTTCGTTCCCCGCCTCAGGCTCTGCCGCCTCGATGACGCCGTCGTCCGTCCAGGCGGTGGCGATCAGGCCGGCCCCGAGCTTGTCCACCGCCTGGTGATGGTGGGTCGGCACCGCAAGCCCGGTCTGGCCGAGCACCGCGGCCAGCCTCGAGCCCGGCGTGACGCTCACGTCGTGGCTGCCGTATCCGGAGACCACCGGCGAGTGCGCGTCGCTGCCCACCACGTCGGGCAGGTGCTGGTGCAGCGTGCCCCCGAGCACGACGTTGAGGACCTGCATGCCCCGGCAGATCGCCAGCAGCGGCAGGCCGCCGGCGAGCGCCTGGGCGCACAGGGCGAACTCGGCCTCGTCCCGCGCCGCGTTGGCCGGGTCGGTCGCGGGGTCCCTGGCAGCGCCGTACCTGGCGGGGTCGATGTCGCCGCCGCCGGACAGGATCAGGCCATCGAGCCGGCCGAGCACGTCGCCGATGCCGGGTACGGGCGGCAGCAGGACCGGCAGCCCGCCGGCCGCAGCGACCGCGTCGACATAGCGGCGGGGCAGCAGGTTCACCTCGATCCGTTGCCAGGCGCCCCAGCTCGCAGGCAGGGAGTAACAGCTGATTCCGATGAGCGGGCTGATGCTTGACACGAATCCAGGCTACAGAGGCGTCACGTATGCGCCAGCGATGCCGCCGTCGACGATGAACGACGACGCGGTGATGAACGAGGAGTCGTCGCTGGCCAGGAACGCGACCGCGGCGGCAATCTCCTCCGGTTCGCCGAAGCGGCCCATCGGCACGTGCACCAGCCGCCTGGCGGCGCGCTCGGGATCTGCGGCGAACAGCTCCTGCAGCATCGGCGTGTTGATCGGGCCGGGGCACAGCGCGTTCACCCGGATGCCGTCGCGGGCGAACTGGACGCCGAGCTCGCGGCTCATCGCCAGCACGCCGCCCTTGGACGCGGTGTAGGAGATCTGCGATGTTGCCGCGCCGAGGATGGCGACGAACGACGCCGTGTTGATGATCGACCCCTTGCCGGCCGCCTGCATGTGCGGCAGCACGTACTTGCAGCACAAGTAGACCGAGGTCAGGTTGATCTCCTGGACCCGCCGCCACGCGTCGAGCCCGGTGGTCAGGATCGAGTCGTCCTCGGGCGGCGAGATTCCGGCGTTGTTGAACGCGACATCGATGCGGCCGTAGCGCGCGGCCACGCCGTCGAACAGGTCGCGGACCTGGTCCTCGTCGGCGACGTCGGCAGCCACGAAGACGCCGTCGACCTCGGCCGCGGCGGCCTTCCCTGCGGCCTCTTCGATGTCGACGGCGACGATCCTCGCGCCCTCGGCAGCCATGCGCCGCGCGCTGGCCAGCCCGATGCCGCTGCCGGCCCCCGTCACGACCACGACCCGATCCTGCAGGCGCTGCATCTGTGCTCCGTTCGGTCTCGTCATTCCTGCGTGGCGATGAAGACGTTCTTGGTTTCGGTGAACGCCTCAAGCGCGTCGGGGCCGAGCTCGCGGCCCAGGCCGGACTGCTTGAAGCCGCCGAACGGGGTCCAGTAGCGGACCGACGAGTGCGA
>JASHUG010000472.1 GCA_030040155.1 Streptosporangiaceae bacterium | reverse complement strand
CTCGCTGGTCACGGGATCCGCGGACGGGCCATCGAACCCCACGCCGGAGACCCCGCGGTCGATCAGCGCCTGGGCCGTGTCCGCGTCGGGATAGCACCAGCCGTGCCAGTACGCCTCGTTCCCCCAATTGTCGGCGTTGTCGGAGCGGAACAGCACCAGGTCACCCGGCCGGACCTGCGCCAGCGTGCCATCCAGGTCGGTCAGGCCGACCGGCCCCGGCTCGTGCCCGCTCAGGTCGATGGTCAGCGCCTCGGTAACCAGCCGCTCCAGTGGGATGTCGTCGAGGGTGGCACCGCCCGCGATCTGATGGGCCGGCGCGTCGACGTGAGTGCCCGTGTGGTTGATGAACGTGTACTGCGACATTGCGTAGCCGTCGGTTGCGACATCCGCGAGGTCATGAAACTGCGGCGGAACGATGCCCTCCATCACCGGCATTCCGTTCGCCATTTCCTGGGTCAAGTCGATGATCTTCGCGGATGTCATCGAACCGCTCATGAAAAGCAAAGTAGGTGAGTACCAGGACGCGGTCAACAGACTCCGTGCACGGTCAGTCCTGACCGGCTGCGCGGAACGCGGTCACTCTTGATGGGCCGCGCGCCACGCCGTCCAGACCTCTGGCCGCAGGTTGCCGCGGTCGGGAACGCTGAGACCGTTGGCGCGAGCCCAGGCACGGACTTCCTTAGTCGGCGGCTCGGGTGCCGCCGGGGCGCGTTCGAGATCGCTTGGGTCGGTTCCGAGCGGCATGATGCGCTCGATCGCAGGGTGCTCGGTCTCGGCCCACAGGAGCGCGGCGGCGAGGAACCGGTAGGTCCATTCCTCGGCGAGCGGCCGTGTTTCGCAGAAGACGATTGGGACGTTCGGCCAGCGGACCTGGAGTTCGGCCAGCCCGTCGGCAATCTGGGCGGGCCGCATCGGGCCTGGCCTGAAGACGGCGGAATACCGGTCTTCCACGACGACGGCCGCGCGCGGCAGTGCGGCCAATTCGGCGAGCGCATATCGCAGCGTCCCGCTCGCGACGCTGCCGGCAGCGTCGGCAAGCGACTTGCGCTCGACGCTCGCCACGAGCCGGCCATCAATGGCGACGCCGTAATCGCCACATGGCAAGGCCCGTTTGACGGTCCGGGCCTGCTGGCTGGTGATCCGTTAGGCGTACTGCTCGTGCGAGTCGACCAGGATCTCCAGGTCTACGATCCCGCCGGCCCGTGCCCTGGGAGTCCGCACGTTCGGGCGGGCTTGCTTGCGGGTACGCGGCGACTGCCAGAACACCGCCTCACGCCCACGAGCCGTCGTGAACACAATCTGGGACCGGTTCTCCCGCGCACGGTCGAGCACCAGGTCGATCGCGGCGCCCCTGCGGGCGCATGACCGGAGCGGCACGCACTCGACGATGTCGGGATCCTGCGGCCACTCTTCTCGCGGGACCGGATGACAGTACAGCGCCTTGGTGCGCGGCCAGGTGCCCGATGTGCGGAAGACCATGCCGCCGCTCAGCGGCAACCGCAGCAAGTAGGGCAGCCGCGAATCCGGGTCGGGGTTACCGGCGATCAGCAGCTCCACGCCATCAGTCTCTACCAAACAGGGCCGGACAGACCCGGACCGCGCGTTCCGCGTCGAGGCTCATGTCGGTCCCATCTCGGACCCGTCGGATCGCCAGATGGCAAGTCGGTCCAGCCGATCGGGGTCCATAAGGGCGTCGATGTGGACGATCTTCCCGTTGGTCACAGTGAAGGCCATGACCGACAGGACGCTGTGGCCGGTGGCCACAACGGCTCCGGCCGCTCCGTTGACAAGTGCGGGCCGCACGAACGGGTACCACTTCGAGTAAGTCGCCGTATGGCTGGCAACGGCGTCGGCGCCACGAAGGACAAGCGACGACTTCTTGCGAAGGACTCCACCGTCGATGCGCAGCTCGACCTCGGGGTCGAGGATCTCCAAGAGCGCTTCGAAGTCCCCGTCGCGCGAGGCGGCAAAGAAAGCGTCGACCACCTCGCGTTGTCGCTCGAGGTCCGGGTCGGGTTCTGGCATTCCCCGCACGCGTCGTCGAGCCCGACTGGCAAGTTGCTGGGCAGAGGCCTCGGAGCGGTCGAGAACCCTGGCGATCTCGGCGAAGGGGACGCCGAAGACGTCGTGGAGGACGAAGGCGAGGCGTTCCGCCGGGCTTAGCGAGTCGAGCACGACCTGGAGCGCCAGGCCCACCGAGTCCGCGGCCAGGACATCTTCGTGAGTGTCCGTCACGCCGTCGAGGGCGACGACTGGGTCCGGGACGTGCACTTCCGCAGACGTTTGGTACCGCCGCCGGGAGCGGAGCATGTTGAGGCAGACGCGTCCCACGACTGTCGTGAGCCAAGCCTGCATGTTCTCGATGCCCTGCGGGTCCTGACCGCATACCCGCAGCCAGGCCTCTTGCACCGCGTCGTCAGCCTCGGTGATCGAGCCAAGCATCCGGTACGCGACACCGCGCAGGTGAGAACGGTGCTGCTCGAAGCGTGCCGTCAGCCAGCCATGCTCATCCATGGACGACCATCCCCCTTCGGGCCTGCAGGCTTGTCAAGCATGGATGACGAATTGCCGTTTCTCCGGGGAGCAGCGGAGACGACCAAGCCGCAGAGTTCGCGTGGCGATCTCACCAGTGAAGGCGGCAGCCGACGTCCGTAAGCAGGGCGGCGGCGGCGAGGACCAAGAAGGTGATCGCCCCGCCGACGTTGCGGTCGCGCACCCGAACATGAGCCCACAGGGCGCAGATGAAGTAGGCGATGAGGCCGCTCGCGGCAGCAATGCCGAGGGCCGGTACGGCGAAGCCGACCGCGAGCCCCGCAGCCCCGGCCGCCAAGAGGAGGCCGAAGGGCACCATCCACTTCCGGGACACCTGAACCTTATCGGCGATGACCTTGACGAACTCGGCGCCGACAAAGTTCATCAAGGCGGCGAACCCGTTCATGAGCGCAGCCAGGCTCGTCACGGTGAGGTACGCACTGTACATACCCCCTAGACACCTGGGTGAGGCACAACCTGACAGCCAGCCGCTGCCAGCCCCGAACGTTGGCACCGGTTGCCGATCAGGAGACGGCAGACGGTGCAGGCGAAGTCACGCGTACCGGGCCGCCGCCAGCAGCCATCTGCCTTGAGACCGGGCCAAAGACCGGACACGCGTGGATCAGGTACTGCTCGTGGGCGCGTGCCCCGTCCTGTCAACCACCGCGGTCGAGTACACCCATCCGTTCGGGACACTGGCCATCGGCGAACCGGTGAGCGCGACATCCCCAGTTGCTGGAGTTGAGGAGCTGATTGAGGCGCCGAGAGCCATCAGGTTCCCGTGCGGTCCTCCGATGAGGAAAGTGTGCACTCCGACAGCGCCCACTTGTGCGCGTACCGCTTGCCGAGGCCTCGACAGCCGGGCTGCGGTCGCCCAGCGAGGGAGGAAAGGTGCATGTCGGCCGCCGGGATGACTCGGCGGCGGCCCGTTAAGTCGGACAATCGCCGTGGCTGCGATGGCTGGGCGCGGGAGGTGTCGCTGGCGCGACACCAGCGGCGCCCAGCCGCCCGTGCGCCCGTCGAATTGCCCGGTCTGTCGGCCAGCCTGACGGCGTTATAGTGTGCCTCGCCATGACTGACTTCGTCGCCCTGCCCTTCTACGACTTGACGCACGAGAAC
>JASHUG010000471.1 GCA_030040155.1 Streptosporangiaceae bacterium | reverse complement strand
GAGCCTGCCTCGGATGTCCTATATAGTCCACTCGGACCATATTGCCATCACCAGCGGTGACAAGTCGACAACCGGGAGCAAAGTTTCTGTGCGAGTCGCGCCGCATGTCCCCCGCTGTGTACTGTCACGCTGCGTGATTCTAGCGACACGCATCGTCGCAACGGGCGGATTCGGAAAAGTCATCCGCGTCTCCCATCGACTACTTAGCTCGATTGCCTCCATGTCCTGCGGACCGCTACCCAACAGAGCCGATCTCCTCCAGGTCGGCCCGGCTGGCTTGAAGCCACGGTCCTCGTAGGCCTAACGCTGCTCCACTCGCGTCGGTTACCTCCTTCCGCGGCCCCCGCTCGCATTCCGGGCCTGACTGCCGACCGGAGCCGCCCCCGGCCGCTGGCGGGTTGCATCGCTACTGAGCTGTTTTGCCACAACCAGCCGAGGTCCGGTAATAATCCCCCAGACTGCCGCTAGATAATCTGCTTCGGGGCCTTTTGACCGCAGCCTACCGCGCTCCCCGCACGCTCCGTAAGCGTCCAGGCACGAGCCGACGTTCCCGGGAGATGAAACTGGCGGAAACTCTGGCACATGTCGCGCATTAGGCAGCATGACTAATCGTGACATGCCGTACGCGTCCGCGCAAAGAGTTACGCGTGGGTAGTGATCCTCGGGCGCCCCTTCCGGCCCGCCCGTCGGCTATAGGCTTGTGCCCGATCCCGCGTCAACGGTGACGCGGGGCTGGATGTTCAGGAGTTCAGGCCAGTGACTAACGTCTTCGCGACCCGCTTTGCCGACGGCCAGGCCGGGCATGAGCAGGTCGTCTTCTGCCAGGACGCGCAGTCAGGACTGCGGGCCATCATTGCCATCTACTCCACCGCGCTCGGGCCCGCCCTCGGCGGCACGCGGTTCTACCCCTACCCGGATGAGGATGCGGCGCTCTCCGACGTGCTCAACCTGTCCAGGGCGATGGCCTACAAGAACGCGCTCGCCGGTCTCGATTTCGGCGGGGGCAAGGCGGTGATCATCGGCGATCCGGAGCAGCTCAAGTCCGAGGCCCTGCTGCGCGCCTACGGCCGGTTCGTCGAGACGCTGAACGGCCGCTACATCACGGCATGCGACATCGGCACCTACAGCGAGGACATGGACGTCGTCGCCAGGGAAAGCTCCCACGTCACGGGCCGGACCGTGCCGAATGGCGGCGCCGGCGACTCCTCCGTGCTGACCGCGTTCGGCGTCTTCCAGGGCATGCGCGCTGCGGCCGAGCACGTCTGGGGCAGCACAAGCCTTGCGGGCCGGACGGTGGCCGTCGAGGGCGTTGGCAAGGTCGGGCACCGCCTCGTCGACCACCTCGTCGGTGACGGGGCGCAGGTCGTGGTCTTCGACACCAGCCACACGGCGACCGAGCGAGTACGAGGCAAGCACCCAGAAGTCACCGTCGTGCCGACACGCGAGGAGCTGCTGGCTAGTCAGCTCGACGTCTACTCCCCGTGCGCGCTTGGCGGCGCCATCAATGACGATACGGTCAAGGCGCTCGGGGCCAGGATCATCTGCGGCGGCGCCAACAACCAGCTCGCCCATCCGGGTGTGGAGAAGCAGCTGGCCGACCACGGCATCGTGTACGCCCCCGACTACGTGGTGAACTCTGGCGGCGTGATCCAGGTAGCAGACGAGCTGCACGGATTCAGTTTCGACCGGGCCAAGGCGAGGGCCGAGCAGATTTTCGGGACTACCCGGCAGATCTTGGCACTTGCCGACAAGGACGGCGTGCCGCCCGCGGTAGCTGCTGACCGGCTGGCCGAGCGCCGGATCGCCGAGGTCGGGCGGCTCAGGGGCATATACCTGGGCAGCTGATCACTTTCTCCAGGATCAGCGGAGGCGCCTGCAGCCCAAAGCAGGTACGGTTGTACCTGTACGTCAAGGCGAGCGCGTCGCACTCCCTGAGGCGGAGCCGCGACGGGTCAGTCTTGTGTGCACGAAATCGTGAGCATAGGCGTGTACTGACAAATTTAGAGTGCGGTGACCAGGGAACCCGTGGGTTCCGTACGTTAGAGGGGGTCGAGCCAATGGGGCGCGGCCGAGCCAAGGCCAAGCAGGTCAAGGTGGCACGTCAGCTGAAGTACAGCGGCGGCGGCACCGATCTTGACCGGCTGCGGGCTGAACTGGGCGTCGGCACGGATCAGCACGACGAGGATTCCGCCTACGCAGACCTCGGCGACAGCTACTCCGAGGACGATGACTCAGAAGATGACGATGGTGACGACGAAGACTGGGATGCCGATGACGTCGGCGACTACGACGCCGACGACCTGACCAGCACGTCGGCCTGACCTCAGTTAGCGCGTCTGCGCGCTCGCCAGCGTCGCGCCACGGCCGGAGATCCGGGCTTCCGGTAGTCGCGACCATGCCTTGAGGTCGGTTCTCTGTCCGACCCGCGGACTGCTACCGGGAATGGCTGCCGAACATCCGCACGCGCGGCGCTTTCTGGTCGGGCGCACGACCCCCCATACCGCCCGCAGAGATAACTTCCCCGAGGACCCAGGCCGGGACTTGGCGCTCTGCCAGCAGCCGGATTGCGCGGTCGGCGTCTGCGGGAGCGGTGATCGCCACCATGCCGACACCCAGGTTGAACACACGCTCCATCTCCGGCTCTGGCACCCGGCCGCGCTCAGCGAGCAGCCCGAAGACCGGCGGGGGCTGCCAGCTACCCCGGTCCAGCACGGCTTCGAGGCCTGGCGGCAGGACGCGGCTCAAGTTCGCCGCGAGACCGCCGCCGGTGACGTGCGCGAACGTCCGGACGTCGCAGCTCTCGGCGAGTGCCAGGCAGTCCCTGGCGTAGATCCTGGTTGGGGTCAGGAGTTCGGCGCCAAGCGGCTGATCGAGCTCGGCGGGCTGATCCGCCAGGTCAAGCCCCGACTCCGGGTCATCGATGATCGCGCGGGCCAGGGAGAAACCGTTGGAGTGCAGGCCGGAGGAGGCGAGGGCGAGCACGGCATCTCCGGGGCGCACCCTGGACGGCCCGAGCAGCCGGTCGGCATCCACAACGCCGGTGGCCGCCCCGGCCAGATCGAAGTCGTCGGGGCCAAGGTGGCCTGGATGCTCCGCGGTCTCGCCGCCGATAAGCGCGCAACCGGCCTGCAGGCAGCCCTCGGCGATGCCGGCCACCACTGCGGCGACCAACTCGGGACGCACTCGCCCGCAAACCAGGTAGTCGGTCATGAACAGCGGCTCGGCACCGCAGACAACGAGATCGTCCACGACCATGCCGACCAGGTCGACTCCGACCGTGTCGTACCGGCCAAGCCGCCGCGCGATGACGACCTTGGTGCCGACGCCGTCGGTCGAGGTGGCCAGCAGCGGGCGGCGCATCCCGGCCAGCTTGGAGGCGTCAAACAGGCCGGCGAACCCGCCGAGGCCGCCGATGACCTCTGCTCCCGCGGTTCTGGCCACCGATGCCCGCATCAGTTCGACCGCCCTGTCCCCGGCTTCGATGTCGACGCCGGCCAGGGCGTACCGGTCCGCTGCGGGCTCAGGCCGGTCGGTCACCCGGCCGCCTTGCCGCTCACGACCGGCTCAAGTAGATGCTTGCCACGCTCGCCCTCGGCCACCGGGATCGGATACGTGCCGTCGAAGCACGCGTGGCAGAGCCGTTCGGCCGGCACGCCGGTGGCCGCGATCAGGCCTTCGAGCGACACGAAGCCGAGGGAGTCGGCCCCGATGGACTGCCTGATCTCCTCGACGGTCATGTTGCCCGCCATCAGCTCGGCCCGGCTGGCGAAGTCGATACCGAAAAAGCACGGCCAGGCCACTGGCGGGCTGGAGATCCGCACGTGGACCTGCGCCGCACCCGCCTCGCGCAGCATCGTGACGATCGCCCGCTGAGTGTTGCCCCTGACTATCGAGTCATCCACCACGACCAGCCGCTGGCCGGCAATGGCGTCTCTGAGCGGGTTGTACTTCAGTCGTATGCCGCGCTCCCTGATGGTCTGGCTGGGCTGGATGAACGTCCTCCCGACGTAGGAGTTTTTCACCAGCCCTTGCCCGTACGGGATGCCGCTGGCCTGGGCATACCCGATCGCGGCCGGCGTGCTGGACTCCGGCACACCGATGACCAGATCGGCGTCGGCCGGCTGCTCGGCAGCCAGCCGCCGGCCCAACTCCACCCTGGCGTCCTGGACACTGCGGCCCGCGATGGCCGTATCCGGCCTAGCCAAGTACACGTATTCGAACACGCAGCCCTTCGGCGCGGCAGTCGCGAACGTGTGCGATCTGACGCCATCCTCGTCGATGGCCACCATCTCGCCGGGCTCGATCTCGCGGACGAACGCGGCCCCCACGATGTCGAGGGCCGCGGTCTCGCTCGCCACCACCCAGCCCCTGGCCAGCCGACCGAGCACGAGCGGCCGGAAGCCCTGCGGGTCCCGGGCGGCATAGAGCGTCTGCTCGTCCATGAAGACCAGCGAGAATGCGCCTCTGACCAGCGGCAGCGCGGACAGCGCCGCGGTCTCGACGCCGGGATGAGTCGTCTGCTGCGCACCGCCGCCGACCGGCCGGCTGGCCGCGAACAGGGCGGTCAGGACGTCTGTGTCGGATGTGGCCCGGCTGGCCGCCGCGCTCGCGTGCCCGCCGAGCAACGAGGCCAGCTCGAGGGTGTTGATCAGGTTGCCGTTGTGGCCAAGAGCCAGGCTGGCCGATGGCGTCGCGCGGAACGTCGGCTGCGCGTTCTCCCAGACCGATGAGCCGCTGGTCGAATACCGGCAGTGCCCGATCGCCAGGTGTCCGCGGAGCGTATTCAGGACTGATTCGTCAAAGACCTGGGCAACCAGGCCCATGTCCTTGTAAACGACAATCCTGGAGCCATCGCTGACAGCAATACCGGCCGACTCCTGCCCGCGATGCTGCAGCGAGTACAGGCCGTAGTAGGTCAGCTTGGCGACCTCTTCATCCGGCGCCCAGACGCCGAATACGCCGCACGCGTCCCTTGGCGGCTGGTCGGCTGGATCGGGATCGAGCGACAGGCGGCCATCGGGCTTGAGCACCAAGTCAGTCTAGTTACCTGCGGGGCTGGCAGTGCCCGGCGACACCAGCGGGAGGTAGCCGGAGATGTCGGCTCGCTGACCGCTTGCCCGTACCCGGCCACCTTGCACAGCCGCTGACCAGGCCAGCTGGCCCGTGGCCAGCTCAAGCCAGGTCAGCGGGTCGGTCTCGACCACGTTGGGCGGGGTGCCGCGGGTGTGCCGGGGGCCAGGCACGCACTGGACGGCGGCCACGGGCGGGATCCTGACCTCCACCGACCGGCCAGGGGCCCGCTCGGCTAGCAGGCCGAGGGTATAGCCGACGGCCGCCCTCAGGGCCGCCCGGAGCGGCTGCAGGCCCGCCTCGGTCGCCGCGGCGACCGCTGCCAGGCTCGCCTGGCCGACGGCGCGGGGGGTGACTGGGCCTGCGAACGGCGGCCGCCCGAGCGCTGACCGCTGCTCATTGAGGGCGGCCAGAGCCCGATCCACGTCAAACCCGCGCGCTGGCACGCCTGGAAAGGCTAGCGCACCACGCTGCCGCGTCCGGATCTGTGCGAACGAGTCACGGCGCTGTCACCGCGATGACGTCCCGGACGGGGAGGGCCGGCAGGCGGGATGGACGGACGCGCACCGCACCAACATTGCATGACCGGGTTGCTGCGCAGGTGAAGCGCAAAATACTTGCCGGTTTTTCATGACATCCCACCTGATTGAGCCCGTCGAGTGGTATGCGTTTCGGTATGCCAGGTCAGCGGCGCACGGTGCGGCCCCGGACACGGGGTTCCTGG
>JASHUG010000470.1 GCA_030040155.1 Streptosporangiaceae bacterium | reverse complement strand
AACTGCTCAGCGCTGCCCGCTAGCCACGCAGCAGCGCAGACCGGGCTGGCACACTGGCCTGATGCCCCGGCCGCTTGCCGCCCTCCCGAAGGCACATCTGCACCTGCATTTCACCGGCTCGATGCGGCACCCCACGCTGGTCGAGCTGGCCGCGTTGCACGGCGTCCACCTGCCGGAGGCACTGGCCGACGACTGGCCGCCGCGGCTGTCCGCGGCCGACGAGCGCGGCTGGTTCCGCTTTCAGCGGCTATATGACATCGCCAGGTCAGTCGTGCGCACGCCGGCCGACGTGCACCGCTTGCTCATGGAAGCGGCGCAGGACGAGCGCGCCGACGGATCGGGCTGGCTGGAACTGCAGATCGACCCCTCCGGCTATGCCGCGAGGTTCGGCGGGCTCACGCCCACGCTCGAGCTGGTGCTCGAGGCCGCGGCGCGAGCGCACGAGATGACCGGCGTCGGGATCGGGATCATCGTCGCGGCGAACCGGACCAAGCACCCGCTTGAGGCACGTACGCTCGCCCGGCTCGCCGCGCGTTACGCGAACCACGGCGTAACCGGGTTCGGGTTGAGCAACGACGAGCGCCGCGGCACGACCGCCGACTTCGCGCCGGCATTCAGGATCGCGGCGAAGGCGGGCCTGCGGCTTGTCCCGCACGGTGGCGAACTGGCAGGCCCCGCCAATGTCCGGGCCTGCCTCGACGAGCTCCATGCCGACCGGATCGGGCACGGCGTCACGGCCGCCTGCGAGCCAGATCTGCTGCAGCGGATCGCCGCCGCCGGGGTCACCCTCGAGGTCTGCCCCGTCTCCAACGTTGCCCTCGGGGTCGCGGCTAGTCCCGAGGAGGTCCCGCTGCGAGCGCTGCGCGATGCTGGGGTGCTTGTCGCGCTCGGCGCGGACGACCCGTTGCTGTTCGGGCCGCGCCTCGCGGCACAGTACGAGCTGGCCAGGCAGGCACACGGGATGACGGACCGGGAACTGGCCGACCTGGCCAGGATGTCGGTTCGCGCGTCCACCGCGCCCGCCGATCTGCGGCAGGAGCTCCTGGCCGGGATCGACGGGTGGCTCGCCGGCTAGCGACGACTCGGTCAGCAGCAAGCTCCGCACCGGCGATGACGCCTACAGCTCGACTCCGACCAGGACGGGCTCGTTTGCCAACTGGATGCCGAACGCATCGCCAACGCCGTCCCTGACCTGGCGGGCAAGCGCGATCAAGTCTGCGGTGCTGCCGCCGCCCGGATTGGTCAGCGCGAGCGTGTGCTTGGTCGAGATGCGCACCGGCGCGCGGTCACCGGGAAAGCCCTTGTGGAAGCCGGACTGCTCGATGAGCCAGGCCGCAGAGACCTTGATCCCCGCCTCGTTCCCTTCTGGCCAGCACGGAATCCGGACCGCTGTCCCATCGGCAGGCAGCCGCGAGGCGACCCGTGCCTCAAGATCTTTGAACTGGTCCGCCGAGATCACCGGGTTCGTGAAGAACGAGCCGGCACTGCGCGTATCGGGATCCGCCGGGTCGAGCACCATTCCCTTGCCCCGGCGCAGCTGCAGCACGGCCTCCCGTGCGGTAGCGAGCGGTACCCGGTCACCTTCCGTGACATCCAGTCGGCGCGCTAGCTCGGCGTACCTGACCGGCGCCGACAGCGGATCGGCGGCAAGCCGGAACGTCACACTCAGCACGACGTGCCGGCCGGTCGCGGCCGCCGGGTTGAGAGCGGCCCCGCGGCCAGCGCTGGCGTGTCGCTTGAACATGCTGGTCCGGTAGCCGAACTCGCACTGCGCCGCCGTCAGCAGCACAACCTGGTCAAACAGCCGGTCGTAGGCGCGCACCCAGGTAATGGTCTCCGCGACCTCCTGGCCGTAGGCGTTGACGTTCTGGATCGGAGTCGCCCCGGTCACGCCGGGAATGCCGGACAGGCACTCGATCCCGGACAGGCCCTCGCCGATCGACCACTGAACGACCTCGTCCCAGTCCTCGCCCGCGCCGACGGTCACCTCGACCGCTTCCCCGGCCCGCGCCGCACTGATCCCGCGCCCGGTCGCCTGCACCACGACCCCGGGGAATCCTTCGTCGGCCACGACCAGGTTGCTGCCGCCGCCGAGGACCAGGACCGGCTCGCCCTCCGCGTCGGCGTCCCTGACGATCGCGACCAGCTGATCGTCGCCGTCCGCGGTGGCGAACCGGTGAGCGGGTCCGCCGAGGCGCAGCGTCGTGTAGTCCGCGAGCAGTACCCGCTCCGTGACGTCCACCAGGTCAAACCCCATTTAGATCGGAACGAGGCGGCACCGTGCCCGGCCTCGTCTGCATGCCCGAGTCCTCCGGGCGGCTGCACCAGCGCAAGTCAAGCATGCCGCCCGGACTTTCCCGCGCAGACGTGGCAGTAGCGGTTTGTCCGGGCTACGACCTGGGACCGGAGAGCGGAATCCTAGCCATTGACCGCAAGGACCTCGAACTCCTCGTCGGCTTCGAACTCCTCGTCGGCCTCGGCCTGCTCGGCAGCCGTGGCGCCGGTGCGGCCAGGCAGGCAGCGCTCGTAAGCGGCCGCCGCCTCGCGGCCGATGCGATCCCAGGCATACCTGGATCGCGCCCGGTCGGCGGCAGCGATTCCGAAAGCCGTCAGGAGCGCGGGCGTCGCCAGCAAGCGCCGGATCCGGTGCGCCAGCATGGCCGCGTGCTCGGGCGCGATGAGCAGCCCGGTCGTGCCGTCGATCACGGCATCGGCGTGCCCGCCCGCCGCCGGCACGATCACCGGCGTGCCGCAGGCCATCGCCTGGATCGCGGCCAAACCTGACGGCTCGTACGGCGCCGCGCTGATGACGACGTCGGCCGACCGCAGCAGCGCGGCCAGCTTCGCCGGGCCGAGCTCGCCCGCGAAGGAGACCCGGCTGCGGATCTTCAGCTCCGTTGCCAGCTGCGCCACCTCGCGGAACGGCCCGGTCCTCGGCAGCTGGCGACCGCCGGGACCGCCGGCTATCACCAGCTCGGCCCCTGGCACCTGCGCGGTGGCGCGGACCACTGCCCGCAGCCCAGGCGCCCGGTCCGACGCGGCCACGGCGACCAGCCGGATCCTGGCGGACCGGGCCGCGCGCTTGCCATCCGGAGTGAAGACGTCGGTGTCTACTCCCGCCGGCACGACCCTGATCGCGGGCCTGGGCACAGCCATCCTGGCCAGATCCGCAGCCTCCTCAGACGAGCTGGCCAGGACGGCGGCGGCCTTTCGGCCGATGAGCGTTTCGAGGCGCATCCGGCTCGCGCAGACGTCGCCGTCGCCGTAGCGGCGCTCCGCCACCGCGAGCGAGCCAAAGGTCTGCACGATCGGGATACCAGTACCGCGGACGGCGCCGAGCGCGGCCAGGCCGCTAACCCAGCCGAACGCGTGCACGACATCCGGCCTGTTCACCCGCCACTTGGCGGACAAGTAGTCCGCCATCTGGGGCATGTGCCTGGCGGCCTGTTCCTGGCTGAGGTCCCTGGCCGGCCCGGCTGGCACGTGCTCGATGCAGACGCCGCGGCCGAGCACTGCGGTCTGCGGCGAGGTCCCGTCCTCGCGGGCGTAAAGAGTGACGCGATGTCCCTGGCTGGCCAGTGCACGAGCGAGGTAAGCGGGATGATCGCTGCGATCCGCGGCCGGCCCGAGGGGATTACGTGCCGTGACGAGCGCGATCCTCATCTGGATGCCTCCTGGTAGTCGTCGCTGTCGTCACCGCGCAACCACCAGGGGCCAAGAGTCCTGCAGACGCAAGAAGGCACACCCTCGGTGCTTACGCCATGACGGCGTGAGGGCGTGCCTGCGTCGTAGACATCGCTTTGCCTGTGGTGCCCAGGCCGGCTCGGGCTCAAACCAGGGCGCCAGAAGTTTCTGGGCCGGCCGGCCTTGGGCCGAGGGCTGGCGCCCATGCCCGGCGCCCGTGCCTGGTACCCGAGCCAGCAGGTGCTTAGCTCAGTTCGACCCGGCCGCCGCCGTATCGACCAGCTGCTCGCGCAGGTAGCCGATGGCCTCGGCCAGCAGCCTGGAAACGTGCATCTGCGAGATGCCCAGGCGTGCGCCGATCTCGGACTGGGTCATGTTGCCGTAGAAGCGCATCAACAGCATTCGCTGCTCCCGGTCGGGCAGCGCGCTCCAGTGCGCCCACACCGACTGCATGTCGATGACGTGCTCAAGCTGCGGGTCCTCGCTGCCGAGCAGGTCGCCCAGGCTCGCTGTCCCGTCCTCGTTTGGCAGGGGGGAGTCGAGCGACGCGGTGTGGAAGGCAAGCTCGGCCTGCCGCGCCTCACGAACGTCGTCCTCGCTAATCTCCAGGCGGTCGGCGACCTCGGCGTCGGTCGGCGTCCGGCCAAGCGAGCCTGTCAGCTCCGCGCCCGCGTTCCTGATCTCCAGCCGCAGCTCTTGCAGCGATCGCTTCACGTGCACTTGCCAGCGCTTATCCCTGAAGTGCCGCTTGATCTCGCCGCTCACGCACGGCTGCGCGTAGCTGGCCAGGCTGGTGCCGACGGCCGGGTCGAAGTTGTTGATCGCCTTCAGCAGGCCGACGTAGCCAACCTGCATGAGCTCTTCCTGCGGCTCGATGCTGTTGCGGTACCGCAGCACACACGATCTGACCAGGGGCTGGTAACGAGTGACGAGAACCTCGCAGGCGTCGTTGCGCAGGCTTGAGCCACGCGGCATCGAGCGGACTATCGTCAGCAGTTCGGCGTCCGTGCAGCCCTGCAGCTCTTCAGGCCGTTTCGGCCGGGGCTGAGTGAGCACATTCGTCATGACAACTCCTACGCGGCGGGAGAGGGGAGGCCCGCCCCGGCGTCGGTATTCCCGTGGTGCGGGCCTCAAACATCTGGCCTTCGCGCCAACGACCCTGGGCCGGTCGGCCACCAGCCGCGTGGGGACATGACCTGCATCACCAGATTTATAGACCAAGAATTCGAATACGCCGTACAAGCTCTGTAGAAACGCCGCCACCTCAGCCGCGATGGCAGTTGTATGAAGGAGATCCGACCGGGCGGTAGCATTACGGGCGAGCAATATGCGAGCCCGGCTTTGTTATGGACTTCGCCATGTGGTCGCATACCTGGCAACTCTGGCGGTCGCGGGTGCGTTTGATGTCGTAGTCGGGGAGCGCGCGCACACCCATTGCGGGGTGTCGCGAGCCACAACAGCGATCGAGGATTCTGACGCAGATGCGGGCGAGGCAAGCCGGAGTGCTGCCGGAAGACGGTTCTTGCAGGGCGGGCCGGAGAGCAGCCGCATGCTAGAGCCGCAGAGCACGTTCCTGTTCATCATGCTAGTGCTGATCTTCGCCGCGCTGATGTGGTGGATGACCAGGACTCGACATGCCCTCGTCCGAGTGGCCGCGGCGTTCGTGGCCTTCATCGTGGCCGTGCAGTTCGGGATCATGGCCGTTAACCGGTACTTCGACTACTACCAGACCTGGGGTGCGGCATTCGCCGACATCACCAACGCGCCTCCGGCGAAGACCCAGTCGACGATCTCAGCTACGACCTTCGCCAGGGGGTCGCTGCGAGAGTCGGTCGCAGGCCACATCGTCTATTCCGCGCTGGCAGAGCAGAACGGTGACGGCTTCGAGGCGACGATAGCGGGACCGCTCAGCCACATCACCCGAACCGTTCTCATCTACCTGCCGCCGCAGTACTTCCAGGCGGCCTACAAGAACTACCGGTTCCCTGTCATCGAGTTGATCCACGGTCAGCCGGGCGAGCCCCAGGACTGGGTCAACGTCGTCGGCGTGCAGACGATTCTCAGGAACCTGGTCAACTCGGGACTGGCCAAGCCGGCCGTCCTGGTCATGCCGGATGCGAACGGCGGCATCCGCATTTCTGAACAGTGCCTCAACCAGGTCGGCGGCCCGCAGGACATGACGTACCTGGGCATCGACCTGCCCAACGAGATCTACCGCGACATTCCGAGAGTCCAGCCTCCCGGTCCTGCCTGGGGGATCGCTGGGTACTCCGAAGGCGGCTTCTGCGCGGCCAACATGGCGCTGCAGCCCAGTCTCCTCCACCGGTACGGCGCGGCTGCATCCCTGAGCGGCTACTACGCACCCGCTCCCAATCAGGGACCGAACGGTAAGTACGTGAACCCGTTCGGGCATGACACGAAGCTGCGGCTGCAGAACACCCCCGACTACGAGATCTTGCACTTGCCGCCGGGAACACCACTCCCGCAGTTCTGGCTCGGGGCCGGCTCGGGCGACGCGCAGGACATGGCGGCGGGCCGCTACTTCCAGCAGGAATTGCAGATCTATCAGGCGGGCGTTCCGCTGCACGTCGCGCCGGGCGGGCACTCGATGGAGGTCTGGCGGGCCCAGGTTCCCCCGATGCTCGAGTGGATGACCTCCCTGCTGGAGCAGAACGCGATCAAGCTGGACCGGATCACCCAGCTGGCGGCCGAGCGCGCGCGCGAGTGCGCCGGCCAGACGGGAACGCACTCGAGCGACCCGACCGGCAAGGCATCGCCGACCACCTCCACCACACCGGCCGCGAAGCCGACGGTCCCGGCCTTCTGCCATCAGAAGACCTCGGGCAAGCAGCCGGTGAAGAAGCCGCGGATCACCGTCAAGCACCGGACCGGGCCCAAGACCTAGGCCCGCGCGCCCGGAGTCGGCCGAACCTCGTTTAGCCGAGGCCATTCCCGGTACCTGTTGGGCCGATCCAGGGCCGGGTACCCGGCGGCTCGAAACACGTCTCCGCGTACCCGGGCGGGATCCGAAGGCGGTCACGCCGACCGCCATGTGACCCGGAGGGCGTAATGAAGATCCTGAGTGTCCTGGTCGTGGTCTGGCTTGTGATCGGCCTCTTCGCGGGCCTGCAGCGGCACTACTACGACGGCACCGTGAGCTGCGCCAGGGCCGGAACGATCGCGGCGACCGTCGTCGCCGGCCC
>JASHUG010000469.1 GCA_030040155.1 Streptosporangiaceae bacterium | reverse complement strand
CTGGCCCAGCTCGGCGCGTTCGACTTCGCCGTCGCGGTCGCCATCGGTACGATCATCGGCCGCACCGCGACAGTGCCATCGACGTCGTTCCTCACCGCGGCTGTCGCCTTGGTGACCCTGCTCGCTGTGCACCGTCTTGTTGCCCTTGCCCGGCGGAGCAGCTGGTTTACACGTGCCGTTGACCAGCCGCCGCGCGTGCTCATCGCCAGCGGCAAGCTCCAGGAGCACGAGCTGACCAGAGCCGGGCTGACGGCGGGTGATGTGTACATGATGTTGCGCCAGCACGGTGTCGGCGATCTGAACCAGGTCGGATACCTGCTCTACGAATCCGACGGGCAGACCACGGTGATGCGCGCAGGCGAAGAAGCAGGTGAGGTGATGCGGCAAGGCCTTGCCGCCGCGGGTTGCGCTGACGGCGTGCGGCGCTAGCGGCGCGGCGGGCGACATCGACGGGCACGCGACCGATGCCCGGAAGCGACTTCGTTCCCGGTCTGAAGGGGCTTTAGCGGACCGGGGTGCCGCTGGTCGCGGTCAGGCCGGCAAACAACCTGGTCAGCGTCGCCGTTATCGGGCCAGGCTGGCCGTTGCCGATTGTCCGGCCATCCAGCATCAGTACCGGGGTCAGGCCTCCCATGGTGCCCGTGACGAACAGTTCGTCGGCGGTGTAAAGCTGGCTGAGGCTGAAGTCACCGATGGTGCAGGCGATGCCTGCGTCGCTCGCGAGATCGAGCACTGCCTGCCGGGTGATGCCCTCCGGGCAGGAGGCCGCCGATGGCGTGCCCAGCTCGCCGTCGGTGACCAGGAAGATGTTGGTCGCGTTGGTCTCGGCCACGAAGCCGCGATGGTCGAGCATGACCGCGTCGTCTGCTCCGGCGACGTTCGCCTCGATCTTGGCCAGGATCGAGGTGATCAGGTTGTTGTGGTGGATCTTCGGATCCAGGCTGTCCGGCGCGGTGCGCCGCACGCTGGCGGTGATCAGCGTGATCCCGCGCTGGTCGTAGACCGGCGGCTTGTGCTCGGGCAGCACGATCAACGTGGGGCCCGACTGGTTCAGCCGCGGATCCATCCCGCTGGTGATCTTCACGCCGCGGGTCAACGTGAGCCGGATGTGCACGTTGTCGGTCATGTTGTTGGCCGCCAGCGTGCGGCGGATCTCCGCGATGATCTCCTCATCCGAGAGGACGCGCTCGAAGCCGAGGGCCTGGGCCGAACGGCGCAGCCTGGCCAGATGCTCGTCGAGCCTGAAGATCCGGCCGTTGTACAGGCGCAGCCCCTCCCAGACAGCGTCACCTCCCTGGACGGCGGAATCGAATGGGCTGACCGCCGCCTCGTCGCGGTGGGTGAGCTTGCCCGCCACGCTGACCATGAGATCGCGGTTTCGCTCGTCGAACGTCTGCAGCACCGGTAGCCTCCGTTGATCAGCTCGGTCTTCATTGACTGGCTTTGGCATCCCCCGCGGCGCTTGCGGCCCGGCGAGCGAGGCCGTCCACGAAGATATCGATGAGCAGCTCGAACCGTTCGTCCGGGTCTGCATGGCTGTACTCACCGGCCATGGCGACCAGGGTAGGAAACGCCTGCGGCGGGAGCGCGGCCAGGTAGTCGCGGACCATGTTGGCCCCCTGCTGCGATCCCCGATGGGTGTGCACCGTGGCGTCTGGGCCGTGGGTCGTGGCATCGTGTCCGGTCGCGGCACCGTGTGCGCTCGCATCTTCCGCGGCGTCATCGCCGACGCCGGTCTCGTCCAGCGTGAACCCGTTGACGGTCGAGATCAGCAGGTGACTGCCCTGGACTGCGAGTCTGGGCGGCAGGCCGCCGGCCGCGAGGATTGCCAGCACTCGCTCGGAGTAACGCAGCGCGTTCGGTCCCATCGGGATCCGGCCAATCGAGATCCTGACGAGATAGGGGTGACGCAGGCTCACCGCGCGTTGGGCTCGGGCCACGTCCTTGAGCTGCTCGCGCCACCGGCCTGGCTGCGGGCCGGGGATCGTCAGCTCCCCGATGAGCTTGTCGAAGACGAGGTCGAGAAGGCCGTCCTTGCTGCCGACGTGCCAGTAGAGCGAGGCCGCGCCGGTGCCGAGCTCGTCGGCGATGCGGCGCATGCTCAGCGTGTCCAGGCCTTCGGCGTCCAGCAGCCGGATCGCGGTGTCGACGATCGCCTCCCGGCTGATCGGGTCACGTCGGCGCCTGGCGGACCGGTCAGGCAACCGTTGCCAGGGCGGCTGCGGGATTCCCTCGAACTGGCCGCTCGACTCGTGCACCGAAATGCCCCTTTCCGGGTCCGTCCGGGTGCGCCGCCGCGCCGGGCCCTTCGTGGAACAGCGTACTAGTAACGAACGTCGTCTTGACTCGAACGAACATCTATGTTAGAACGATGTTCGTTGCCGAACAACGTTCGAGAAGCGAACCTAGTTCGAATGCCCGAGGGAGGCTCGAGGATGGCAACCAGGCAGTCCGCCCACAGCGGCCAGGATGAGAACGTGATTCGGCCGGGCCGCCGGCTCGCCGCGAGCGTGCTGATCATCGGCGCGCTGATGGACATGATTGACGTCACGATCGTGAACGTGGCGCTGCCCACGATCAGGCGAAGCCTGCACGCGAGCTCTACTCAGCTTGAGTGGGTGGTGTCCGCCTACATGCTGGCGTTCGCCGCGTCGCTGATCGTGGCGGGCAACCTGGGCGACCGGTTCGGCCGCAAGCGCATGTTCCTGCTCGGCGTCGGCCTGTTCGGCGCGGCGAGCATGTGTGCCGGGCTATCGGCAACCGGCGCGGAACTGATTGCTGCCAGGGCCGTTCAGGGGGCGGCCGCGGCCGTGATGGCGCCTCAGGTGCTCGCAACGTTCCGGGTGATCTTCACGACAACCAAGGAGCGCGGCAAGGCGTTCGCCGCGTACGGCGCGATGCTCGGCTTCGCCTCAGCGATCGGCCTTGTCCTTGGCGGAGTCCTGACCGAGGCCGACGTGTTCGGCTGGAGTTGGCGAACCGTCTTCTTCGTCAATGTGCCGGTAGCCGCGTTCTCGCTGATTGCCGGAGTGCGGCTGATTCCGGAGACCAGGGACACGACTGCCAGGCGGCCGAACCTGGCCCGCGGCGCCGTGCTGGCCGCCAGCCTGGTTGCGGTCGTTTACCCGCTCCTTGAGGGCCGCGAGCTCGGCTGGCCGGCCTGGACTTGGGGACTGCTGGCCGCCGGAGTGGTCGGGGTCACCGGGCTGGCCGTGGCCGAGGAGCGTCACCCTCGATCTCAGTACGCGCCGCTGCTGCGCGCCAGGCTGCTGCGGGTCCCCGCCTTCGCCGCGGGCATCGGCGTGCAACTGGTGTTCTCGGCCGGCTTGCAGGGCTTCTTCCTGATGGCCGCCTTGTGGCTGCAGATCGGGGAGCACTTCTCGCCGATGCGAGCGGGCCTGACCTCGGTCGCCTTCAGCGTCGGCAGCTTCATCGGCGCGCCGGTGGCGGTGCCGCTAGCGCAGCGGTACGGCCGCCGTTCCCTGGTCACCGGCGCGCTGCTGATGGCGGGCGGTATCGCCGCAGTCGGCGCGTTCGCCGACCGCGTGGGGATCGACGGAAGCCCCTGGGCGGTGGTCCCCGGTCTGGTGGTCGCGGGCGTCGGCCTGGCGGTACTCATCATCCCGCTGGTGAACGTCGTGCTGGCGGCAGCGCCGGCCGAGGCCGCGGGCGGGACGTCCGGGGTGTTCAGCACCGCGCAGCAACTGGGCGGCGCCATTGGCGTCGCCGTGCTTGGCACCGTGTTCTTCGACTCGGTGGCGGGCGGGCATTCATTCGCGGGCGCGCTGCGGCACACCGCACCCTACGCCGTCGGGGCGTTCGTCCTGTGTGGGCTGCTGAGCCTGCTGCTGCCGCGAACCGCGGTGTCAGAGGACGTCATCAACGCCGACGTTCCCAGGACGGCACCGGATCATGCTTTCATGCGGTTATATAACTCGATAAGAGGACAGGCCGTAATCGCCCGCGGGCCCGAATCGAGAGCGAATTGACCGACATCAGGACCGAGCGCGAGCGCGCGCGGGTACTGCTGAGCATGCGCCGTTACGACGAGGCGGCCAGGGTGCTGGCTGCGGTCGTGGCGGCCGAGCCGGACAGCAGTCACGCCTGGTGCATGCTCGCACAGGCAGAGCTCGCGGTCCGGCTGGAGCCGCACAACTGGGTCGGTCACCTCAGCGTCGCCCAAGCCGCGGTCGGCGCCGCGGACTACGTCGGCGAGCGAGGCGTGTCCCGGCTGACTGTCGCCGAGCGTGCGGTTGGTGCGGCTCGGGAGCTGGCGCCGGAGGAGCCGGAGGTGCATTACCTCGCCGGCCAGGTGAGCAGGGAAGCCGGCGACAGCGACGCGGCGGTCGAGCACTTCCGGCGCACGCTGGCCAGCGATCCTGCGCATGCGGGCGCAATGAACGAGCTTGGCCGGATCAGCCTGGAGCGCGGCCATACCGGGCAGGCAGCTGAGCACTTCATCCAGGCCTCCAGGACTGCGCCGGGCGAGGCCGTCTACGGACGCAATGTCGCCGTCGCCGTGGCCAGGATGGAGGCCTCAAGCCATCGGCTGGTTGGCTGGGTCATCTACGGGTCTTGGCTGCTGGCCGTGCTCGCTATGTTCGGCGGACTGGGGAATGCGCTGAACTGGGAAGTGACGCTGACCGCACTCGTGATCGCCGCGATGGTCGTAGCTGCCATCGTGTGGATCCAGCTGCGGCGCCTCCCCAAGCAGGCCAGGCGGCGAGCCCACCTGCTGAACTCACACGCCTAGCCTGAGAACACCTGCTCGCCGCGCTGCGTTCACTCGGTGCGCAGCGCGACCCCGGGCCTCGCCGCGGCTGCCCAGCCGGCGGGCGCGAGCGCGCCGACGACGGCGATCACCGCCCCGGCGAGCGCCAGCACCGCGACGTCAGCCGGGCCGTAGACGCTGAGGATGACCGCCGGTATGGCCGTGCCTGCGCTGGCACCCATGACCGGCACGAGCAGGTGCTGCAGGGCAATGCCGACCGGAACCGCGACCAGGCCCGCGATCAGGCCGGTCCCGGCAACCCAGCACACGACCATTGCGATCGTCTGCCTAGGCGTCATCCCGAGCGCCTTGAACACGGCGAGGTCATGGACCCTTTCTCTGGTCTGCAGGGCGACCGTGTTCAAGACGCCGAGTCCTGCGATCGTGGCCAGGAGCAGCGTTAGAAGAGCAAGTAGGCTCAGTATGAGCGGCAGACCCCCACTGCCTCCGGTCTGGTTCACTCCGTAAAGGGGCCCGAGATCTTGCTGGAGCGCCTGTGCGTACGCGGCCGCCGAAGCGCCTGGGCGCACCTGAATGTCGTACTGATTGGGCTGCGCCTCGGTCAGGCCGCCATCGGCTAGCGTCTGCGTACCGGTGATCATCGACATGCCGTTGTTGACGTTGTCGAAAACCTCGCCCACGATCCGTGCCGTGAGCTGCTTGCCTTCGTAGGTAAAGGTGACGCTGTCGCCGACAGTCTTTCCGGTCGCGGTCAGGAAATAGGTAGGCACGTCAACCTGGCCGGAGCCGTTGTACCAGTGCCCGCTGATCATGTCGTAACCCAGCCAGTCGGCGCTGCCCTGATAGGCGGTGACCTGGACTTGGTGCGAGAGGCCAGCCATGCTGACCTCCTCGTCGGCCTCCGCCACGAAGTGCAGCGTCCCCGGCTGCCGTGTGATGGCGGCGATGGCCGCGTGCTGGGCAGCTTCGGCCGAAGGCAGTTTCGGGAGCTTGAAGTGTCCGCTCGGACCGGGGCCGGGCCTGTCGGTGCGGATTGGCAGGCCGCTCCCGCCCGGTCCCCCGCTGCCCTGGGGCATCGGCAGGGATACCTGTACCTGGTCCGTCTTGCTCAGGTTGAGTCCCGTGACGACTCGCTGCAGGGATGCGCCCAGGCCAACCGCGAAGGTCACAGCGGCCGCGCCGAGCAGCACCGCGACAAGCGTGACGAAGGTGCGGGCGGGCCGGGCGAACGGCGCCGCGAGCCCGATCGTCACCGGCTGCGGCAGCCCAAGCCGTCCGAGGATCCGGTGGGCCGCGTAACCGCCGCCCTGCCGGGGTGCCCTGCCTGCGGTGATCGCCTGAGCCGCGCTCATCCGCCCGGCTCGGGCGGCAGGTATCAGGACGGCGATCCCGACCACAGCGAGCATGGCGACTGGCACCGCCAGGTTGACCCAGCCGGGCACGCCCAAGCCGCCGACCTGGTAGAGGTTCGCGGTCCGCTCGAGCAGGACCCCCGACAGCAGGTTGCCGACTACCAGCCCGCCGAGGCATCCGGCGACGGCCGGGATCATCACCTGCGCGGTGTAGGCCGCCATTACCTGGCCGGGGGTGAAGCCGATGCTCTTGAGCACGCCAACGCGGTGATACCCCGCGACGACGGCGCCGGTGATGACGTTGATCACGATCATCACCGACATGACCAGGCCGATGATGCCGAAGGCAATCACGAACGGCGTGAGCGGCGCGATTCCGACGGCCTCCGCGGCCTTCGTTGATAGGTAGGAGTCGGCCGCGGTGAGGGCGCCCGCCGGAAGCGCCCTGGCGACGTCGGCGACATCGGCGCGAATGGCCGCGGCGCTGCCCGCGCTGGCGAACCGGTAGAGCATTTGCTCGCCGACCGGGGATGCGCTGGCCGTGAGCCTGGAGATCTCGGCCGGGACGACCCAGCCGTCGGCCGTGTTCGTGACCGAGTTGGCGATGCCGACAATGGTCAGCCGTGGCTTGCCGGGGATTCCGGTGGCCACGACGTGCTGACCCAGCATCAGGTTAGGTGGCAGATTGTCGTTCTGCGGGTTGCTGTTCAGCGCGATCTGGCCCGGCCCGGTGGGCCAGTGGCCCTCCTGCAGGGTCACGTCATCAACCGGCCCGCCGGGCGAGGCCCGGCCAACGATAGTGAGCTGGGGCAGGGTCAGGTCCGCGGCACCACTACCCTGGACCTCGATCGGGATCTGGAGCGTGGTCGTTACCTGGGGAAACGGTCCCGCTGCGGCCGTGACCTGCGCGATCTTGCGCGTCCCACTGAGTTGCGTGTCAGTGGTCTTGACCGAGTTAAACGCGGCGGTGACGTCCGCGCCGTGCTGGGCGGCGAAAGCCTTGTCGAAGGGCCCATTGGAGTCAACGACCAGGGCAAGGGCAAGGACCGAGGCGGCGGTCGAGACCATCAGGACCAGGCTGATCACGATGACCTGGACGCGGCGTCGCGCGATCCCGCCTCGGACGGCGCGGCCGACCGAGCCGGGCCTCACGGCAGCACCTGCAGTCCGGGCTCCGCCCCGGCTACAAGATCGGTACTACGGGCACGGCCGTCCCCGCTGTCGCGCGCAACCTGGCCGTCCACCAGCTCGACACTCCGGCCGGTGTACCTGGCGGCCAGGTCAGGGTTGTGGGTGACGAGGACGAGACTCTGCCCGGACCGGTTGAGCTCAAGCAGCAGTCGCCCGATCTGCTCGCCCGTGGCCGAGTCCAGCGCGCCGGTCGGCTCGTCAGCCAGCAGCAGCTCGGGCCGGTTGACCAGGGCCCTGGCTATCGCTACTCGCTGCCGTTCGCCGCCAGACAGCCGGGCGGGGTAGGTATCGCGCTGAGACTCGATCCGCAACGCCTCGAGCAACTCGGCGGCCCTGGCCCTAGCTCGCCTTCGCGCCATCCCGGCCAACCGGGCGGGCAGCATGACATTGTCGACCACGGTCAGGTCGTCGAGCAGGTTGAAGAACTGGAAGATAATGCCGATCTTCGCTCGCCGGAAGCGGGCGACCGCCGTCTCGCTGAGCCTGTCGACGCGCTCGCCCGCTACGGTGACCGCTCCGCTCGACGGCCGGTCAAGGCCGGCAATGAGGTTCAGCAGCGTCGACTTGCCGCTGCCCGATGGTCCCATGACCGCGATGGCCTCGCCCGCAGCCACGGTCAGTTGGATGCCGCCAACGGCCGGCCGAGCATCGTTGTCGTAGCGCTTGGTGACATCGCTGAGCTGGATGAGAGTGTCCATGCCGGAAACGTAGGCAGGCTGCAGCCGGCGGCGCGTCGGCCGCGGGGCCCAACCCGGTACGACGTCGAGCCGATTCCAAGTCGCCCGTCGTTCTCAGGAGGTACGCCAGTAGGCCTAACGGCGGATGGCGTCGAGTCCCGCTCCGGAGACAATAGGTGCGTGACCGCTTACCCCAGAACCTGGCTGCGGCGCGTCCTGGCATTCGTCACTGCCACCGGGCCGCGGTCGGAGCCGACGATGCGCGCGGTCACGCTGGACGTTCTCCTCGCGGCCGTCGGCACGGTAGCCGTCCTTGCCGTCGGAGCCCATCAGGTCACCTCGGCAGCGCCCCTCGGCCTCTACCAGAGTCGCACACTGGCTGCCCCGGCGCAGGATCCTATCAGCGCCGGGACAGTGGTGCTCTTGGCCCTGACCACGGCGCCGCTCGCGTTTCGCCGGGTCCGGCCGCTGAGCGCATTCTGGGTCATCGTGGCGGCCGCCGCCGCGACCCCGCACTACGCCGCCAACCTCGCCACGCTCGCGGCCGTTGTCCTCGCGGCCTACTCGGCCGTGGCCTACAGCCGTTTCCGTGGCGCGGCAATCTTCAGCATGCCCGCGGCAGGCTTTCTGGACGTCATCTACCTGCGCAACAATCCGTCCTCCTCGCTGCCGCCGGCTGGGATGGCCATTCTGATCCTGTTCCCGGTGCTCATCGCCGGCAACACCATCGGCCAGTGGCGCCGCGGGGCGAGCGAGTCGAAGGCGCGGCTGCTGCAGTTGCAGGCCGAGCATGAGGCGGCCACCATCCAGGCGATCAAGCAGGAGCGAGAGCGCATCGCCGGCGAACTGCACGATGTCGTCACTCACAACGTCAGCGTGATGATCGTGCAGTCAGGAGCGGCGAGGCAGGTTCTCACCGATTCGCCGGCGCAGGCCAGAGAGGCGCTCCTCGCCGTCGAGTCGAGCGGCCGAGCGGCGATGGCCGAGCTGCGGCACCTGCTTGGGCTGCTGGCCCCTGCCGGCGACGTTCTGGCATCCGCTACTGCGCGCACGTCCGCCGCCTCCGGCGCGCCTGGCGCTGCCGGCCTGCAGCCGCAGCCTGGCCTGGCGCAGCTGGGCGCTCTGATCGACCGGGTGCGCGCGGCTGGCCTGCCGGTCGAGCTGGATGTCGGCGATCTACCGCAGCACCTGCCGCCGGGGCTGGATCTGGCGGCATACCGCGTCGTTCAGGAGGCGCTGACCAACGTGCTGAAGCACGTCGGCAAGCCGAGCACCGCCGTCAAGCTCGAGTACCGAAACGGGGACCTCATCATCCGGGTCGCTGACTCCGGTCGGCCCATGCCCGCGGCTGGGCCGGCTCCTGCGCCCGGCACCGGTCGGGGCCTGCTTGGGCTGCGCGAGCGTACGGAACTGTATGGCGGCGAGCTAGTGGCCGGACCGCTGGCGGAGGGCTGGCAGGTCACGGCCCGGCTGCCGATGACCGGTCAGGAGTCAATCGGTTCGCCGTCCGCTATCGCCACACGTGCCCTGTGAAGGGCGCGGCCGTGACCGACTCAGGATCAGCCTCCGAGGCGGCCGCGCCCCGGGTGGTGATCGCCGACGATCAGAACCTGGTACGGAGCGGGTTCCGTATGATCCTCGGTGCGGCCGGAATCCCGGTCGTGGCCGAGGCATCGGACGGAGTACAGGCTGTTGCGGCCGTACTCAAGCATCGCCCCGACGTGATGCTGATGGACATCCGGATGCCGGAGATGGACGGCCTGGAGGCCACTCGCCGCATCCTCGCAAGCCAGCCGGGCGCCGACTGCAAGATCATCATCTTGACGACGTTCGACCTCGATCAGTACGTCTACGCCGCGCTGACCACCGGGGCCAGCGGATTTCTGCTCAAGGATATCTCGCCTGAGCAGCTCGTTACCGCGGTGCGGACGGTCAGGGCGGGCGACGCTCTGCTGGCGCCGTCGATCACCCGCAGGCTTGTCGAGCGGTTCGCCCCGCAGTCGGAGGATGGCCCGCGGGTGCACGCGGATCTGTCCGAGCTGACTCCGCGTGAGCTTGAGGTCTTGCAGTTGCTGGCCCGCGGTCTGTCGAACGCCGAACTCGCGGCTCAGCTGTACCTCAGCGAGGCGACCGTCAAAACCCACGTGGGCCGGATTCTGGCCAAGCTCGGGCTGCGCGATCGGGTTCAGGCCGTCGTGCTCGCCTACCAGACCGGCCTGGCCGGGCCTGGGCCACGGTCGGGCCCGGCCACCAGCTAGCGGAACCGCGGGCGAGCCTTCTCATGAGCAGGGGAGGTGCGCATTCAATGCTCCGCAGCCTGGGTATGACACGGCCGCGCGCAGTCCTGAGCGGCCGGCCTGACCGCGCTTTCCGAACTCGGAGGAACTTGGCATGTCCCATCATCTCGACACGCCGCTCGCGGCTCAGAGCGGCCAGCTCTATCTCGACGACTTGTACGTGTTCCCCGGTGAGACCAGCACAGTGCTGGTCATGGACGTCAATTCCGACGTCAACGGCCTGCATTCTGAGCCTGGGTTTCGCCCGGGGGCGCGCTATGAGTTCAAGTTGCACTCCGGCGGGGCCGACTTCGAAACGCTGACATACCGGGTGTCCTTCGGCGAAGCCGAGTCAGCCGGACAACAGGCCCTGCAGTTGCACGCTCTCACCGGGGACCAGGCCCGCGAGGACTCCGCAGCCGGCGAGCTGATCGTCGAAGGCCGGACCGGTGAAGCGGCGAGCACAGGCGATATCCGGATCTGGGCCGGGCGTATCGGCGACTCGTTCTACATCGACCTGTCGTTGCTGGCGATCGTGAACGCAGCGGTGGCGGGCGGGACCGCACCGGACCTCTCGGCGTGGCGGCCGCAAGACGCCAAGAACAGCTTTTCCGGCACCACCGTCGACTCGATCGTGCTGGAGATCTCTCACAAACATCCGGAACTGCGGCCGGGCTCCCGCATCGGCGTCTGGTCAGCGACGAAGCTTGCCACCGACGCGGGCGGCTGGCGGCAGATCAACCGCGCGGGGCACCCGATGATGTGGCCGATCTTCTGGCCCAGTGACACCGACTTTTCCGACCCGGCGAACCTCCGGCACCCATCAGAGGACCTCAGCGCCGCCGGCGAGTGGGTCGCCGGCCAAGTCGCCGCCGTGGTGTCGGCCAGCGGCACCTCCGACGACCCTCAGGGCTATGGCCTGACCGTGGCCCGGCGCCTGTTCCCCGACGTCTTGCCCTACGTGGTGGGCACGCCGGCGACTTACGGGTTTGCCGCGTTCAACGGACGGACGCTGGCCGATAACGCGCCCGAGGTGATGTTGTCCCTGGTCACCAACACGGCCGTGCCGTCCGGACTCACGCCATCGGTTGCCGGGCACCTGCGAGATGCCAAGTTCCCTTACGTCGTGCCGAAGTGACGCGCAAAAACTAGGACAAGATGCCGCGGGCTCGGTCACGGGATGGTGAGGACGGTCTTGCCCATCACCTTCCCCGCTTCCACGGCCCGGTGCGCGTCGGCGGCTCGGTCAAGCGGAAATGTGGCGCCGACGACGACGCGCAGGTCACCGGCGGCAAAGTGGGCCGCCGCCTGTTCCAGGATGGCCCGCTGCCGTTCCCGGTGCTGAGGCCAGCCGAATACGGACGGCGCAGGCATCCAGGTGAAGGAAACCCGCAGGTTCCGCTCGTGCATGAGGTTGATGGCCTCGTCTTCCCATGGGCTCTCGACGTTGGAGACAAGGTCACCGTAGGGCCGCACGAGCGAGAAGCAGGACGTAAATGTCTTGCCGCCGACGGTGTCATGCACCACGTCGGCGCCGTCGACGCCGGTCCAGGCGCGCAGCCTTTCGCCGACGTCCTCGCGGGTGTAATCGATGCACAGCTGCGCGCCGAGCGATGACGCCAGGTCGGTCTTCTGGCCGGCCGTGACCGTGGTGGCCACCCTGGCTCCGGCCAGCCGTGCGATCTGGACAGACATGTGGCCCACCCCGCCCGCTCCGGCCTGCACCAGGACGGACTGGCCGTCGCTGACCCGGGCCCGCTCCCGCAGTGCTTCCCAGGCCGTGATCGTGACCAGCGGCGCCGCCGCCGCCTCCGCGAAGGACAACCGCTCGGGCTTGCGTGCCAGGTACCGCTCGTCGACGACCTTTACCTCCTGGTAGGTGCCGGGGGTCGGGCCGAAGCCGCCGTCACAGAAGTAGACCTCGTCGCCCTCGCGCACCCGCGACACTCCGGTACCCACGCCCTCTACCACCCCGGCGCCGTCCCAGCCCAGCACTGCGGGCAGAGAGCCGCCGATCGTCCCGCCCGAACGCAGTTTGTAGTCGACCGGGTTAATCCCGGCCGCTCTAAGCCGCACTCGGACATCGTGCTCTCCGGTGATCTCCGGTTCTGGCAGCTCTGCGATCTTGAGTACTTCCGGACCGCCGACGGCGGTCATGAGCACTGCGCGCACTCGTTACTCCCTGGGATTGACGTTGCTGCGGCCCACCCGTCCCACAAGCCGCACGGGCCGGGCCTGGTTCGCTCACGGTGCCAGCCTGCCTGCCAGCGCCCGGTCGAGATTGGTGGCCGCGCTGATCAGGGCCAGATGGGTGAATGCCTGCGGAAAGTTACCCAGGGCCTCCCCAGACTGACCGATCTCCTCCGCGAACAGGCCCACGTGGTTGGCGTGAGTGAGCATCTTCTCGAATATGTACCTGCTCTCGGCGATCCGGCCCGCCCTGGTCAGCGCCTCCACGTACCAGAACGAGCACAAGTTGAACGTGCCCTCGCTGCCCGGCAGCCCGTCCGAGCCGTCGGGTTCGTACCGGCGGACCAGGCTGTCGCTGGCTAGCTCCTGGCTGACCCGGTCCAGGGTGGCGAGGAACCGGGGATCGCTGGGACCGGCGAATTTGACCAGCGGCATCACCAGCACCGACGCGTCGAGCGTCGTGCCGCCCAATTGCCCGACATAGGCCCGGCGGTCCGGGCTCCAGCCTTGCCGCTGCACGGCGTGGTAAGCCGCGTCCGCGGCCTCCCGCCAGCGGTTGACCGGGCCAGGCAGCCCGCGCTGGCGCGTGATCCGCGTCGCCCGCTCGAACGCCACCCAGGTCATCAGCGCGGAGTACGTGTTCCTGCGCCGGCCGCCGCGGCTCTCCCATATCCCGTCGTCGGGCAGCCGCCAGTTCTTCTCCAGCCAGTCGAGCTGCCGGCCAAGCGCCTCCCACAGCTCGTAGCCGATCGGCCGGCCGTACTTGTTGTACAGGTACACCGAGTCCATCAGCTCGCCGTAGATGTCGAGCTGCAGCTGGCCGGCCGCCGAGTTCCCCACCCGCACCGGCCGGGAGCCCTTGTAGCCCTCGAGATGGTCGAGCGTCGACTCGGGCGTGTCCGGGTTGCCGTCGATGGCGTACAGCACCTGCAGGCCTTTTCCCGCTGGCGCCTCCCGGCAGCGCGCCTCCAGCCAGGTCATGAACGCTGCGGCCTCGTCGGTGAAGCCCAGCCGCATCAGTCCGTACAACGTGAACGCCGCGTCCCGGATCCAGGTATAGCGGTAATCCCAGTTCCGGACCCCGCCCACCGACTCGGGCAACGACGTGGTCGGCGCGGCAACGAGCGCGCCGGTCGGCTGGTAGACGAGCAATTTCAGCACCAGCGCGGACCGCTCTACTACCTCCCGGTACCGCCCCTGGTACTGGGAGTGGCGCAGCCAGTTGTGCCAGTGCGCCACGGTGTAGTCCAGCAGGCCGTCGGCCTCGCCCTCGTCCGGCGGCCGCGGCTGACCGTCCCACTCCAGCAGCAGATCCAGCCGCTGGCCAGGAGCGAGCGTGACTGCCGCCTTGGCGGCCTTGCCCACTACCGAGAACTTCTGGCTGGACCGCAGCACCAGGTCAACCCCGGTTCCCCGGCAGCTGAATACCGCACCGCCGTGCTCGGGCACATGGACATCGTGGTCACATCGGCCGAAGTCAAACGCCGGCCGGCAGGTGATCGTGAAGCTGACCTCCCCGCGCACCGCCTGCAGCCGGCGGACGAGCAGGTGCCCTGGGCGCATCGCCGGGCCGGCCTGATGGCGGGGAACCATGAAATCGACTATCTCGCCGACCGAGTCGGCACCCAGGAACCTGGTCACCAGGATGTTCGTATCGGGCATGTAGAGCTGCCTGGTCCGGATGGCCTGGCATGACACCGCAAAGCTGCCGCCCTTGTCGGCGTCGAGCAAGGACCCGAACACCGCCGGGGAGTCGAACCGCGGCAGGCAGCACCAGTCGATCGTGCCGTCCACAGCCACCAGCGCGACGGTGTGCAAGTCACCGATCACGGCATGATCTTCGATGGCCGGGTAACGATCAGCCACGGTACCCCCACGGAGATGCCGGCACTTTACCGCTGGCAGTCACTTCAGCACACGGCGTTACCTCGACACTAACAGCGTCGGCTGGGGCGAGTTTGCCCCGGCGCGGCTGGCGAGGGACTGCGGCCTACCGCAGCCGGTGCGCGGCGAGCTCGTCGTAATACGGCTGGCACAGCGCGGCCAGCCCTTCCAGTGACGGCGGCAGCTCGGCGTCCGCCGACTCCCGGTAGGGGCCGAACCCGGTCGACCGCCAGACGCTGTCGTACCAGTACTTCGCCCAGACCCCGTCGGTAGGCCGCGGCCCAGCTGGCCAGGACAGCATGGCCGGTTCGAAACCGATGCCGAGCGCGTCGCAGAGCGCCTCGAGGGCAGCGCGGGGGTTCCGCAGGATGTCGGCCGAGTCAATGACGGGCCCGCCGAACGCGCGGAATATCTCCACCTGCTGCTCCAGGCCCAGATCGGCCAGCGTCGGGTGCGACCGCACCCTCGCGTAAGAGGCCAGCAGCCGGCGGGGATCGCGGATCAGGAACGCGTGGGTGAGGCCCGCGAGCGCGCTCCGGTCGATCTCGGGCAGCAGGTGGTGGGTCATGTGCTTCTGGTAGTAGACCGATACGCCATCGGGGAGCGGACCGCCGGTGAGCTCGGCCAGGACGTCACGCCAGTCACCGGGCATGCTCGCGATGAT
The DNA here is from genome assembly GCA_030040155.1 of Streptosporangiaceae bacterium. Lineage (GTDB taxonomy): Bacteria > Actinomycetota > Actinomycetes > Streptosporangiales > Streptosporangiaceae > JAJYUU01. Next base: position 9,794 of record JASHUG010000469.1, on the reverse strand, counting down.
CTCGTCCGCGCCGGGGTGATCGATCCCGGTCGCGGCCAGGTAATAGCCGTAGAGCGGCTCGTCCACCACGATCGTGCCGGCCCGGTTCTCGAACGACCGCATCAGCGCGGTCGAGACCGTGCGCGGTCCGGACCACATCGCGATCCTGGCCACAGCGGGCCCCGCGGGCGGCTGGCTCACAGGACCACGACCGAGCGGAGCACCTCCCCGCGCTCCATCTTGGCGAACGCGTCCTCGATCGCGTCCAGCGCGATCGTCTCCGACACGAACTTGTCCAGCGGCAGCCGGCCCTGCAGGTGCAGGTCGACGAGCATGGGGAAGTCGCGCGTCGGCAGGCAGTCGCCATACCAGGATGACTTGAGCGAGCCGCCGCGGCCGAACACGTCGAGTAGCGGCAGGTCGAGCTGCATGGTCGGGGTCGGCACGCCGACCAGCACGACGGTGCCGGCCAGGTCGCGGCCGTAGAAGGCCTGCTTATAGGTCTCGGGCCGGCCGACGGCCTCGATCACGACGTCGGCACCGTTGCCCTCGGTCAGCTCGCGGATACGCTCGACCGGATCGTCCGAGCGCGAGTTGATCGTGTCGGTGGCGCCGAACTGCCTGGCCCACTCCAGCTTGCGGTCGTCCACGTCGACCGCGATGATCTTCCGGGCACCGGCCAGGCTCGCGCCGAGGATCGCCGCGTCCCCGACTCCGCCACAGCCGATCACCGCGACCGAGTCGCCCCTGGTCACTCCGGCGGTGTTGAGCGCGGCACCAAGGCCCGCCATCACGCCGCAGCCAAGCAGCCCGGCCACCTCGGGCTTGATCGCCGGGTTGACCTTGGTGCACTGGCCCGCGGCGACCAGCGTCTTCTCCGCGAACGCGCCGATCCCGAGCGCGGGAGACAGGTGCGTGCCGTCGCTCAGCGTCATCTTCTGGGTGGCATTGTGGGTGGCGAAGCAGTACCAGGGGCGGCCGCGCAGGCACGCGCGGCAGTGGCCGCAGACCGCGCGCCAGTTGAGGATCACGAAGTCACCGGGCGCGAGGCCGGTCACGTCCGGGCCGACGGCCTCGACGACACCGGCCGCCTCGTGCCCGAGCAGGTAAGGGAAGTCCTCGCCGATACCGCCTTCGCGGTAGTGCAAGTCGGTGTGGCACACGCCGCATGCCTGCACCGCGACGAGCGCCTCGCCCGGCCCCGGGTCCGGCACCAGCACGGTGGTGACGGTTACCGGAGCACCTTTCTCGCCGGCGATCACGCCGTTGACCTCATGCGCCATCCTGCTGCTCCTTCATTGGGGGAACGGGGCCGCGGCCGGGCGAGCCGTGTGCCGTGATGATACGGCGTCCCGCCCGCAGGACAACCGGGTATCCCGGCCTGCTCGGCAGCCGAGGGTCGATCGGCGAGCGCCCGGCTGGTGCACGCGGTCGGTCAGGGTTCAGTGACCGTCCGCAAAGAAAAGGGGAGCGAGCCAGCGGTTCGCTGCGTCCAACTGGAGCATGGGTCGGCTGCGGGTGGCAGCCCCCGAGGCCTCGGCGTCGGATCCGCGCACTGCGGCGTCGTTGCTTACTCCTACCGGTGGCTGCCGCCCGAGTCGAGGGCCTCGCCCCCGCCCGCCACTTCAGGCCGCAACGATCGGAGTACCCGGCGCAACCCGGGCCAGGGCCGAGCCCAGCTCCGCGGGGGTTACCTGCAACAACGGGATGAGGTAACGCGGCGGATCGGCCCGTGGTACCTGGACGGCCGGCCAGTACCGGCGCCCGGAGTGGAAAAACGGGTAGTAACCCATGATCACCAAGTCGGCCGCCCGGCGCAGCGGGCCGCGGTAGCTGGCCCGCGCCGCCGGGCCCAGTAGCACCTCCAGCAGAGCGCCGCGCCGCATCGCCGAGATGCGGAGCTGGGCAATGTCACTCCATGACAGCTTCTGCTCGGCGACGGTGATGCCGCTAGCGTCGGCCTCGAACTTGCGGCTGCCGGTCCTGCTGAAGAACCACGTGGAAAAGCCGGCCGAAGACGCGATCACGAGCAGCACGACGACGTCGTAGAGCCATGAGAATCGCGCTTCCCGCACGAGGACTGCGTAACCGATCGCGCCATAGACGAAGAACATCCAGCGACCACCGCGCGGGAACGCGAGTTCCGCCGCGCGCACGACTGCCGTATAGCTGGCATCCCCGGACACTGCTGTTCCTATCGTGGTGAAAGTGGCTAAGTGCACGTTAAAGGTGCGCGTGGCGGGCCGCAATCCCGGCGGCTGGTCACGACCGGATCGTGGCTCCCGAGGGCCTGGGTCGCAGCCGCTGCAGCGGCAGCGGAGGATAGCGCAGCGCCGCCGCTTTTGTTGCGATTCGTACCGGCACGTCGGACGGTTTGACGCCGGCGAGCACATGCCGCAATTGCGCGGGCTGCACATCGCAGAGCCTTATGAGGTAACGAGGGGGGTCGCAACGGGCTGCCGTCAGCGCGGGCCGGCCGCGCCCGAGGCCGAACGGCATGACGAGCATCGCAAGCATCAGCAACGCCTGCTTGCCGAAGCTGGGCCTGGTGACAATTCTTGCCGCCGGGCTGAGCGCGATCTCCAGCAGCAGGCCGTACCGCTGCGGGGCCATCCGCACTTGGCTGATGTCTGCCCACGGGATATGCACCTGGCGCAGCCTGGGCCGCTTGCGCGCGGTGCTGATGCCGAGCCAGATACCGGTCTTGTTCACCCTGAAGGCGTGATGGCGGACCGTGAGCAGGACCCCGATGAGGACAAGCGCGGCGATCAGCATGCAGCTGATCTCCCAGCCGACCAGCCAGACTGGCACCGGACTGGTGAGGTAGCCGATGCCGAGCGCGACGAGACCGCCCAGGACCGCGAACCAGACCGGAATCAGCCAGAGGTATCCGCGCGGAAGGCGACTGGCCGGTCCCCTGACCAGAAATGTATAGATCTCATCCAATAACCAGCCCTCCCCGTTAAATCCCTATCGAGATCATCGGTCCTGGCCAGGCGGTCCGGCAAGTGCCAGATATCGGCCGTATCGGCAGGAACCCAGGGGAGTGCCGGGAGCCGAGGGCGGTGACCTAACCTGGGGGCAACCCTGACCACTAACGGACCTGCGGGAGGCAGCGCCACATGCCGATTGCCGAGATCACGCGCTACGAGTCCGCCGAGCGAGCACGGCTGCTGCGGGTGGACGGATACGACGTCCTGCTGGACCTGACCCGCGGCGAGAAGCTATTCAGGTCGACCTCGGTGATCACCTTCGACTGCACAGAACCGGGAGCGACAAGTTACGTCGACCTGATCGCGGCGGAGGTAGTGGAGGTCAGCCTCAACGGCTCACCGATTGACCCGGGCGACGCCTATTCTGACGGCCGGATCACGCTGACCGGCCTGGCCGCCGGCAACGAGCTGCGGGTGGTGGCCGACTGCGCCTACACCTACGACTCCAGAGGGCTGCACCGGGCGGTCGACTCGGCCGACGGCAAGGTGTATCTGTACACGAACTTCGAGCCGGCCGACGCCCGCAGGGTTTACGCGAACTTCGAGCAGCCGGACCTGAAGGCCGAGTTCACCTTCCACGTCGTTGCGCCTGCGCAGTGGGTGGTGCTGTCGAACCAGCCGGCACCCGAGCCGGAGCCCGTCGGCGATACCAGCGCGATCTGGCACTTCGCGCCGACCCCGCGGATGTCGACGTACCTGACGGCTGTCTGCGCAGGCGAGTATCACCTGGTGACCGGCGCGCACACGACGCCACGCGGCCAGGTGATCCCGCTCGGCGTCGCCTGCCGGGCCTCGCTGGCCGAGTTCCTCGAGCCGGATGACATCCTGACGATCACGCGGCAGGGCCTGGACTACTACACCAGCCTGTTCGGCACCGACTACCCGTTCGCCAAGTACGACCAGGCATTCGTGCCCGAGTTCAGCGCCGGCGCGATGGAGAACGTCGGGTGCGTGACGTTCTCCGAGCGAATGCTCTTCCGGTCGAAGGTGACCGACATGATGTACGAGCTCCGGGCCACCGTGATCCTGCACGAGATGGCGCACATGTGGTTCGGCGACCTGGTCACGATGAAGTGGTGGGACGACCTGTGGCTGAACGAGTCGTTCGCGGAGTTCTGCGCCACGCTGTCGAGCGCGGAGGGCACTAGGTTCACCGACGCGTGGACGACCTTCTCCGGGGCCCGCAAGACCTGGGGGTACCGGCAGGACCAGCTGCCGTCGACGCACCCGGTCGCGGCCGACGTGCCAACGCTGAGCGAGGCGATCGCGAACTTCGACGGGATCAGCTACGCCAAGGGAGCCTCGGTGCTCAAGCAGCTGGTCGCCTACGTCGGCCGGGACAGCTTCGTCACCGGCATCCGTGCCTACTTTGCCGAGCACGGCTGGGACAACGCGACGCTGGCCGACTTGCTGGCTGCGTTGCAGGTCAGCTCGGGCCGCACTCTCGGGGAGTGGGCCAGGCTGTGGCTGCAGACGGCGGGGCCGAACACGCTGCGCAGCGAGTTCGCCGTGGACGAGGTCGGCGTGTTCACGTCTTTCGCGGTGCTCCAGGCGGCACCGGCCGAGCATCCGACGCTGCGGCCGCACCACATGGCGATCGGGCTGTACAACCGGACCGACGATCAACTGGTACGCACGCAGCGGGTCGAGGTGGACATCAGCGGCGCGCGGACCGAGATACCCCAGCTGGTCGGGCACGCACAACCCGACCTGGTTCTGCTCAACGACGACGACCTCACCTACGCGCTGGTCAGGTTCGACCCGCGCTCGCTGGCGACGCTGACCGAGTCGATCGGGCAGTTCACTGACTCGCTGGCCCGCACCGTCTCCTGGAGCGCCGCGCTTGACATGGTCCAGCAGGCCGAGCTGTCCGTGCCCGCGTTCATCAGGATGCTGGTCGCGGGGATGGGCAAGGAGCCGACCATCTCGGTCTTGCAGACCCTGCACATGACCGCGGCCAGGTTGATGAGCGTCACGGCCGATCCGAAATGGCTGCCGGAGGGGAAGGAACAGCTGGCCAGCGTGACGGTGCCGCTGCTGCTCGCGGCCGAGCCAGGCAGCGACCACCAGCTCGCCTGGGCGGAGCTGCTGGCCTGGACGGCGATCACGCCCGAGCAGCTTGACATGATCGCCGGATTGCTTGACGGCTCGGTGGAGATTGCCGGCCTGGCTGTCGACACCGAGCTGCGCTGGGCCTTCCTGCGGCGGCTGGCGGCAACCGGCCGGGCGGGCGACGAGCAGATCGATGCGGAGCTTGGCCGGGACCCGACCGACGCCGGGCGGCGGCATGCGGCCGCGAGCCGGGCTGCGATCCCCGACGCTGCGCACAAGGATGCGGCCTGGCGGCTGCTGGCCGAGTCGGAGGAGCTTGGCCACGAGGGTGTCACCGCCGTCGCGGCCAGCTTCGCTCAGCCCGAGCACGCGGAGCTGCTCGGCCCGTACGCGCAGGCCTATTTCTCTGTCCTGCCTGAACTGTGGTCGAGCCGCGGCGATCACATGAAGCGAGTTCTCGGGGATGCGCTGTTTCCTTACTTTGCGGCCTCGCCCGAGCTGCTGCGGCTGATCGACGAGTTCCTGGCCCAGCCCGATCTCGACCCGGCCATGGTGCGGCTCCTGATCGAGCGCCGCGACGTCGTCGAGCGCGCGCTGCGGTCAAGGGAACTTCCGGCCTAAGGCTGGCCGGATGCGAGCCGCGGAGATAACCAGGGCGGAGACTGCCGAGCGGGCCCGGCTGCTGCGGATCGCCGGGTACGACGTCTCGCTTGACCTGACCAGGGGCGCCGAGGTATTCGGGTCGCAGTCGGTCATCACGTTCGACTGCACCGCGCCCGGCTCGGCTACATACGTGGACCTGGTGGCCGAGCGGATACACGAGATCAGCCTCAACGGCCGCGCGATCGACCCGGCCGGCGCCTACGCCGACGGCCGGATCGCGCTGGCCGGCCTGGCTGCGCACAACGAACTGAGGGTCGTCGCCGACTGCCTGTACTCGGCCGATGGGACCGGCCTGCACCGCTCCGTAGACCCGGCCGATGGCCGGGTCTACACGTATACCAAGTTCGAGCCCGCCTACGCGCGCACCGTGTTCGCCAACTTCGAGCAGCCAGACTTGAAGGCGCCGTTCACCATCGCCGCGAGCGTGCCCGCGCAGTGGACGGTGCTGTCTAACGAGGCAGCCGCCGGCGAGCCGGTCGCGGTGGCCGACGGCGCCGTCGCGCACTGGCAGTTCGAGCCAACGCCGCCGCTGTCGACCTACCTGTTCGCGCTGGTCGCGGGCGAATATGCGGTGGTGCGCGGCTCGCATACCACGCCACGCGGCCAGGTAATTCCGCTCGGCTTGGCGTGCCGTCAGTCGCTGGCCGAGTTCCTCGACGCCGAGGACATCTGGGAGATCACCCGCTCGGGCCTGGACTATTACACGGGCCTGTTCGAGCGCGACTACCCGTTCGCCAAATACGACCAGGCCTTCGTCCCCGACTTCAGTGCCGGGGCGACGGAGAGCGCGGCGTGCGTGATCTGGACCGACGCCGCCCTGTTCCGGTCCAGAGTCACCGACAGCGCGCACCAGTTGCGCGCCAGCGTCGTCCTGCACGAGATGGCGCACATGTGGTTCGGTGACCTAGTCACGATGCAATGGTGGGACGACCTGTGGCTGAACGAGTCGTTCGCAGAGTTCTGCGCGGCCCTTTCCAGCGCCGAAGCGACCAGGTTCACCGATGCGTGGGCCACATTCTGCCTCGGGCGCAAGTCGTGGGGATACCGGCAGGACCAGCTGCCATCCACCCACCCGGTCGCGGCCGACGTGCCAACGCTGAGCCAGGCGATCGCCAACTTCGACGGGATCAGCTACGCCAAGGGCGCGTCTGTGCTGCGGCAGCTCGTGGCGCGAGTGGGCAGGGCGGACTTCTTCGCCGGGGTCCGGGCGTACTTCGCCGCGCACGGCTGGGGCAACGCGACCCTGGCCGACCTGCTCGAGGCCCTGGAGACCAGCTCCGGAACGAACCTCACTGCCTGGTCCGACGCCTGGCTCAAGACCACGGGCCCGAGCACGCTGCGGGCGGAATTCAAGCTCGACCAAGCCGGCTCGTTCCGCTCGTTCGACGTGGTCCAGGAGGCGGGCGACCAGGAGCTGACGCTGCGCCCGCACCACATCGCGATCGGGCTGTATAACCGGATCGGCGGCCGGCTTGTGCGCACGTACCGGGTTGAAGCCGACATTGCCGGGCCGCGCACCGCGCTGGCAGATCTCACCGGGCAGCCAAGGCCCGACCTGGTGCTGCTCAACGACGACGACCTGACCTACGCGCTGCTCCGGTTCGACGACCGCTCGATCCGCACGCTGACGTCGTCGATCGGCCTGCTCGACGACGCGCTGGCCAGGGCGGTCTGCTGGTGCTCGGTCATTGACATGGTCCGCAGGGCCGAGCTTGCCGTGCCAGCGTTCATCTCGATGGCGGCGGCCGGACTGGCCAGCGAGCCGTCGGTGGCGGCGGTGCGGATTCTGATGGACGCGACCGGCGCCGTCCTCGACCAGCTCGCCGATCCGGCCTGGGTCGGCGAGGGCAGGCGGCAGCTTGCCGACACCGCCGCGACACTGCTGGCCGCGGCCGAGCCCGGTAGCGATCATCAGCTCGCGTGGGCCCAGCTGCTGTGCCGTACCGCGGCCTCGCCGCAGCAGCTGGACCTCCTCGGCGAGATGCTGGCCGGCCTGCAGGTCGCGCCCGGCCTGACCGTCGACGCCGACCTGCGCTGGGCCATGCTGCTGCGGCTGGCCGCCACGGGCCGGGCCAGCAACGCCGACATCGACGCCGAGCTGGCCAGGGACGAGACGGACTCCGGTGCGCGGCACGCGGCCGCCTGCCGGGCGGCGAGGCCCGATGCGGGAGCCAAGGCGCAGGCCTGGCGGTTGCTGACCGAAACTGAGCTGCCGGTCGACAGTGTCCAGGAGATAGCCGGCGCGTTCTACCAACCCGAGCAGGCGGACCTGCTAGCGCCGTATGCGGCTCGTTACCTCCAGATACTGCCGGCCCTGTGGGCGGCCAGAGGCGGGCACCTGCGAGTGCGGCTGGGGGAGGCGCTGTTCCCGCGGACGGCAGCCGGGCCGGAGCTGATCGCGCAGATCGACGCGCTGCTGGCCGCCGGCGGACTCGACCCAGGCCTGGTACGGGTGCTAGTAGAGCAGCGCGACCTGGTTGAGCGGGCCATGGCCTCGCGGGCCCTGGACGATTAGCGCCGGGTCCCGGTCGGCGCGCCTAATAGGCGCGGCCGAAGACCAATCGCTTCCCGTACGCCGATGGCAGATCGCAGCGGATGCACAGGCCGGTCTCGGGCTCGCCGTCCAGCGGGATGCACCGCGGCGTAGCGGCCGTCTCCGCCTTGATCTCGTCCTCGCAGGCCTTCTGCCCGCAGTGGAACGCGCGGGCCCAGCCGCGTGCGACCGCCGCCACGAACTGCGGCCAGGTATCTACGGTGGCCGTGTGCAGCTCCCGGAATTCCGTCGCCCTGGCCAGCAGCATGTCCTGGAAGGCGGATAGCTCGTCGACCACTCGTTCCGTTATCGACGCGAGCGGTACTGCCTCCTTGCCCTCACCGAGCCGCCTTGCCAGCACCGACGTGCCAGCGGCGAGGTCACGAGGGCCCAGCTCAAGGCGGATCGGTACGCCGCGTAGCTCCCAGTCGTTGAACTTGAAGCCGGGCGACAGCTGCTCCCGGTCGTCGAGATGCGTGCGGACTCCGGCGGCGGTCAGCCGCGCGGCCAGGTCGATCGCGGCCGGGAGCACATCCTGGGCCTGATCGCCCCGACCGAGGGGCACGATCACCACCTGGTAGGGAGCGAGCGCGGGCGGCAGCACGAGACCGCGGTCGTCGCCGTGCGTCATGATGACGCCGCCCACCATGCGGCTGCTCATGCCCCATGACGTGGTGTTGCAGAATCTCAGCTCGCCGGCGCTCGAGGTGTACTGGATGCCAAATGCCCTGGCAAAGTTCTCGCCCATGAAGTGCGTCGTGCCGGCCTGCAGCGCCCGGCCGTCGCGCATCATCGCCTCGATCGTGAACGTCCGCTCGGCCCCGGCGAAGCGCTCACCCGGAGTCTTTTCCCCCGCGATCGGGGACATTGCGGCCGTCTGCGTGGCGAGATCTTGATAGAACGCGAGCGCGAGCATGGTCTCGGCCATCGCATCGTCCGCAGCTATATGTGCTGTATGCCCTTCTTGCCAGAGAAACTCCGTAGTCCGCAAAAACAACCGCGGACGGAGTTCCCAGCGGACCACATTCGACCACTGGTTGAGCAGCAGGGGCAGGTCCCGATGGGAGCTGATCCACTTGGCCATCATCTCGCCGACGATCGTCTCGGACGTGGGCCGGATGACGAGCGGCTCGTCCAGATCCTTACCCCCCGCGTGCGTGACAACCGCAAGCTCGGGCGCGAAGCCCTCGATGTGCTCGGCCTCTCTGCGCAGGTAAGACTCGGGGATCAACAAGGGAAAGTACGCGTTCTGATGGCCCGTGGCCTTGATCCGCTCGTCTAGGTCCGCCTGCAGCAGTTCCCAGATGCGGTAGCCGTACGGTCGGATCACCATGGTGCCGCGGACCGGGCCCCGGTCAACCAGGCCGGCCTTGGTGACCAGCTCGTTGTACCAGGCCGAGAAGTCTTCGCGTTGCGGCGTAATGCCGCGGTGACCGTCTGCCATGTCCGCAGGCTAGTGCCGCCCGGCCGGCTGTGGCCAACCGAATTGGCCGTAGGGAAACCGCAGGGAAACCCAGATAACGTAGCGGTCACGGTCAGCTGTGCCGCATGATGTAGTGACCCCACAACGGGAA
>JASHUG010000468.1 GCA_030040155.1 Streptosporangiaceae bacterium | reverse complement strand
GCCTGCCATTCCGGCCACGTCGATGACGACGGCGCCGGACTCGGCGCCGTCCGCGCCGGCAGCCGCCGCCTTTCCGGCCGAGCCTGCGTAGCTCGAGGCCGTGCCGCCCGCAGCGCCGTCACCAGGCTTGTCTCCGCCGCCGTCGCCGGCCTTGTCGTCATCTCCTGCTGGCCGCCCGGCCAGCCGGGGGTCGAACGGCGAGGGCGTCGCCGCCCGCAGCGTCAGCAGGTACGGGCGCGCTCCGTAGGGGAAACTCAGGTCGAAGAAGTGCGCGTCGTAGACCGGATCGAAACTCCGCTTCGACAGGAACGCCAGGTACTTGCCGTCGAGGGTGAAGACCGGGTCGGTGTCGATGAACCGGCCGTCCGTTACGTCCGTCACCTCGCCGTTAGCTACTCTGGCCACCCGCAGCTTGCGCAACCCCAAGTCGGCCGAGCCGACTGGATGCTCGGTCGGCTCCGACCAGGCAAGCCAGGCTGAGTCGGGCGACCATGCCAGCCCGGTGACGTAGCCATTGTCGGAAGCGGCGAGCTGGCGCACGGCTCCCGACGCGACGTCTAGGACTCGCAGGTGACCGTCTTGCGCGGCGACGGCGACGGATGTGCCGTCCGGGGCGGCAGCCAGGCTCTGCACGCGGCCGATCTGGCCGGCCGCCAGGCGCCGCGGGGCCGGGACCGCCGACCCGGCTCCGCCGACCACCAGCGCGTCTGTCCCGTCCTCGTCGGTCGCCCACACCACATCACCACTGGTACCGAGCACCTGAGGAAAGCGGGCCCGCGCGCCCCGCACCACCGCGAGCGCCCTGGCGGGCCCGTCCCGGTGCGTCAGCCAGTGAACGGTGCCGCGCACCTCCACCGCGCTGGCCCGGCCCGACTTGTCAACCGACAGCGAGCCGACGTGGTCGGCCGCGGTGATCAGCCGGGGCGTGCGGCCGGAAAGCGGCGCGCCGAGCACGATGTCCAGCCGGACGGGGTCAGCGTCCAGGCCATCCAGCAACCACAGTTCGCCACCGCAGGCGTAGATGACGCGCCGCCCGTCGGTGCTGGCCTGGCGCGCATACCATCCATCATGGTCAGTGTGCCGGCGGAGGCCGGTGCCGTCAGCAGCGACGGAGTAGACGTTGCCGGTGCCTTCAAAATCGGACAGGAACGCTAGCCGGTCACCGACGATCATCGGGCTGCCGAGCTGGCCGATGATATCCGGCACCATGCGAAGGAAACTGCCTGCCGGCGCGTCGATGCCATCACCGAGCCACAGTCGGCCCGCGGTGCCGCCCCGGTACCGCTTCCAGTGCGCGAGATCTTGGCCCCAGGTGCCGGTAAGCAGCGCCGCGCGGCCCAGGCCGGCGGCGATGTCACTGGCCGGCCCGAACGGCAGGATCCGGTCGGCACCTGGGCCGCCCGACAGCGCGGTGGAGAGCACCCGCGGCCGCAAGTCGGCACGGAACGGCTGGCCGGCCGGACTGACCGCGAGCACCTCCCCGCCGTCGGTCCAGCCGCAGACCCTGGCCATCGATGTGCCCCAGTACGTCAGCCGGCTAGCGGTCCCGTCAGCCAGGCTGCCGACATAGACTTCCGGGCTGCCGTCGCGCTCGCTGGTCCAGGCCAGGTGGCTGCCATCGGTCGAGAACCGGGGTCCAGACGTCGCGCCGTCACTGGTGAACCGCCACGCCCGGCCGCCGGTCAGCGGCGCGAGCCATACATCACCACCAGCGACGAAAGCGGCTGAATCAGCATTAATATGCGGGAAACGGAAGTAACCGGCTGAAGCCACCCGGCCCAGCGTAGCGGTCGGCCGTCCGGCCGACCAGCGGTTTATCGCCGACGCACTGGTGCGGCGACCGCGAAGCAGGCTGACAGCCTCGCCGTGCACCGCGCCGATCGGCTTGTTCGCGTGCGGTCTTCCTGGTCGGGCCGGCCGGTCGGTGCCGCAGGGCTGCGGCCGTTCAGCAACGCCATCGTGATCTGCCGACACCGGCTGGCTTGACGGCATCGCTATCGAGCGCCCCCCGTCCCGGCGCCACCACGGATGACCGACTCGCCGATAACCTTCAGGACGTGTCATGCCCGATACCACGCCGGAGCATTCTTATGCCCAAATCCATCGCGGTGTTCGGAGCCGGTCCCGGCCTCGGCCAGGCTGTCGCCCGTCATTACGCGCGAGAAGGTTATGCCGTCACGTTAGTGGCTCGCCGCCCGGAGCCGCTTGACCGCCTGGCGAAAGATCTGACCAGTGCCGGGGCAACCGCGCACGTCATCGCGGCCGACCTATCCGACACCGGCGCCGCTCCCCGACTGGCCGAGCGGATTCGCGCTGAGGCCGGCAACCTCGACGCCTTTTACTATGCACCTACCCCCAATGCCGGGTTCGTTTCCGCAGCCAGCCTGACCCCATCGCACGCCCAGAACTTCATGCCGCTGATCTTCTACACAATGCTGGCTCTCGTGCAGGAGTTCTTGCCGCACATGCTTGAGCAGCGGCACGGCGCCATCCTGACCGCGCAGGGCGGCAGCACCGTGCAGGGCCTGCCGAACATGAGCGGTCCCAGTCCTGCCCAGGCGGCCCAGCGCAACTACCTGCAAGCACTGCACGCCGAGGTAGCCGACAAAGGCGTCTACGTCGGCATGCTCTACATCGGTGCAGCCATCAAGAACAGTGCCTTCCACGCCGAGATGGAGCGGGCCAAAGCTGCCGGCGACCCGGTCTGGGAGATGCCTACGGTCGACCCCGAACATCTCGCCGACCTGCTCTGGACTATGCACGACACGAAGGGACCGCGGGAAGTCAGGTATCCGTAGTGTCGCGTGCTGCGGATATCCGAGACCTCCGCCGATGGATCGACGGTCGAGGCCATGTCCACGGCATCGCTGGCGTGGCCGGGATTGCTCATTAGTTGTGATTCACAGCCGCGGCGAGGTGGGTGCGGACCTGGTCAGACTCCGGGACGCCGAGGTCGTCGTAAAGGGTGAGGGCTTGCTGCCAGTGGTGGCGGGCGCGGTCGGGGTCGCCGCTGGCTTGATGGGCGCGGGCGAGGCCCTCGTGCGCCTGGGCCTGCTGGTACTTGCTTCCGATCTTGCTGGCCAGGCCGAGGGCCGCGGCGTGCTGGGCGCGGGCCTGATCGGCCTCGCGTGCGATCAGGAAGAGCCTGCCGAGACCGTTGAGCGCCTCGGCTTCGCCGGACCGGTCGCCAATCTCGCGGAACAGTGAAAGCGCCTGAAGGTAGTGGTCGGCAGATAGTTGGTCCTGCCGCGGCGTGGCGTCGCCAAGTCCGGTCCTGGCGTATGCCTCACCGGTTCGGTCGCCGATCTCGCGGAACAGGACTAGGGCCTGCTGGAAGCGGCAGCAGGCCTTCCGGCAGCGGCCCTGCCGCAAGTCAACGTCACCGAGGTTGAGCAGCGCGTAGGGTGCGACGGCTGAGTTGCCGATGTCGCGGCACAGCGCCAGAGCCTGCTGGAGGTTGGCGGCTGCCTGCTGGTAGCGCCCTAGCCGAGTGTCAACCATGCCGAGGCTACTGAGCACGCGCGCTTCACTGACCTGGTCGCCGATTACGCGAAAGAGGGTCAGCGCCTCCTTGAAGTGACCCGCCGCCTGCCGATAGCGGCCCTGCTCGAAATCGGCGATGCCGAGGTTGTGACGGGCGCGGGCTTGACCGGCCCGGTCGTCAGTGTCGCGGTGGAGGGCAAGGGCCTTCCGAAGGTAGCCGGTCGCCTGCTGATACCGGCCCTGCCGCAGGTCAACGAGGGCAAGATTGGTCAGCGCGCTTGCTTCGGCGGCCCGGTCGCCGGTGTCGCGTGCGGCGCGGCGGGCGTGGCTGTGGATGGTGACGGCCTCCGGATGGTGGCCGCCGGTTTCCAGATGGCGGAACAGCGTCGCGGCCAGGCGGGTGGCGTGGCCTGGCCATTCGTGGTCAGCGCAGTGCACGGCGACACTGACCAGATTGACGCGTTCGGCGTCCAGCCACGCCAGAGCTGGACCTGCTCCGGTCATGGCCGGGGAGGGTGCAGCCGACGGACGGATGCGGGGGCGGCGTTCTCGTTCAGCGGGGAATAGCTTGTCCATCGCAGCCGCTGCCGTGTGCAGGTAGTAGTCGAACAGGCGGGTCAGCGCTGCCTGCCGTTCCTCCTCTTGTTCGCGTGCGGCGAGTTCGCGGGCATACGCGCGCAGCAAGTCGTGCATGCCGGAACGACCTGGCCCAGTGGGGTGTATCAGGTGGGCAAGGGCCAACTGGTCCAGCAGGTCGCCGGCCCGCTGGAGGCTGGTGCCGATGAGCGCAGCCGCCGCGTGGGCGTCCAGATCAGGGCCGGGGTGCAGCCCGGCCAGCCAGAAGGCGCGGGCGGTGCCGGGTTCCAGGTGCCGGTATGACCAAGAGAACACCGCCCGCACCGCGGTGGCTGGGTCCCGGCCGACGTCGAGCAGGTCCAGGCGGCGCTGCTGATCTGCCAGCTCCGCGACCAGCTCGGCGAGCGGGACGGCTGGACGGGCGTTGGCAAGCTCGGCGGCGACCCGCAGCGCCAGCGGAAGCCTGCAGCACTGGGTGGCCAGCGCCTCGGCAGCGTGCGAGTCTGCATCGACCCGGTCACCGATCAGCACCTTCAGCAGTCCGACCGCATCAGCCAGCGGTAGCAAACCCAGGCTCACGCGCCGCGCGCCGTCCAGGGCCGCGAGCCCCGGTAGCGAATCACGGCTCGTGACGAGCACTGCGCAGCCCGGAGCCCCCGGCAGCAGCGGCCGGACCTGCTGGGCGGATGCGGCGTTGTCCAGGACCACGAGCAGCTGCCGGTTGGCCAGCAGGCTGCGGAAGCGGCTGGCTTTCTCGTCCTCCGCGGCCGGGACGTCTTGCCCCGGCACGCCCAGTGCCCGCAGAAACCTCGCCAGCGCATCACCCGCCGACGTCGGCTGACCGGAGTCATAGCCGCGCAGGTTCACATACAGCTGCCCGTCCGGGAAGCGATCGGCGACCTGATGCGCCCAGTGCACGGCCAGCGCAGTCTTGCCCACGCCGGCCGTCCCGCCGATCGCCGAGATCACCATCGTCTCCGGAATCTGCCCGGCCGAGCCCAGCAGCGCAGTCAGCTCTGCCAGCTCATCGACGCGCCCGGCGAAATGCCCGACCGCGGCAGGCAGCTGCCGGGGCACGGGCAGGGCGCCGGCATGCGCATCGCGCTCCGGCATTCCCAGGGCCGGGTCGGCGGCGAGCATTCGCTGGTGCAACTCGCGTAGCTCGGCTCCTGGCTCCGCGCCGAGCTCATCCACCAGCACCTGCCGAGCGTGCCGGTATGCAGCCAGTGCCTCCGCGCGGCGGCCACACCGGTAGAGCGCAAGCATGAGCTGAGCATGGAAGCGTTCCCGCAGCGGATGTGCCGCGGCCAAGGACTGCAGCTCATGCACCAGCTCGCTGTCCCGGCCCAGGTGCAGGTCGGCGTCGATATTCCACTCGATGGCCTGCAAGCGCAGCTGCTCGAGCCGGAGCCCTTCCTCAAGGCGCAGCACCTGGCCGGGGACGTCGGCCAGCGCCGCGCCCCGCCATAGCCCGAGCGCCAGGTCCAGCGCCGCGGATGCATTGGCCCAGGCGCCGTCTCGCACCGCAGCGCCACCGTCGCGGCACAGGCGGGTGAAGCGCAGCAGGTCCACCTCGTCCTCGGCGGCCTCCAAAAGGTAGCCAGGGTAGCGGGTCACCACCCTGGCTCCGGCCCGCGGTCCGAGCACCTGCCGCAGCCGCTTCACGTAGGACCGCAACGTCGTCCCCGACCCAGGCGGCACCGAGCCGTCCCACACGATCTCGGCCAGCTCCTCGGCCGGGACCGCCTGGCCCGCCCGCACCAGCAGTGCCGCGAGCAGCACCCGCTGCCGCGCAGCCGGAACCGTTATGTCGTCGTAGCCGTCATGTACTAGCAGCGGCCCTAAGATCCCGAACCGCATCCCGCCTCCCAAGAACCTCACTCAGGGCAGGGCCATGCACCGTCAGTGGCTCACGCCACGCAGACGCCACCCATACGCACCGCGTCACGGCCACACTACGGACTTGCAGCTGGAAGCAGCACCAGATCAGGCAGTACCGGCTGATTCCGGTACCATCCCCGCATCCGGATGCGAGGCGCGGACCCGCAGCGCAGGTCGTCTGCGCACTCGCCGATTTACCAGGAAGGACGGTAATTCGATGCGCATGAGAATGTTGCGCAAGTTCCTGCCCGTACTCGCGCTTGCCGCGGGTCCGTTGCTGGTGGCCGGTATCACCAGCCCGGCGGGGGCCGCTACCGTTGCCAAGCCGAAAGGGTTCGAACTCGTGCAGCCCGAGGCAAACGGTAAGGTCTTCTGCCTGGATGCCGCTACCAAAGGTCCCAAGGCCGGCAAGGTTGGCGACCCGGTCGTGCTCTATGACTGTTCCGGGAATTCCAACCAGTACTGGTACGAGGCCCCGTCGCCGGGCGGGCCCAACGGGAACTTCCATGCCCTGCACAGCACCCGTTACCCAAAGCTCTGCCTGAGGGCCAACGGCCTGAAGGACGGAGACGTCGTCCTGCTCGGGAAGTGCAATACCACCCGCAATGAAGAATTGAACATGTTCTACTTTGTGGAGTGCACCGGAATGACCATGACGCCCTGCCCGCTCAAGTTTGACGCGACCGGGCCTCACAAGATAGTCATCGTTCTCGAGGCAAAAGACTCCAAACGTCATTCCGGGGACCTTAAGAACGGGGATCAGATTCTGGTCTGGACGTACAGCTCAGCCGCTAACCGGAACTGGCTCCCTGGACCCGGGCCACTGTAATACCCGTCAGCCCGTCCGCCCTGCCGGTGACGTCAGCCGGCCGCGCGGAACTGGCGCGATGGTCTGACACCGCCAGAGCCGATGCTGAGGTTTCGTTGCTGAGCGGAGCCGCGCCACTTGGATCCCCCTAAGAGGCCCGAAGCGGCTCGTCGTTGGTACTGATGCTTTCATGATTTCCTCGCCCCGAGCCCCGCCCTTCACGGGCACTTCCGCGCTCGTGAAGGGCGGTTTCGCGGTCGTGAAGGGCGGAGTCGCGGTCGTGAACGCGGTTCCGCCAGCCGCTTAGCTGGATGGCCGGAGCATCATGTTGCCGCGGTGCTGCGGGCCGCGAGGCCCGTAGTCGATGTCGGCCCCGCTGTTGCCTCCGGTGATGACCCCGAGAGGCGCATCGTAAGGATCCATGATCGATTCGATGAAGATCAGGTTGTCGTTCGGCGCGCTCAGGGCCTTCTCCAGGTCCGCGACGGTTTTCACGAGGAACGAGCGCGCCGCGGTGCCAGGACGGAACACCTTGGGCAGGTCTCGGTAGGCCCACGTGGCGATGTCGTTGAAACGCGAGGTCTTGCCGAGGTAGCAGCGCTCGACCGTGTACCCGCCGTTGTTGATGAGGAAGATCACCGGTTTGTAGTCGTGCCGGAGCATGGTCGACAGTTCCTGGGCCGTGAGCTGGAACGAGCCGTCGCCCACGAACAGCAAGTGCCGGCGCTCCGGTGCCGCGGTCAGCGTGCCGAGCAGAGATCCGACCGTGTAGCCGATGGAGCCCCAGATAGCTTGCGAGACGAAACTGCAGTTGGGCGGGAGATGCAGGCCGAAGGCGCCGTACGACGTGCCGTCCTCGGCGATGAGGACGTCTCCGGACTTGATGTAGCCCTGGATGGCCTGCCAGTACGCGGCCTGAGTTAGCTTTGCGGAGCCGTCGGCACCATTGCCGGTCATCATTGCCGCCGGGGTGAACTGCCGCGTCGCGCGGTTGCTCACCGGCGGGACCGCGTCAATCACGCCGCGGAGAACCTCGCGGAGCGTGACCGCCTGGTAGTTGTCATCGCCGACATCCACTGAGTGCCCGCGGGCGTGGATCTTGTTAGCGGGCAAGTGATCGGTGAAGCTACCCGAGGTCAGGTCGATCGGACGGTAGCCGATGTCGAGCAGGCAGTCGCTGCCCTCGATCGCCTCCTGGACGTGCGGCTGGCTTCCCTTGCCGTTGTAGATGCCGAGGTAGTGAGCGAAGGTCTCATCGATCACTGCCTTGGCCGGTGCCGCCACCGCCACCGGCATCTGCAGCTTCTCGGCCAGCCCCATGACCTCGGCTGCGGCACCGTACCGGTCACCATCCAGATCCACCAGCATGGCGGGTGACTTGGCTTTGGACAGACGGTCCGCGATGGCTGCCACGCAAGACCGCAGGCGCTCAGGATCGCTTGGCGGTTCTTCGAGTACGAGCGGGTCCGCCGGCACCTCGATGTCGAGATAGGCGATATCAGAGGGCAGTTCCATGTACACCGGCAGCTTGTCGTGCCAGGCCGTGCGGATCAGCCGGTCGATCTCGGTCACTGCGTTGTCCGGGGTCAGCCTGGCTTGCGCAGCGGTCACTGGCTCGTAGGCCCGGATGAATCGGTCCCAGGTGCCGTCGGCCATCGTGTGATGCATGCCCAGTCCACGTTCCATGGATCTGAGCGGTATAGACCCGCAGATGCAGATCACCGGGACGTGCTCGCTGTAGGAGCCGGCGACCCCGTTGATTGCGCTCAGAGCGCCCACAGCGTTGGTCACAATGAGCGCGGCCATGCCGTTCAGGCGTGCATAGCCGTCTGCCGCGTAGGACCCGTTCAGCTCATTACACGTCCCGATCCAGGTCAGCGTGCCGGAGTCCTCCATCTGCTGGAGTAGCTCGAGGTTGAAGTCGCCCGGCACGCCGAAAGCATGCGTGACGCCAGCCTCACGAATGCGCCGCAGCAGAAACTCCCCGACGCTCATCGTCAGGGTTTCGCGCCCCGAACTCACCGAGGCGCGCTCCGCCGTAATTGTCATTATCGATCCCCCCGAGACCAGACATCCCCTGCTCATGGGGGTGCCTGCCGTGCTAGTCGCTGCGCTGGCGCTGCCCGCGAGCGCCAGATGGTCGTCAACCGATTACCCATCGCACATGAAGCTCACACCGCCCGATGATGCCGGCTGATATTGCATCTCGATCGTCAAGATCCGCCACCGGCTGGCGCGCAGCGTGGCGCCCTAATGGCGACGGGCGGCGTCGAGTCGACCGAGTTATTTGCCTGATTTGCGAAACTGATCCGGTCGAGATCATCCCTTCGGGATGATGCGGACGGCCCGTGCCGGCGGAAAGCTACTGACAAGTGGCTGAAGCGTGCCCGGCTGCCGCATCCGCGCCGCCAGCTGGCCGCGCCCGGCGAGCAAAGGTCGCCGTGGGCTGATTGTCACGATCACTGATGCCCGGCCTCATGCACATCGTCTACGCAAAGGAGATAGTGATGGAGCGGTATCCGAGCATCGCTGACCACGGGCTTATCGGTGACCTGCAGACGGCGGCCCTCGTCACGACGGACGGCACGATCGACTTCTTCTGCTCTCCGCGCTTCGACTCGCCGAGCGTGTTCTGCTCGCTGCTCGATGCCGATAAGGGCGGCTACTGCCGAGTCTCACCGGCTGCCGATAGTTACGTATCGAAGCAGCTGTACTTCCCGAACACCGCCGAGCTGATTACCCGGTTCATGACCCCGGACGGGGTCGGCGAGGTGCAGGACTTCATGCCGGTCATCGAGGGCCGCCCGACCGACAAGCACCGCATCGTGCGGTATCTGCGGGTGGCGCGCGGCCAGATGCAGTTCGTGTTCGAGCTCGAGCCAAGGTTCGACTACGGTCGGGCCAGCCACACGGTGGAGGTCACGGACGCTGGCGCGGTGTTCCGCGCGGGCGGCGGCATGGAGCTGACGCTGCATATAGCACGGGAAGCAGACGAGAAGCGGGCCGACATCCAACGCACTGAGAAAGGGCTGCGCGGGACGATCACGATGTGCGAGGGCGAGAGCGGTCTCGGCGTCGTGCTGGAGTCGATGGGGGGCCGGCCGAAGGTGGTGCCGCCGGCCGAACTGCAGCGGCTCGCCGATGACACCGCGGCCTACTGGAAGGGGTGGCTGAACCGCACCACGTACGCCGGCCGGTGGCGGGAGACGGTGACCCGCTCCGCGATGACGCTGAAGCTGCTCACCTACGAGCCGACCGGCGCGCCGGTTGCGGCGGCCACGCTCGGCCTGCCCGAGCAGGCCGGCGGCGAGCGGAACTGGGACTACCGGTTCACCTGGATCCGGGACGCGTCGCTGACCATGCACGCCCTGTCTAACTTGGGCTACCTGGAGGAAGCGGCCCGGTTCGGCTTCTGGATGCGGGACCGGGTGGCCGAAGGCGCGGCTGCCGTCAACGGCGCTAGCCCGCTGAAGATCATGTACCGGGTCGACGGCTCCTCCGACCTCACCGAGGAGACCCTCGACCATTTCGAGGGTTGGCGCGGATCGCGGCCGGTGCGGATCGGCAACGGTGCGGCTGACCAGCTGCAGCTGGACATCTACGGCGAGGCGGCCGACACGATCATGGCCGGAGACAGTGCCGGGCTGCCGATCGCCTATCACGGATGGGTCGCGTTCACCAAGGTCATCGACTGGGTCGCTGACCACTGGGATCAGCCCGACGAGGGGGTATGGGAGACGCGCGGCGGCCGCAAGGACTTCACGTACGGCCGGTTCCAGTGCTGGGTAGCTCTTGACCGTGCCATCAAACTGGCCGCTCGGCACGGCCGCCCCGCCAACATCACGAAGTGGGTGGCGGCCAGGGACCAGCTCTACAGTCAGGTCATGAGCCGCGGCTGGAACGACAAGGTGAAAGCGTTCACGCAGCACTACTCCACCGACGTGCTGGACTCCTCACTGCTGCTCATGCCGATCGAGGACTTCATCTCGCCGACCGATCCGATGTGGCTGTCCACTCTGAACGGCATGGAGAAGGAACTGGTGTCGGACAGCCTGGTCTACCGGTACAACCCGGCCGCCTCGCCGGACGGGCTGCACGGTGATGAGGGGACGTTCTCGCTCTGCACGTTCCTGTACGTCGACGCCCTCGCGAGAGCCGGACGCCTCGACGACGCCGTGCTCACCTTCGAGAAGATGTCCACCTACGGCAACCACCTCGGCCTGTATTCAGAGGAGATCGGCTCGGCCGGCGAGCAACTCGGCAACTACCCGCAGGCCTTCACCCACCTGTCACTCATCAACGCCGCCACCACCCTCAATCGCGAACTCGACAAGCGCGGACCCACGGTCGAGCCATCACCGGCCCTGGC
>JASHUG010000467.1 GCA_030040155.1 Streptosporangiaceae bacterium | reverse complement strand
CGCCTGCGAGTCGGCACGATCGGGTCGCTCGAGCAGATCCTGCACGGCCCGTCTACGATGGCGGATGGCTCGATGAACCTGATGGGAGCCCTGCGGCGGACGATGGCGACCTCGGGCTACTCCGACCTCAAGGAATTCCAGCGGGTGGAGGTCGTGGTGACCCCCAGTGCGACGCCGCGCTGATTTGGGTCGGGTCTGGCCGGGTGGGCGGTCAGGGGCTGGCAATCACGGGGGGAACGGGCTCGGGAACGGGGCTGACTCGGCTCGCTCGTCGACGCGTCTGGGGCCGGCCGAGCGGATTGCGGCGCTGGAGGCTCTGGCCAGCACCGAGCATGAGGTGCTGGTGGTCGGCGGGGGCGTGGTGGGTGCGGGGGTGGCGCTTGATGCCGTCACCAGGGGGCTGACGACGGGTTTGGTAGAGGCGCGGGACTTCGGGTCGGGGACCTCGTCGCGGTCGAGCAAGCTGATTCACGGCGGGCTGCGGTACCTGGAGCAGCTGAACGTGTCGCTGGTGCGGGAAGCGCTCAGCGAGCGCTCGATCTTGCTGCAGCGGCTCGCGCCGCACCTCGTGCATCCGGTGTCCTTTCTGTTCCCGTTCGATCATTACGGCTGGGAACGGGCGTACGTGGGGACCGGGGTGACCGCGTATGACTTGCTGGGGTATTCGATGGGGCAGGCGCGCGGCCTGCCGGGGCACCGGCAGCTAACCAGGAAGTCCGCACTGCGGCTAGCGCCAGCGTTGAAGCGCAGCGCGGTGAAGGGCGGCATCGTGTACTGGGACGCCCAGGTGGACGATGCCCGGTACGTGGTGACGCTGGTGCGGACGGCGGCCGGGTTCGGGGCGCACGCGGCGTCGCGGACGCAGGTGACGGGGTTCCTTCGGGAGGGGGAGCGAGTCACGGGGGTACGGGCGACTGACCTGGAGACGGGGACGGAGGTGCAGATCCGGGCGCAGCAGGTGGTGAACGCGACCGGGGTGTGGACCGATGACGTCCAGGAACTAGTCGGCGGCCGGGGGATGATCAACGTCCGCGCATCCAAGGGCGTGCATCTGGTGGTGCCGCGGGACCGGATCCATTCAGGGACCGGCATCATCGTGCGGACGCCGGCGAGCGTGCTGTTCGTGATCCCGTGGGGGCGGCACTGGATCATCGGCACCACCGACACCGACTGGGCGCTGGATAAGGCGCACCCGGCGGCCAGCCGGGCCGACATCGACTACGTCCTCGGCCAGCTGAACCGGCTCCTGGCCGTGCCGCTGACCCGTGATGACGTGGAGGGGGTGTATGCGGGGCTGCGGCCGCTGCTGGCCGGCGAGTCGGAGTCCACGTCCAAGCTGTCCCGCGAGCACACCGTCGCCCACCCGGTGCCGGGCCTGGTGCTGATCGCCGGCGGCAAGTACACCACCTACCGGATCATGGCTCGCGACGCGGTCGACGCGGTCGTGCACGGCCTGGACGGCAAGGTCGCCCCGTCCTGCACCGACCAGGTCCCCTTGGCCGGCGCGGACGGGTATGTGGCGCTGTGGAACGCCCGGCACCGGCTGGCCCGCTCTTCCGGCCTGCACGTCGCCAGGATCGAGCACCTGCTCAATCGGTACGGGTCGATGACCGGCGAGGTCCTGGACCTGATCGCCGCCGACGAGTCGCTCGGCAAGCCGCTCGCCGGCGCCGATGACTACCTGCGCGCCGAGATCGTCTACGCCGCCTCCCACGAGGGCGCCCGGCACCTGGACGACGTGCTCGCCCGCCGCACCCACGCCTCCATCGAGACGTGGGACCGCGGCCTGACCGCCGCGCAAGAGGCTGTCACTCTCATGGCCGGGCCGATGAGGTGGAAGTCCAGGCAGATCGCCCGCGAACTGGAAAACTACCGGGCCCGCGTCGCCGCCGAACGCGCCTCCCAGGAAGCCGAAACCGACACCGATGCGGACGCCATCCGGCTCGGTGCCCCTGACATCGTCCCCGTCGTCCACGGCGACACCATCACGGCCTGACCGAACGTCGACGGCAATAAGCCCGCTGGCCCCGGCTCACATCAGACTTGGGGGCCTGGGAGTGAATGGCTAGGCAAATGGCTGCTAATGGCAGTTGGGATGATTCACGCCTTTGTCTGGCAATTGCGCCGCCCACGCTCGGAGATCGGTGAGCAGGCAGCTCCTCGCCACCGCTCACACCAGCAGGCCGCACGGGAATACATACCTAACTACATCATCTAAGTGACGCGGCACGGGGCCGATCGAGCGTAGCGTTTCTTTTATCGCCGGACTTTCGCCAAGGGGGGGATAAGCCGGCGTTACGAGGGGTCGTGTCCCTATGTCGAGCACCACTTCGTATGATTCCAGCCCGTGGCCCAGCCGGATCCAGCCCGGCCCGATGACGGCCGCCTACGGGCAGACCGCTGTTCAGGCCGACCACGGGGGCAGACGAGCCAAGCAAGGGCTTCGTCGGCGCTGGCGGGAGCGCGCGACGACCACCTGGGCCTGCCCGGGATGCGAATTACCGGTCACCGATCTAGTCGCAGCCGGCGTTGGCTTCTGCCCTAACTGCCAGGAATTCACCGGCCTGTGCGGCGCCGGCCGCAAGATCATCTGCCCGGACGTGATGACGTGGACAACCTGGCATACCCCGTGCACGAGTCGCGGCGTGACCGCATGGCAGATCGCCGATGGCGGCACGCAACGCGTGCTGCTGCTCTGCCCGCAGCACGACGAGCAGCTCAGGGTCGGCCAGGCCGGGTGGATCCGCCACGCGATCCGGTTCGAGAGCCCGGCCGGCCGGTAAACCCTGCACGCTGCGGCTAGCGCATTACGGGAAGATGCCAGAAGTGGCGCAGACGGAATAGGTCAGGCCGTTGGGTGCTGCCTTGCGCAGGTTAGGCAGGGCAAAGGTGGTCTTGCCGTTCCCGCCATACTCCGTGCCGAGCAGGCTGAACAGCGCGGCATGGCTGCTGATCTGCAGCAACTGGCCATCGGCGGGGAGGGTGCCGGCCGGTGCGACGGTTCCCGCGGTGAGCAAGACCCCGCCGAGCGTGCACGTTTCCCCGTCCGCGCCGGTCTTGGCCGCGTTCGTCTTGGACCCGAACAAGATCGTCGTCCCAGCTGGACCGCGCGGACCCCGCGGCCCGGTGGTGCTCCACGACAGCGCGGTGGTGCCCTTGGGACACTTGGCGCCGGACTTCAGCAGGATCGTCAGGGCTCCGGTCGCTGGCCGGACGCAGCCGTGAATCGTGGTGCCGGCCACCGTCACGGAGGCAGGCGCAGCGGTGGTGACCGAGGCGGCGGCTGCGGCACCGCCGGAAATCAGTACTGCTGCGGCTGCAAACGGGATGATCGTGCGCAGGTTCATGGCAAGCTCCGTGCTCTAGAGGGATATTTCTCTGCGCATCACGGGACGGTCCGGCTTCCGCCGGGCGACGACCGCGAAGCCATGCCGGGAAAAGGCCGACGCCGTCCCCGGGAACAGGTTGCGAGTGTGCGACGGCACGCTGGTGTCGACCGGGTAGGCCTCGACGGCCGGCGCGCCGGCCGCGGCAGCGACCTGAACGCCGGCGTCGATCAGCGCGTCCACGACGCCAAGGCCGCGATGCGAGCGCCGGACGTAGAAGCACGCCAACGCCCAAACCGGCAGGTCATCCACCGGCTGCAGGTATCTGGAGTGCGCAAGCCACTCCAGGTCAGCCCTGGGTGCGAGTTCTGACCACCCGACCGCCACGTCGCCGTCGAACGCGAGCAGGCCCGGCGGCTGCGGGGACGCGGTGAGCTGCTTCAGGTCAGCCCTGTTCTGCTCGCGCGGCCGCTCATGGTAAGCGGGCCCGATCCGCCAGTACATGCACCAGCATCCGTTGGAGGCGCCGGCCCGGCCGAAGAGATCTTCGAGGGCGGGCCATTGCTCCAGGGTGGCGCGCCTGATGGTGAAGGTCACTCGCCCCGTCCTCAGGCGGTCGCTGGTACGGTCCGGTCGAACACTAGCCGTCGGCGCCGGGCCGCATCGACCATTTCCTACCCGGTCGGCGGAAATTCCGACAGAGCCGTTTCCGGCGACCGCAATCCGCGCGGCCGGCCGCCGTCGCGCTGCCCGCCGGGCCGGGGTTTACCGCTGCCGGTGCGCCACCAACAGACCGGGCCGGCCCGCGGCAGGGCGCCGCAACGGGCGGCTACGCAGCGCTGCGTACGCAGATTACGACGATTGACGGGTGGCTGCTCACGGCTGGTCGCGCAGGCTTTCTTGTACTGGACCGCGCAGGACGGGAGGGATGTCGAATGAGATGTCTTGTCACCGGTGCAGCCGGCTTCATCGGCTCACATCTGGTCGAGAACCTCATCGTGTCCGGGCATGAGGTGATCGGCTTGGACAACATGAGCTCAGGCCGGAAGGAGAACCCGGCCGTCATCAGCGGCCACCCTCGGTTCGGGCTGGTGGAAGGCTCGATCCTGGACGCCAGGCTAGTGGACGAACTGACTGCGGGATCGGACTGCGTCTTCCATCTCGCCGCCGCCGTCGGGACGTTCGCCAACAGGGACTGGCCCGTGGAGAGTCTGCGGACCAACGTTCACGGCACCGAGAACGTGGTGGATGCGGCAAGCCGTCATGAGGCCCGGCTGCTGGTCGCCTCGACCGGCGAGATCTACGGCAAGAACACAACCGTGGGCCTGAAGGAGGACGATGATCGGGTCATCGGCTCTCCGTTGGGGTCACGCTGGGCCTACGCCGAGGCGAAAGCGATCGACGAGAGCCTCGTCGACAGCTTCGTGCGGGAGCGCGGCCTGCGCGCGGTGATCGTCCGTCTCTTCAACATCGT
>JASHUG010000060.1 GCA_030040155.1 Streptosporangiaceae bacterium | reverse complement strand
CAGTATCCGGGCACGTGCAGCCAGGCACGCACGCGCGTGCCGCCGTGGCCGCTGAACGTCACGTCGTAGCTAACGACGGTGCGCAGTCCCGTGTCGACCGGGACCATGCTCGGCTCAAGCGGCACGCGCCTGGCTTCATCAAGGCTCCCGGCCCAGAAGCCAGCCAGGTCAGCCGGCTCGGGCAGAGCCGGAGCGTATTCACGGAGCTCGCTACGCGACATGTCGGTTCTGGGCATCAGCCTGCCCCGCTACCTGGCCAGCCGGGGGAGCAGCAGCGCGGACGCGGTGACGCCCGCGACGGTGGCGAGCACGAGCACCAGCACGTCCAGCGCGAGGTGTGCCTGGGTGCCGATCAGCAGCCCGCGCAGGGCATCAACCTCGTACGACAGCGGGTTGCACTTGCTGATCACCTGCAGCCAGCCCGGCATGATCTTTTCTGGGTACAGAGCGCTCGAGCTGAAGAAAAGCGGCATCGTGATGGCCTGGCCGATGCCCATGAGCCGGTCGCGCGACAAGGCCAGCCCGGCGATCGTCATCGACAGGCATGAGAAGAACGCCGAACCGAGTACGACGACCGCCATC
Source organism: Streptosporangiaceae bacterium (assembly GCA_030040155.1). Taxonomy (GTDB): domain Bacteria; phylum Actinomycetota; class Actinomycetes; order Streptosporangiales; family Streptosporangiaceae; genus JAJYUU01. The sequence goes on along the minus strand of JASHUG010000060.1, from coordinate 11,634 downwards.
GCGGCCAGCAGCTTCAGCGGGTTGTCGGTCAGCGTGACGCCGAGCAACGCGGAGAGAATGAGCACGGCGATCGCCTGGACCACCGAGCGCACGCCGGCGGCAAAGGCCTTGCCGCTGATCAGCGCCGAGCGCGGCGTCGGCGTCACCATGAGCTTGGTCAGCACGCCGGCATCGCGCTCCCAGATGATCTGGATGCCGTAGAAGATCGCGATGAACAGCGCGGACTGGGCCAGGATGCCCGGTGCCAGGTAGGCCAGGTAGGGGATGCCATGCGGCGTCGGGATCGCGTGAATCCGGGTGAAGACCTCACCATAGATCAGCAGCCAGAGTGCCGGCTGGATCGCGCGAGTGTAGAGCTCGGTCCGGTCGTGCCGGATCTTGCGCAACTCTACCCAGCACAGCGTCACGATCCGGCTGGCCAGCCGGCGGGCGATCGCGATCGGCGTGTCGGGCGGCGGCAGCAGTGCGGTCCCGACGTAGCCGGGTTCGGTCAGCACGGCCTCAGCCGAGGCGGCGGGCGGTACGCCTGGCGCGGCGGACGTCACGGATTCCTCCGGTCTCTGTGTTGTCGTCCAGAGTGCCGCCGGTGTAGTGGCGGAACACATCGTCGAGCGTTGCGTTGTCCCCCAGCATGGCCTTGAGCAGGCCTGGGGTGCCCGTCGCTCGGATCGAGCCGCGGTGCATCAAGGACACGCGATCGCAGTAGGTGTCGGCTTCGTCCATGTAGTGCGTGGTCATCAGCACCGTCATGTCGGCGGTCTCCCGCAGCTTGGCGATGAACTCCCACACGTCGGTGCGCGCGAGCGGATCGAGGCCGACCGTCGGCTCGTCCAGGACGAGCAGTCGCGGCGAGTTGACCAGTGCCTGCGCGAGCTCAAGCCGCCTGATCATGCCGCCGGAGTAGGTCTTCACCTGCCGGCCGGCCGCCTCGGTCAGGCCCATCGCGGCCAGCGCACCCTCGACCCGGTCGCCGCGGACCTTGCGCGGCACGTCGAACAGCCGGGCGAACAACTCGACGTTCTCCCGGCCGGTGAGGGTGGCATCGGCCGACAGCAGCTGCGGGACGTAGCCGATCATCCGGCGCACCCGCATCGGCTGGGCCGCGGCATCGATGCCGAGCACGCTGACACTGCCTTCCATCGGCCGCAGCAGCGTCGTCAGCATCCTGATCGTCGTAGTCTTGCCCGCTCCGTTTGGCCCGAGCAGGCCGAACGTCTCGCCCCGCTCGATTCGCAGGTCCACATGGTCCACCGCGGTGTGGGTCCCGAATCGGTAGGTCAGGCCCGAGCAGACAACCGCGCTGCGGCGCGGCTCGGCTGGCGGCAGCACGGTGGCAAGGTCTGTGCTGCTGGCTGGCGGCGCCACTCCCTGACCCACGCCATCATGCTGCCCGGTCACGTGTCTCCATTCCCTCGGCCAGCCGCAACAGGGCCGGCAGAGCCGCAGTCAGGGCCAGGCGGTCGGCGGGCGACAGCCGGGCCAGGGCCTGGCCGGCCAGGTCGGCTCGCAGATCGCGCCACTGGACAAGCCGCTGTCGCGCCGCGTCGGTGATGGTCAGCAGGGCGACCCGGGCATCCTGCGCATCGCGGCTGCGCGTCAGCAGGCCGGAGGCGGTCAGCTTCCCGACAAGGGTGCTCACGGTGTTGGGCGCGAGCCTGAGTTCCTGCGCGGCATCCGCGACCGTGATGCCCGGTCTGTCCGCGGCGAGCCGCAGCAGCTCGCTCTGCGCGGGCGGCAGCGGGTCTTCCTCCCAGGCCTGCCGCACGGCTCTCCTGGCCATCCGGTGCACCTGGCTGATCGCGCTCAGCAGCGTGCCACCCGTCGGCTCAGATGACTCTTTCACAGAGCTAACTATAATGAGACTTCCGGAACTCAGCCACCTACCGCCTCAGTGCCAGTGGTCAAGCGGCAGCGGACCGCGGCCGAGGTAGGTCCTGATGGCGAAGCTGCTTCTTGCGCTCACCACGGACGGGATCGCGAGGATCTTGCTGAGCAACACGTCCTCGTAGGCGGCGAGGTCGGGTACGGCCGCCTCGACGAAGAAGTCGGCGGAACCGGACACTAGGTAGCACGCCACGACCGCGGGGATGGTCGTGAGCGTCTCGGCTATGTTCATGGCCGTCTCGAGCGAGTGGCCCTCCACTTGTAGCTCAATGAACGCCGTCAGCCCGAGCCCCGCGCGGTTACGGTCAAGCTCGGCCCGGTAGCCAGCGATGATGCCGCTGGATTCCAGTGCCTTCACCCGGCGCAGACAGGCCGACGGCGAGAGCGAGACAGACTCGGCCAGGTCGACGTTCGCGATCCTTCCGTCAGCCTGGAGCCGCGTAACGATGGCACGATCAATCCGGTCCACATGGCGTGGTGGCATAGCATTGCGCATTGCATAACACTAGTCGCGAAAGATTGCGTGCGAATGTGGCTGCGGCGCAATATTTGCCATCGTGTGCGAACCGTTTTCCTGCACTGTTGAGGCATGTCCGGCTCGGTCCGCCTGGTTCGCTCAAGTCCGCAACGCAGCCCAGCCCTGCTGTCCGCTCCCCGCGCTGCCGCGCTGTACATCGGCGCGCTGCTGGGCCCAGGGCTGCTCATGCTGCCGGGCCTGGCCGCCGCGCAAGCGGGGCCCGCCTCGATCCTGGCCTGGCTCGGTCTGCTGGTTGCGTCGGGACTGTTCGCCGCCGTGTTCGCCGCGCTGGGCCGTGCCCACCCGTCGGCCGGCGGCGTCACGGGCTATGCCGCCGCCGGGCTCGGAAGCAGGGCGGGCATCGCGACCGGCTGGTGCTTCCTCGCCGGGGTCATCAGCGGGGCGCCGGTGGTCTGCATGATCGGCGCGACGTACGTGACGGACCTGGCCGGTGGCGGCCAGCTCGCGCGCAGCGCAGTCGCGGCAATGCTGCTGCTGATCGTTGCCGGCCTGACACTAGGCGGCGTGCGGGCGACCACCACGATTCAGCTGGCGCTCGTCACGTTGCTGGTCGTCATGCTGATCACAGCGGTGGCCGGCTCCGCCGACGCGGCGCGCGCGGCGAACTGGACGCCGTTTGCGCCGCACGGCTGGTCGGCGATCGGCCGCGCGGCCGCGGTCTTGATGCTGTCGTTCGTCGGCTGGGAGGCGGTCGCGCCGCTGACCCCGAGGCTGGCAACTCCCGCCCGGCTGTCGCGAGTCATCGCCGTGGCGTTCGCCGTAACGGCGGCCATCTACCTCAGCCTGGCGGTGGCGGTGATCGCCGTCATCGGCCGGCAGGCTAGCGATGACGTCCCGGTTTCCGAGTTGCTGCAGCACGCGATCGGCCCGGCCGGGCGGGTGGTGGCGGCCGGAGCCGCGATCGTGCTCACGCTCGTCACCGTCAACGCCTACCTGACCGGCGCGATGACGATGGCGGCTGGCCTGATGCGCCGGGGAGCGGCTGCGGCGGGCAGCGGCTCGGCCGGTACCAGCTCGGCCCGGGCCGGGGGCGAACTGCGGCCGGCACCCGCGGCGCGCAGTGCCGGGGCCTGGCGGTTCCTGGCAATTATCGCCCTGGTTGGCTCGCTGGAGCTCGGGCTGTGCGCGGCCGGGCTGGTGACGACGACGCAGCTGATCACGATGCCGACGACTCTGTTCCTGACGGTCTACCTGACCTGCATGCTGGCGGCGGTTCGGACCCTGGCGGGTTCGGTCCGCATCGCCGCGGCTGCCGCGGCCGTGGCCGTGGCCGCGGTGCTGCTCTTCACCGGCTGGGCGCTGGTGATCGCCGCGGTTGTCGCGGTCAGCGCTTGGCTGGCACCGCGTCGCGGTGGCGGCCCGCACCGTCGCCAGGCGGACGCCGTGCGCCTAGAACCGCAGGAAGTGCTGGAAGCACTCCCACGCGGTGTCATGCTCGGCGAACGCAGCCGCCTCGGCTCGCTTGACGGCCAGGTAAGCAGTGGACCGGAGGGGTCCGAGCGCATCCACGAGCAACTCATCGGCCGCGAGCGCGTCCAGTGCCTCGGTTAGGGTCAGCGGCAGCCGGCGTGCGCCTGCTGCCTCCCGCTGCACCTGCGTCATCGTGGCCGGGTCGACGTTGACGGCCTCGCCGGGGTCGAGCCGGCGGCGGATCCCGTCCAGGCCCGCGTGGATGACGCCGCCCAGGGCCAGGTACGGATTCGCGCTGGAGTCTGAAGGCTTGAGCTCCAGGTTGACCGAGCTCGTGGCGTCGCCACGCAGCGGCGAGCAGATGCGGACAGCCGCCTCCCTGTTGTCCATCCCGTACACCGTGTACGCGCTGCTCCAGAACTGGGGCTGCAAGCGCCGGTAGCTGTTGACGCTGCCGCAGGTGAGGGCGAGCAGGCCGGGCAGGTGTGCGAGCAGCCCGCCGATGAAGTGGTACCCGGTGGCGGACAGGCCGCAGGAGTCGGCGGCGTCAGCGAAGGCGGGCGTCCCGTCGGCCAGCAAGCTCAGGGAGGCATGCAGGTGGGCCCCGTTGCCGGCCTGGTCGGGGATGGGCTTGGGGGCAAGGCTCGCCCACTGGCCGCGGCGGATTGCAACGCCACGCACCGTCTCCCTGTACAGCACGTGATTGTCGGCCGCGCGCAGCGCCCCGGCGTGCCTGATGGGGATCTCCTGCTGACCATGGCCCAGCTCGGGGTAGTAGTGCTCGACCCGGAGGCCCTGCGCGTTCAGCGCGCGCACCACCTCCATCACGTAGTCGTAGTTCTGGTGGAACCCGGTCACCGAATAGCAGAGGCTGTCATCAGCGGGCACCAGCCGGTCCGGGCCGCCGGCCGGGTCGGCCACGCGCTGCCCGACGGTGAACTCCGGCTCGAACGCCGCTGACATCGCGTAGCCCTCGACGGCAAGCTCGTCAATGGCCAGCTTGAGGAAGGAGCGGGCGCACGCCTCCCACGGCTCGCCGTCCGGGCGGATCAGGTCGGCGAGCATCGCGCCCGCGCCCGGCGCATACGGCAGCTCTACGAGCGTGGCCGGATCCGGCTTGATCCGGACCTCGCCGACCGGTCCCATCCCCTCGACCGGCTGCAGCGTGTCCAGCATCGTCATGGCCATCATGGCGACGGTGTGCCCGATGCCGCTCTCGATCCGCTCGGCCAGGAACTGCGTCGAGGCCGCCTTCGCGCGGATTACGCCGCCGTGGTCGGCATACAGGAAGGTGACGAGCTCGAGGTCGGCGGCCAGCGCGCGGGCAACCGCATCCCGCGCGTAGGACGGTACAGGGACGTCAGCCTCGGGTGAGGTCAGGCTGTCGGGTGAGGTCATGCATCAGGGGTAGCACGCCTGTTCGCGGCCCGTATAGCCTCGCGCGGGGCCTGGCCGTCGCTGCTGACTTGCCCGTTGCCGTTGGCGAGGCCAGGGGCGTCGTCGGCCTCCTCGGCAGCGATCTCGTCGATCACGATGTCGGTGCCCGCCGCCGAGGTGGCCGAGCCAGCCGCGATCGCAGCCGCCTGCGCGCTCTCCTCGTAGACGTACCGGCCGCCACGGAACGCGGAGGCGATCGCGGCGATCACCAGCACCCCGATGGCCATGAGGAAGACGATCACCAGACCGTGGTGGAACGGCTGCGAGATCAGGCCGGGGAAGAAGCTCTGGCCGGTGAGCAGCGCGACGTGCGAGGCCGGCAGGTGTCCGAGCACGCCGGTCGGCCCGAGCAGTTCCTTCACCGGGTTGTAGCCGAGGAACGCGGCGAACAGGCTGCCCACCGGCGGGAGCGAACCGATCTTCGCGGCCACGGCATGCGGTACGCCCTGGGCCGACAGGCCGTTGGTCAGCGTCGTCGGCAGTGTCGCGGCCAGGCCGGCGATCATCAGCGAGAAGAACACGCCGATCGACAGTACGAAGCCCGAGTTCTGGAACGTGGCCAGCATGCCCGAGGCAGCGCCGCGCTGCTTGGCGGGCACGCTGTTCATGATCGCGGCCGCGTTCGGCGCCGAGAACAGGCCCATGCCGGCCCCGGCTACGAAGATCAGCAGCGCGAATTCCGGATAGCTGAAGTCGACCGGGATCAGCAGCAGGCCGCCGAACGCCAGGGCGGACACCAGCAGGCCACCGGATGCGAACGCCCGGGCGCCGTGCTTGTCCGACAGCCAGCCCGAGAGCGGACCCGACACGACAAAGCCGAAGGTCAGCGCCAGCAGATAGATGCCCGACCACAGTGGTGTGTCCTTGTAGGCGTAGCCGTGCAGCGGCAGCCAGATGCCTTGCAGCCAGATGATCAGCATGAACTGAAGTCCGCCTCGGGCAATGGCTGCCAGCAGCGTGGCGCCGATGCCGGCCGCGAACGCGCGGATCTTCATCAGGCCCAAGTCGAACATCGGCGCAGCGATCCTCGACTCGATGACGCAGAACAGCACGAGCAGGGCTACGCCACCGAAGAGCCCGGTGAGCACCAGTGGGCTGGTCCAGCCCATCGAGTGGCCGCCGTAGGGCTGGATGCCGTAGGTGATGCCGGTGAGGAGAATGATCAGGCCGACCGCGAACGTGACATTGCCAAGCCAGTCGATCTTGGCTGGCGTGCGCACGCCGACCTCCTTGAGGCTCAGGTAGGACCAGATCGTGCCGCCCACGCCGATGGGCACCGACACGATGAAGACCAGGCGCCAGTCGACCGCCGCCAGCACGCCGCCGAGGATAAGGCCGATGAACTGGCCCGAGATGCCTGCGATCTGGTTGATGCCCATGGCCGTGCCGCGCTGGTTGGACGGGAATGCGTCGGTCAGGATCGCGGGAGAGTTAGCCATCAGCATCGCGCCGCCTACGGCCTGGATGACGCGAAAGCCGATCAGCCAGAGGGCACCGCCCGGACCGGTAAGCGGGTCGAACGGCAGTGCAAGGGCACCGAGCCCGAAGATCGCGAACCCGGCGTTGTACATCCTCACCCGGCCATAGATGTCGCCGAGGCGGCCCAGCGTGACGACGAGCACGGCCGAGACGACCAGGTAGCCCATCAGCATCCACAGCAGGTAGCTGATGTTGCTGGCCTGCAGCGGGTCCAGCTTGATGCCCCGGAAGATGGCGGGCAGGGCGATGATGACGATCGAGGCGTTCACGGTCGCGGCGAGCATGCCGAGCGTGGTGTTGGACAGGGCGACCCACTTGTAATGCGCGGCCCTCAGGCCGCGCTTATCTGCTGTGTCCGTAGGCTCGCCCACTGGCTGCCCTCTCGCTCGCGTGCTATTACTTGCTAATGCCAAACTAACAGGCGCTCGGGGCTGCCCGCACCGGGTGGCCGGCAGCCTTCTGGCCTGGGCCCAGCCTTCGCTCGCCAGGGCGCCCGACGGGAGGCTGGAGTATCTTCTGATTGTGACGTCCAGGCCTGCGCCCCGCGATCTGCGTGCCTCCGACGCGGACAGGGATCGGGTCATTTCGCTGCTCAGCGCGGCCGCCGGGGACGGCAGGCTCACCAGCGCCGAGCACAGCGAGAGGGTGGAGCGCGCCTACAGCGCGGTCACGCTCGGCGACCTCGCCTTGCTGACCACAGACCTGGCGGAGCCCTCTGCCCAGCCACTCCGGCTCGACAGCCGGACCCCGGTCCTGGGCGTGTTCGCACGGGAGACCAGGGATGGCCGGTGGGTAGTGCCCGCGACGCTGCCCGTCGTCGCCATCTTCGGCGAGGTCATGCTTGACCTGCGCGAGGCGCTGCTGCAAAGCCAGCGCATCACGGTGTACGCCACCGTGCTGGCTGGGACGCTGGAGCTCATCGTCCCCGATGGCGTCACCGTTGAGACGTACGGAACCGCAGTCCTGACGCGGAAGATCAACAAGACGCCGCGCCAGGCGGCGCCAGGGATGCCGGTCATCGAGGTGCGGGCCGCCTCGCTAGGCGGCACGATCCGGGTGATATCCCCGCGTAAGTCCCGCTGGCTCGGCGGCTTCCGGCGCAACGACCTGCCCCGCTGAGCGCGCGACCGGCGGTCGTTGTTCCTAGCCGTAGTCCACGGCGGAATAGGAGGCAACCTTCCATAGCTGGTGCTCGCTGTAAATGTTGCGCACGGTGCCGGACCTGGCCCGCATGACGAGCGAGTGCGTGGTGGCGCCGCCGTGCCGGTATCTCACTCCGGCTAGCAGCTCGCCGTCGGTGATTCCGGTGGCGGCGAAGAACGCATCGTCGGAGCTCACCAGGTCGTCGGTGGTCAGGACGCGATTGAGGTCGTGGCCGGCGTCCAGCGCCTTGGCCCGCTCTGCCTCGTCGCGTGGCGCGAGCTTTGCGAGCAGCACGCCGCCGAGGCACTTGATCGCACACGCAGCGATGATGCCTTCCGGGGTCCCGCCTACGCCGAGCAGCAGATCGACTCCGGTGCCGTCGCGGGCCGCCATGATCGCACCCGCGACGTCGCCGTCGGTGAGCAGCTTGATCCTGGCGCCGGCCGCGCGGACCTCGCTGATGAGCTCGGCGTGCCGCGGACGGTCCAGGATGACGACGGTGACGTCGGACGCGGAACAGCCCTTGGCCTTCGCCACGGCGCCGATGTTGACCGCGGGTGGTGCGTCGATGTCGACCACGCCGGCTGACTCGGGCCCGGTGACGAGCTTGGTCATGTAGTAGACGGCCGACGGGTCGTACATCGAGCCGCGGGCGCTCACGGCGATGACCGAGATCGCGTTGGGCATGCCGTTGGCGGTCAGCCGCGTGCCGTCGATCGGGTCGACGGCGACATCGCAGCTCGGCCCGGTGCCGTCTCCGACCTGCTCGCCGTTGTACAGCATCGGGGCATGATCCTTCTCGCCCTCGCCGATCACCACGACGCCCCTCATGGAAACCGTGTTGATGAGCTGGCGCATCGCGTTGACGGCGGCCCCGTCCGCCCCGTTCTTGTCCCCGCGGCCGACCCAGCGCGCCGAGGCCATCGCTCCGGCCTCGGTCACCCTGGCCAGCTCGAGCGCGAGGTTCCGGTCGGGTGCGTGCCGCCCCGGCTCCGGCACGGCACTGGCCTGGTCTTCGTCGATCCAGGCGGTCGGCACGCCTGGTGCGCCGGCCACGCCGGGCGTGCCGGTCAGCGCTGACGCGCCGGGCTGTGCGCCTGGCACCGGGGCAGCCTGGTCATCACTCATGGCCAACGCACCTTCCCTGTCGGCGGCCCGTGGTGGAATCCTATGTAACAGGTCAGCCCGGCGGCTGGCCGCCCTGCAGTGGTTCCTGACCCAGACAGCAGGCTGAGATGACTACTGACCAGGCAGTTTCCGCCGGACGGGCCACTGACCGTGGCACATCCACGCGAAGCGGCCTGCTCACGGCCGCCCGCGAGGTGTTCACGCTCGAGGGCTACGCGCAGGCGGGCGTGACCGACATCGTGGCGCTAGCCGGCGCGAGCGTCGGGAGCCTGTACCATCACTTCTCCGGTAAGGCCGACCTTTACCTGACGCTGTTCGAGGAACTGAGCCGCGAGCACGCGGACCGGACCCGAAGCGCGGTGCGCGCGGCCAGGGCCTCCGGCGTCACCGACCCGATGCAGCTTTTCCTCGCTGGCGCTCGCGGTTACCTGGACGTCTGCGTCGAGCAGCGCGAACTGGCCGCCCTGTTCGCCCGGGGTGACGGTCCGCCGGGGTTCGAACTGCTCTGGCGGGAGCGGCTCGCAGACTGGGTGCGCAAGAACGCCGAGTTCTTCGCGCGCAGCGGCGAGCCGCTTGACGAGGCCGCCGCCATCGTCATGACCGGGGGGATGATGCTCGCGGTCGTCAAGGTGTCGCTGGTCGAGGACGCCGACAGCGCGCGCCAGCTCGCCGACGGCGTGCTCGAGGTCATGTCGAGGCTGCGCGTGCGGCCCGCTTAGGCGCTCAGAACGGGGCGGCGGGCGAGTCCCCCGCGTCGCCCGAGTCCTCCCGCCGCGCGAGCGCGGCAGCCATCCTCGCCCTGGCGCCTTCGAGCCAGTCCTCACAGATGACAGCGAGCTGTTCGCCCCGCTCCCACAGCGCCAGCGACTGCTCGAGCGTCAGTCCGCCAGCCTCCAGGCGCTTGACCAGGTCGATCAGCTCGTCCCTGGCCTGCTCGAAGCCGGGCCTTGGTTCGCCCGCGGCGCCGCTCGTGTCTGCCACGGGTTTACCCTAGTGCCGCCCGTAGTGCCGGGCGGCTGCCGCGGGCGAACAAGGTACAGCCGGTGCTGGTGCCGGCGGAGCCCCGGTCGACAGTCTGCCGGCGGGCCGGTGATCCTGACGCCCGAGTTCGTTCCTCCCTTAATGGCCTGTCGGCTGGTGACCCACGGTGACGGGCAGCTGATCGTCCGCGAATCGAACGGTAAGCGGATCGCCGTCGCTGACCTGGGCGGCAGTTGTCACGACGCTCGCGTCCGCCTGCTGCACAATCGCATAGCCGCGACGCAGCGTGGCCGCGGGCGAGAGCGCGAGGAGCCTGGCCCTGATGTGCGCCACGTCGGAAGCATGGCGATCAATGCCGGCGGTGACGGCGAGTCGGCCCCGCTCGGACAGGCTCAGTATCTGCTCCTCGCGGCGGTCTACTTCGCGCTGCGGGCTGGCCAGCGCAGGGCGGGAGCGGATCGCGGTCAGCCACGAGCTCTCCCGGTCCAGCCGCCCGAGCAGGCCGCGCCGGGCTCGCGCCCGCAGCTGGCTGATCAGCTGGAGTTGCTCGGCCACGTCGGGCACTGCGCGCCTGGCAGCGTCTGTGGGCGTGGACGCCCGGACGTCGGCCACCAGGTCAAGCAGCGGGACGTCCTGTTCATGACCGATTGCGCTGATCACGGGCGTGGTGCAGCCGGCAACCGCGCGGACGAGGTCCTCGTCGGAGAACGGCAGGAGGTCCTCGATCGAGCCGCCGCCGCGCGCGATGATGATCACCTGGACCGCCTTGTCGGCGTCCAGCCGCTGCAGCGCCTCAATGATTTCCTCGCTGGCCCGCGCGCCCTGGACTGCAACCTGCTCCACCCGGAACCTGACCGCGGGCCAGCGCCGGGCCGCGTTCTGCAGCACATCCCGCTCCGCGGCTGAGTCGCGGCCGCAGATGAGGCCCACCATGTTCGGCAGGAACGGCAGCCGCCGCTTGCGCTCGGCGGCGAACAGGCCCTCAGCCGCCAGTGCGGTCCGCAGTCGCTCGAGCCGGGCCAGCAGCTCGCCGATGCCGACCGCCCGGATCTCGGCGGCGGCCAGAGCGAACGAGCCCTTGGCCGCGTTGAACTCCGGCTTAGCCCAGATCACTACCCGCGCGCCGACAGCCGGAGCGGGCTGCGTCGCGTCCAGTACCGAGCCGGCACAGATCACCCGCACCGACACCGCCGCGACCGGATCCCGCAGCGTCATGAATACGGTGCCGCCGCGGCGGGTCAGCTCTGCGATCTGGCCTTCGACCCAGACCCGGCCCAGGCGCCCGATCCAGTCACCGACCAGCCGCATGACGGTCCTGACCGGGACCGGCGACTCAGCTGAGGTCTCTAGCGGCATGCTGGCCGCCCTCGCCCTTGCGTCGGCTTAGGCGGGCGAGCCCTCGGTCTGTTCATCATGCTCTTCCCCGTCATCCTCGGTTCGGGCGACCCGGACGCGCTGGTCATCGGCCGGTCTCGAGCCTCTCAATCCGGCGCTCGAGCATGCCAAGCACATCGGAGCGCTCTTCGTGGGTGCGCTCGTAGGCGACGAGCACGCGCAGCTGGTCCGCGTCCAGGCTGCGGAGCCTGGCCCTGATGGACGGGAGCGTAAGGCTGTCATATCCGGCCAGCGGCAGC